>JAFWQQ010000117.1 GCA_017545165.1 Oscillospiraceae bacterium
AAGTCTTCCGGCCAGAATTGTGTCATACTTCGTTGCCTTCCTTGACCATATATCTCCATTATGCTCTGCGGAAGGCGCCTCGTCTGGCACAATTCTGCCTCGGAATCTTTTTAAAGCTTCTTATCAGAAATTAGTATAAGATGGCGCCTGTTCGGCAGGCGCGCAGAGTTTTTCGCTCCCGCAAGCAGGATACCACAAAGCGCAGACATTGTCTACACGAGCATGCGAAAAAGGCATGCGAACAGCAATCGCCGCCAAGCCAGCCGGAGACCGGCGGCAGTTCCCCTTCTCTTCCCTGCCGCAACGCGGCGGACGGGACCGCTCTTCCGCCCGGTCGGAAGGATCCCGTATTCCCGCTTGCTGCCAACGCATGGAAAGCCTGCGGAAAAAACAAGGACGCCTCCAGGCCTTTGTCCTTGGAAGCGTCCTTTTCTTAAGGGACGACTCTCACAGTCCCCGTTCGCATGGTCTTACTTGATGTTGAAGAAGGCGGCGCGGCCGGGATACTGGGCCACGTCGTCCAGCTCCTCCTCGATGCGCAGCAGCTGGTTGTACTTGGCCACGCGGTCGGTGCGGGAGGGAGCGCCGGTCTTGATCTGCCCGGCGTTGACGGCCACGGCGATGTCGGCCAGGGTGGTGTCCTCGGTCTCGCCGGAGCGGTGGGACACGATGGCAGTGTAGCCGGCCCGGTTGGCGGTCTGGATGGCGTCCAGGGTCTCGGTCAGGGTGCCGATCTGGTTGACCTTGATGAGGACCGCGTTGGCGGCGCCCAGCTTGATGCCCTGCTTCACGCGGGCGGCGTTGGTGACGAACAGGTCGTCGCCCACCAGCTGGACCCGGTCGCCCAGGCGCTTGGTCAGGCGGACCCAGCCGTCCCAGTCGTCCTCGCCCAGGCCGTCCTCGATGGAGATGATGGGATACTTGTTGACCAGGTCCTCCCACATGTCGATCATCTCGTCGCTGGTCATGACGGTGCCCCGCTTGGGCAGGTGGTACTTGCCGTCTTCCTTGTTGAACCAGTCGGACACGGCGGCGTCCATGGCGATCATGAAGTCCTCGCCGGGCTTGTAGCCGGCCTCCTCGATGGCCTTGACGATGACCTTCAGCGCGTCCTCATCGGCGCCCAGGTCGGGAGCGTAGCCGCCCTCGTCGCCCACGCCGGCGGCGGGGGTGCCGTTGGCCTTCAGGGTCTTCTTCAGCTGATGGAAGACCTCGGCGCAGCGGCGCAGAGCCTCCCGGAAGCTGGGAGCGGACACGGGCATGATCATGAACTCCTGGATGTCCACGCTGTTGGAGGCGTGGGCGCCGCCGTTGAGGATGTTCATCATGGGGACCGGCAGGGTCTTGGCATTCACGCCGCCGATATAGTTGTACAGGCTGTTGCCGGTGGCCAGGGCCGCGGCCTTGGCGCAGGCCAGGGACACGCCCAGGATGGCGTTGGCGCCCAGACGGGTCTTGTTGGGGGTGCCGTCCAGCTCGATCAGGGCCTTGTCGATGGCGGCCTGATCCAGCACGTTCATCTCAATGATCTCTTCGGCGATGATGGTGTTCACGTTTTCCACGGCCTTCAGCACGCCCTTGCCCAGGAAACGGTCCTTGTCGCCGTCCCGCAGCTCGCAGGCCTCATGGATGCCGGTGGAAGCGCCGGAGGGGACCGCCGCGCGGCCCACGGTGCCGTCGTCCAGATACACTTCGACTTCAACAGTGGGGTTGCCGCGGGAGTCCAGGATCTCGCGGGCCAGTACGTCAACGATGGTAAAAACGTCTTTCATTGGTAAACCTCCTATTTAATTGGGTTCCGCTTGGTCGCTGAGTATTATACCCTAAGGCTTGTAAAAAGGGAAGAGGCTCAAGCCAAAAAACCGCCGGAAAGCCCGCATTTTGTGGAAAATGCCCATTTTTTCCCCTCCGGAAAAAGGGAAAGCCGGGGCTGTCCGTTCATTTCGGAAGCTCCGGCTTTTCGCTTTGGAAAACGCTGATCCAATCGACTTCGGCATCTTCCGGAAAGTCTGCTCTCGCCGGTTGAATCATCGTTTCCTTATGGCTCCACGACGATGATGGTCGGCCCGCCCTCATCCGCAGGCGTAGGCGTTGGCTCCGGCGTGGGTGTGGGCGTGGGCTCCGGTGTCGGCTCCGGCGTCGGTTCCGGGGCGGGCGTGGGCTCAGGCGTCGGCTCCGGCGTGGGCTCCGTCGTCGGCTCCGGCGTGGGCGTGGGCTCCGGATCGGGACTGGGCGTCACAATGACGGCCTCGCCGCCTTCATCCTCCTCCGGCGTAGGCGTGGGCGTGGGCGCGGGCTTGTAATAATTCGGATCCTGCAGGCGGCCCGTGCAGCCTACGCCGTTTCCTTTCAGATAGACAATATCCACGTTCTTGCGGGTTATGGGCGTCTCAAAGGGGCTGAGACAGCTGTTCACCAGCTCCAGCCAGGGATCCACCCGCAGCAGCGCATAGCTGCAGCCGGCGAAGGTGGCCGTGTCGACGGGGGCCAGGTGGAAGCGGATATCCTCCGGCTTGCAGGCCAGATACTGCCGCAGCAGGTAGGCCATGTTGGCCGCGTTCAGATCCGTGTCCAGGTTTTCCGACAAGAGCTTCACCAGCTGTCTGGCCTTGGGCACGTTCCCCAGGGACAGGAACTGGGAGGCGCAGGCGCTGAGGAACTGCTGCTGCATCTCGATGCGGCCCAGATCTCCGGTCACATAGCCGCTGCGGAAGCGGCAGAGACACATGGCGTTGTAACCGTCCAGCAGCTGGTAGCCCGGCTGCAGGTGGATATAGAGCTCCTGTCCCCAGTCGTCGTAGTCCATGGCCTCGGGCACGTCGAACCAGACGCCCCCGATCAAGTCAACCGCCTCTACAAAGACCTCCAGGTCAATGACGGCCACGCAGTCCGGGCGGAAGCCGGTGAGGCGGCTGATCTGCATTTTCAGAGCCTCGATCCCGTCTCCTCCGCCGTGCTTGGTGCCCCAGTAGACCGTGTTGACACGGCGCACCCGCCAGTTGGTGTTGATCAGCGTGTCCCGGGGGATGCTGACGAAATCCATCACATGGTTCACCGTGTCGATACGCCCCAGCACGATGGTGTCGGTATTGCCGTTGCCGTTGTCATTGCCCACCAGCAGGATGGTGATCACCCCGTCCTGCCGGGTGGTGGGGACAGCCTCCCCCTCCGGCAGCGGCTCGTCCGTAGGCGTGGGCATGGGCCCGGGCGTGGCAGCGGGCTTCGGCGTGGAGGCTGGCTCAGACGCCGCGCCGGGCTTCGGCGTGGCAGCGGGCTTCGGCGAAGGGCTCGCGTCCTGCTCCAGGACCGGGCTCAAGTCCGGTCCGGCGCTGAGCTCCTTTGCATCTCCGATCTCCTGCGGCTCCTCCGCCTTCTGCTCCGCGCCGGGTCCCGCCGCGGGCTCCTTTTCCGGGAGGTCCGCCAGCTCCAGTCCATCCTCCGGTCCGGCCTGTTGGACCAGTACCGGCTCCGCCAGCTCCGGCGGCTTCTCCCAGCTCCGGTAGATCCCCCATCCTGTCAGCAGCAGGATCCCCACCGCGGCGAGTACGATCCCGCCGACGCGCAGCAGCTTCTTTTTCTTATCGTCCATGATTATGCCTTTCTGATTCTGACGCCCGATCAAGGGCTTTATCTGATCCCCGCCGCCTTCTGCGCTGCAGAGGACAATCGGCCGGATGAGCCGCAAAGCGCTTCGAAGAGAGGCCCTGCGGCGTTTCGCCGTTATTATACATTTCCCGAGCGGGCAGGGCAAGCCCTTTCTGCGAGTTTTTCCGCCTGGCGGCATCTGCAGTATGTGCAGAACTGGAAAGATTATGCAGCCGCCGCGGCTGGGCCGCTCTCGTCTCCCGTTCTCCCGCGGTGATTGACAAGGTGCGGAAATGCCCGTATACTGGTATTATTCTCTTCGACAGAAGCTGACAAGGAGCGCGCATCATGAAAAAGGCAATCGGAAAAGACCGCCTCAGTTTTCTGGAGGCCACCAGCATCATCATCGGCCACGGCGTGGGCGCGGGCATCCTGACGGTGCCCTATCTTGCGGCCCACAACAGTCTGCGGGAGCTCTTCCTGATCCTGGGCTTCTGCTATCTTTTCAATCTCCTTCTGCACCTCATCATCGCGGAATTGAGCTACAACAACGACGGCGCCCAGTTCATCACCTGCTTCGACCGGGAAATGTTCTCCGGCAAGCTCAAGACCGTCTTCACCTGGGCGGCCTTTATCCTGCTGGGCCTGTCGGTGCTCTTCAACGTCAGCGCCTTCCTCACCGGCGCGGCTAATGTATTTGAAGACTGGTTCCAGCTTCCCCGCCCCCTGGGCATGCTGCTGTTCTATGTCCTTGGCGCCGGAGTGGTCTTCTTCGGGCTGAAGATCGTGGGCGTGTGCGAGCAATACTCCGTCGCCGCCATGGTCGTGGTGGTGGGGATCCTTCTGGCTGCCGCCCTCCGGCAGGAGACGCAGCCTCTCCCCACGGGCTTCCGCGGGGCCAACAACGCCCTGGCCCTCTTCGGCATGATTTCCTTCTCCCTGTCCGCGGTCATGTCCACCCCCCAGGTGGTTAAGGGCCTGCAGGGGGACAGGAAGCGGATCCGCGGCGCCATCGCGGCGGGCCTGGGCATCAATGCCTGCCTCATCCTGCTGGTGACCCTCACCACCCTGCTGGCCGCCGGCGCATCCATCAGCGACAAGGGCGCTCTGGTGGACCTGTCCGGAGCCCTGGGCGGCTGGGTGCAGATCGTGGGCTATGTGTTCACCCTCTTCGCCCTGGCCACCTCCTTCTGGGCCAACACCCTGAACCTGCGGGACATCGTCCATGAGCAGACCCATTGGGACGAGCGCCTGAGCTGGCTGCTGGCCTCTCTGCCCTGCCTGCTCATCGCCCTCCTGGTTCCCGCCAGCTTCGTGGGTCTCTCCCGCTTCGCCAGCATCATCCAGGTGGTGACAGGGCTGGGCGTCATCGTGGCCTACGCGCTTTCCCGCCGCCGGGTAAAGGAATCTGTCCTGGTGGGAAGCTTCGGCACGGCGCCCTTCCTGATCCTGGTTGGCCTGTGCACCCTGCTGGCCACCGTCGGCGCCGTGATGAAGGTGAGCTGAAATGAAGAAAGCTCTGCTCCTTGCCGGTCTGGGCCTGGGAGTTCTGGCCGGCTTCACCGGGGAGCTGTACCGGCACGTCTTCTGCCGGGAGGGCTCTCCCCTGCTCTCGCCGCTGATGAACGGCAAGAGCCACAAGGAGGACTACTACGCCCACCGGGACGGGGACGCGGAGAAGCTGCGGGCCTTGCCCCAGGAGCGCTTTGAGCTCCGCTCCGGGCGGGGCGCCCTGCTGCGGGGCTTCTACTTCCCCGGCGGCGGGGAGGGCAGGCGCATCGCCTTTCTGGTCCACGGCTACCGCTCCGAGCACGCGGAAACCGCCGGCATGTACTACGACTACTACCTCAGCCGGGGCTTCGACCTCTTCTGCTGCGACCACGAGGCCCATGGGGAGAGCGAGGGCCGCTTCATCGGCTTTGCGGCCTTTGAGGACGGGGACTGCCTGCGCTGGATCGACTTTCTGCGCGAGCGCTTCGGCGAGGAAGTGCAGATCGTCCTCCACGGCTTCTCCATGGGGGCCTGCACGGTGCTGAAGATGGCGGACCGCTGCCCGGAAAACGTCAAATGCATCGTGGAGGACAGCGGCTTTCGGGACGCCCGGGACCAGCTGCTGGGCATGCTGGGGCCCTTTTTCTATCCCTTGCGCCTGCTGCACCGGCTGATCGCCAAGGTGGACCTGCGGCAGGCGGACGCCCGGCCCTCTCTCGAGAAAACCCGGGTCCCCATCCTCTTCGTCCACGGGCGGGAGGATCCCATGGTGCCCTTCCGCAACGCCCCCGCGCTCTACGAGAGCTGCGGCGGCGAAAAGGACTGCCTCTTTGTTCCCGGCGCCCGGCATGTGGAGAGCATGCACGTCGCCCCGGCGGCCTACGCCGAAAAGCTGGACGCGATCATCGGGAAAACAGTGAACAGTGAACAGTGAACGGTGAACAGTGAACAGTGAACAGTGAACGGTGAACAGTGAACGGTGAACAGTGAACGGTGAACAACGAACAGTGAACGGTGAACAACGAACAGTGAACGGTGAACAGATATGGTATCGCCTGCGGCGATCCATTCAAATCCATCACGCCGAAGGCGTGATACCATAATTATTCATTATTCATTATTCATTATTCATTTTAAGAAGAACGGATGGAGGACCTTCTGATCCTCCATCCGTTCCTCTTATGTGTTGCTTTACTTTTTGCTGCGTTTGCTCTTTTCCAGGCGCTTTCTGTAATCGCCGTAGTAGCTGCCGTAGTACTTCTGGTAATAGCCCTTGCGGTAATAGCCCTTGCGGTAGTAATACTTGTCGTTTTTCTGGTCCACCATGTTCAGCACCGCGCCCAGGACCGGGCAGCCGGTAGCCTGGAGCTGATCCAGCGCGCTCTGGGCCATGCGGTAGGGCACGTTGCCGGAGGAGACCACCATCACGATGCCGTCGCAGAGCGGGGCGACAATGGCGGCATCCACCACCAGGTTGATAGGGGGGGTGTCCACGATCACATAATCGTACTCCTCCCGGCAGATCTCAAGGAGCTTCTGCATTCTGGAGTTGGACAGGAGCTCCGCCGGGTTGGGGGGCACGCGGCCGGCCAGAATGATGTGCAGATTCTCCATATCGGTCTCCAGCAGCACCTCCTCCAGACCGCTGCGGGCGGAGAGCAGATGGCTCAGACCGGGCTGATTGCGGTCGCCCCTGTTATAGCGGTCGGCCAGCACGGATTTGCGCATATCGGCGTCCACCAGAATGACCCGGGAGCCCAGCTGGGCCAGAGACCGGCACAGGTTCAGCGCCACGGTGCTCTTCCCCTCGTCCGCCAGGGTGCTGGTGATCAGAATGACCTTTTTGTCTTTCCCGCAGAACTGCAGATTGGTGCGAAGAAGCTTCATGGCCTCATTCACATCATAGGGCATATCCCGCTTATTGATCACAATTTGCTGCATGCCTTTACTCTCCTCTTATTGTCTGTCCGTTCAGAATCGCGGTAGGGTTTTCCCATAAAAGCCGCCGGGCCAGTCCGCGGCCGAATTTGTTCTCCAGATGCTCCGCGCACAGGCCCAACTCCGGCACGCGGACGCTGGTATCGTGAGCGTCACTGGCGATGACCGTCACCAGATCCTTCTGCAGCAGTTTTCTGGTCAGCAGCTTCTGCCGCAGGCCCTCCCGGCCCAGGATGCTGCCGGCGTTCACTTGCAGCAGCGCCCCGGCAGAGCGCAGCTCATGGGCGAAGGCCCAGTCCTCATGGATCGCGAAGCAGCGCTCCACATGAGCCACCAGCGGCGTATAGCCCGACCGGCGGACCCGGTCCACCGCCTCCAGCATCTCGGCCTCATCCTCTCGCCCGCTGAACTCCACCAGCAGCGTGTTTCCCGCTCCCAGGGGGCGCAGATCCCTCGTCTGCAAACGGCTGCGCAGGATCCGGTCATAATGGTACTCCCGGCTGTGATACAGCGTGAGGGGCAGCTCCGCCTCCCGCGCCAGCCTCTGCACCTGTGCAAAGTGCTCCTGCACCTCTTCATCGGTAGTCTCGAACATATCCGCCCGCAGATGGGGGGTCAGGCAGATGGTACGCACGCCCTGGGCGGCCTCTCGCTTCAGCAGCTCCAGGCATTCGTCCTCATCATAGGCGCCGTCGTCCACATAGGGCATCAGGTGGCAGTGGAGATCCACCAGTTTTTCCAGGGAGCTCATTTATTTATTATTTCGTTCCAAAGGAACGGAGCTGAGGATGGTAAGGCCAAGATAGCGGTTCACATCCTCCTCGGTGGTGATGGTGTCGTTGATAAAGTAGCGCAGCAGCACGAAAATCACAGCGATCAGGCCGAAGGCCACGCCGCCGATCAGGGCGTCTCTGCGCACATAGGGGCTGGTCTTGGAGCCCATCACCGCGGGCTCCACGAACTGCGGCCGCTCGGACTTCATGATGTAGGCGATCTGGTCGCACATGATGCTGGCAAGAGAGTTGCTGACCCTGGCCGCCATGGCGGGATCCTTGTTGGTGACGGAGATGCGCAGCATGTGGGAGCCCTCCGGGTTGGTGACCTTGATGGTGTTCTCCTTCATCAGCCGCGACACGGTTATATCCTCGCCAAGATCCTCGATCACCATCTGAATGGTGTTGCGGGTGGTAGCGATGATCTGGAAGTCCGTTGTCATCTTGACCGCCTTGTTGATGTCCTGGGAGGAATTGTCTTCGTCGATGCTGAACACATAGATGGTGGCCTTGGCCGTATACCTGGCCGGAACGAAGAGCTTCACGCCGATGCCGACCAGCAGCGCGCCGGCCAGCGCAGCCAGGGCGATGACCCAGGCGTGATGCACCAGAAGGCTGACGATCTCCCGCAGGTCCAGCTCCTCGTCCTGGCGCTGGTTCTGCTGGGAACGGATGTCTGCCAGCCTGGGGTTGCCGTTATTCGCACTTATATTCCCTCTCTGATCCATGATGTCGACCCTTTCCTGTGCTGTCTCTCCGGTATTTCGCCCGGATACGGCCTGTTGTTTTCCAGCCGCCCGCACAGCGGCGTGATATTATAACATATTCTTTTCCTTCCCGCAAGAGGGAAACGAGTCCCATTGAAGGATTCCTCCGGGCGGCCGAGCCCTCTCTCAGGGCGCGTACTCCATCTTTTCCGGGCACCAGACCTCCAGAACAGGCAGCATCGCCGCGGCCTCCCTTCGGGCCCCCGGAAGGTCGTGCTCCAGGTAATTGCCGCATTCCCGCCGCCTGGCCCCGGGGATCTCCCCTTCGAAGGCCGCGGCGAAGGCCATGCTCCGGCGCACAAGCTCCAGGGCCTGCTGCCGGCTCACACTGTCCCGCAGCAGCAGATAAAAGCCTGTGCGGCAGCCCATGGGACCCACATAGACCACCTGCTCGCCCCACTCGCTGTTGCGGGCAAAGGTGGCGAAGAGATGCTCCAGGGTATGCATGGCCGGAACCGGCAGATAGTCCCCGGCGTTGGGCTTTTTCATGCGGATATCATAGCTCACCACGTCCCCGTCGATCCGGGAGACGTACATCCCCCTCTCCAGGGTGTCGTGGTTCACAGTAAAGCTTGCGATGGTTTTCATGCTCTCGCTCCTATTGTCGTATTTGATCTTGTAATCCAGCATACCACAGTTTCGCGGCGCCCGCAAGCCCCGTGCTGAGCGTCCCGGAAGGGAACGCAGGGAAACACACGGGCGGGGAACAGCTGCCGCGGAGCAGTTCCGGCGGACGGGAATGAAGCGGGAAATTCTTAAGCTTTCTGAATTTATCGTAAAACGATAAATTTTACTTGACAGGCGAAAACCGGCTTGCTACAATAACAGCCAGACAGACGGCAAAATGCGGCAGAGCGTTTCGCCGAAGCCTCCCCGCGGAAGCAATCTCAGCGGGGCGGAACAAGAAAGGGAGTATCAAGATATGAGACAAAAGGCGCTTTCCAATTGGCTGAAATTCATCATCGTCGGCGTCGGCGCCTGCGGGCTGGTGGTGTATCTGCTGGTGGTGCCCATGCTGGGGCAGACCGTGGCCGTGGCGGAGGACGGGGTCTTCGACCATCTCTACTGGCCCTGGCTGGTGCTCATCTGGGTGACGGCGCTGCCGATCTACGCGGCCCTGGCCTTCGGCTGGATCATCGCGGTGAACATCGGGAAGGACCGCTCCTTCTCCGTGGAGAACGCAAGGCTCCTCAAGTGGATCTCCGGCCTGGCCGCCGGGGACGCGGCCTTCTTCTTCATCGGCAACATCCTCTACCTGTTCCTGGATTGGAGCCACCCCGGCGTCACCCTGATGAGCCTGATCGTGGTCTTTGTGGGCGTGGCCATCTCCGTGGCGGCTGCCGCCCTGTCCCATCTGGTGATGAAGGCCGCGCTGCTGCAGGAGCAGCAGGAGCTGACCATATAGGGAAAGAATATCATGGAAGGCGAGATCGTATTCAACATCGACGTGATGCTGGCAAAACGAAAAATGAGCGTCACGGAGCTGGCGGAGAAGGTGGGCATCACCCTGGCGAACATGTCCATCCTGAAAACCGGCAAGGCCAAGGCCGTGAAGGTCAGCACCCTGCAGAAGCTCTGCCAGGCCCTGGACTGCCAGCCCGGGGACCTGCTGGAATACAGGAAGAATTCGGAATTCGGAATTCGGAACTCGGAATTGCCGTAGGGGTCGGCGCTACGGGGAATCCGCACCGACGTCCGTCCCTCACCGTAGGGGCGACCTTTGGTCGCCCGCCGTCCCCAGTCCGCGTCCGTCCCTCACCGTAGGGGCGACCTTTGGTCGCCCGCCTTCCCCCGGCGGCCTGTGCTTCCCCCGGCGGGGGAAGCTCCCCCAGTGCGCACACTGGGGGTGATGAGGGAGAATGTCATCTTCATGCACCAGCCGCAGTTCTTCTTTCTCCCTCACCTGTCAGCTTCGCCGTGACGGAGGACTTGTCGTTCCCGCTCTCCCTGCGCCCCGCAGGGGCGACCTTTGGTCGCCCGCCGTCCCCTGTCCACGTCCGTCCCTCACCGTAGGGGCGACCTTCGGTCGCCCGCCGTCCCCTGTCCACGTCCGTCCCTCACCGTAGGGGCGCTTCACGAAGCGCCCGCGGCCACGCGCAAACGCCGGTTCCTTCGTAGGGGAGGGGCTTGCCCCTCCCGCCGTTCTGCGCTGCCGTTCCGTCCCGCGCCTCCATAGGCCTCTGCGGCTCTTGAATCGAGGCAGAAGGAGCTCTCCGCCATGAAAAAACGCATCGCCATCGTCTCCCTTTGCCTCGCCGCGCTGCTGCTCTCCGGCTGCTTCCCGGGACTGCAGGACTGGGGCCGACAGCTGGTGGGAGACTATGAAATCTGGCGCACGCACGCCCATGGGATCAATCTGGTCCAAAAAATGAGCGAGAACAGCGGGAAAACCATCCTGGGGCCGGAGATCTACGCGGTCTCCTGGACGGAGGAAGTCATTTTCCTGCAATGGGAGCCGGAGCTGCCCCTTCACCAGGGAAACCCGGAGGAGCCCCACGGGGAGATCAGTTACTATATCTTCCTGATCCCCGAGGAGGAGCTGCTGGGTCCCTTTGACGAGGCGGGCTTTGCGGAAGCCTGCGCGGAACGGGGCCTCACCCGGCCGGAAAGCTGGACGATCGCAAAGGACCTGGGATAATAAAAAGGAGAACGGATCGCCGCGCCGGTGCGCAATGACAGAGTTTGAACGCCGCACGCGTAGGGCGCGATGCAGCCATCGCGCCGCGGATCACGCACGCGGGGGCTATCGGCGGGCGACCAAAGGTCGCCCCTACGGGCGCGGGACGGATGCGGTTTTGCCTTCCCCGTGCGCGGGGAAGGCATAGGGCCGCCGAGGAGCCCACAGCTAGGCCCTACGGGCGCGGGACGCCGGAAAAAACAGGCAAAAAACAGCGACACGCAGACGGATAAGCTTCCGCCTGCGTGTCGTTGTCTGTATGGGATTCCGATTGGCGGGCGACCAAAGGTCGCCCCTACGCGCTCACTCCAGCTCAAACGCGCCCGTATACAGCTGATAGTAGGTGCCCTTCTCGGCCAGGAGCTTCTCGTGGCTGCCCCGCTCGATGATGCGGCCGTGGTCCAGGACCATGATCACATCGGAGTTCATAACGGTGGAGAGCCTATGGGCGATGACGAAGACGGTGCGGCCCTCCATCAGCTTGTCCATGCCCCGCTGCACGATGGCCTCGGTGCGGGTGTCGATGGAAGAGGTGGCCTCGTCCAGGATCATCACCGGGGGATCCGCCACCGCGGCCCGGGCGATGGCCAGCAGCTGCCGCTGGCCCTGGGAGAGGTTGGCGCCGTTGTTCTGCAGCTCGGTGTCGTAGCCCTGGGGGAGCCTGGTGATAAAGTCGTCGGCCCCGGCCAGCTTCGCCGCCTTTACGCAGTCCTCCCGGCTGGCGGAGAGGTTGCCGTAACGGATGTTCTCCAGGACGGTGCCGGTAAAGAGATTGGTGTCCTGCAGGACGATGCCCAGGGAGCGGCGCAGGTCCGCCTTCTTGATCTTGTTGATGTTGATGCCGTCATAGCGGATCTTGCCGTCGGCGATGTCGTAGAAGCGGTTGATGAGGTTGGTGATGGTGGTCTTGCCCGCGCCGGTGGCGCCCACAAAGGCCACCTTCTGGCCGGGCTCGGCGTAGACGGAGATGTCGTGCAGGACGGGCTTGTCCTCCACATAGGCGAAGTCCACGTCCACCATGCGCACGTCGCCCCTGAGCGGCGTGTAGGTCACGCTGCCGTCCGCCGTATGGGGATGCCGCCAGGCCCAGTGGCCTGTGTGCTTCTCGGTCTCGGTGACGCTTCCGTCGGGCTGGAGCTCGGCATTCACCAGGGTCACATAGCCGTCGTCCACCTCGGGCGGCTCGTTCACCAGGCTCAGGATGCGCTGGGCGCCGGCGCCGGCCATGACGATGGAGTTGATCTGCTGGCTGAGCTGGTTCACATTGCCGGTGAACTGCCGGGCCATGTTCAGGAAGGGCACCAGCACCGTGATGTCAAAGAACATGCCCGAGATGCTGACGCTGGGGACGCCTGTCAGGATAAAGACGCCGCCGGCCAGGGCCAGGCCCACGTAAAGCACGTTGCCGATGTTGGCGATGATGGGGCCCAGGGTGCTGGCAAAGGCGTTGGCCTTGTAGCTCACGTCGAAGAGCTCGCCGTTCACCTTGTCGAAGTCCTCAATGCTCTGCTCCTCGTGGCAGAAGACCTTGACCACCTTCTGGCCGTTCATCATCTCCTGGGCAAAGCCCTCCATGGCGCCCACGGCCTTCTGCTGGCTCATGAAATACTTGGCGGAGCTGCCGCCGATGGTCTTGGTGACGAAGAACATGGCTGCAACGCCGAGAAGCAGCACCAGCGTCATCCAGAGGCTGAACCAGAGCATGATGAAGAACACCGCGACCACGATGGCCACCGAGCGCACCAGCGAGGGCAGGGAGCCGGAAATCAGCTGACGAAGCGTGTCAATGTCGTTGGTGTAGAAGCTCATGATGTCGCCGTGCTTGTGGCTGTCGAAATAGCGGATGGGCAGATCCTGCATGCCGTTGAACATCTCCCGGCGCAGCTTGTCCAAAAAGCCCTGGGTCATCACGGCCATCAGCTGCGTCTCCAGGGTCAGGGAGCAGATGGAGACCAGATACAGCCCGATCAGCAGAAAAATGTAAGGCAGCAGCTCCGCCTTGGCGGCGGCCCAGTCGCCGCTGGTCTCCCAGCGCTGGATCACGTCCAGGATTCTCTGGATGAAAACGGCGGGGATGGCCGCGATGGCGGCGGAGAAGAGGATGCAGAACATGGCCAGGGGGGCCAGGCGGGGATAGTAACCGAAGAACTTTTTCAGGGCCCATTTGATGGCGCCGAAGTTCTCCTTCAGCATTTCTCCGCGGGATTTATGCATCTTCTGCATCCGGGCGGGATCGAAGCCGCCCTCGGGCTTTTTGTCGGGGGCCTTAAGCATTCTCCTCACCTCCCTTGGTCTGCTGCTGGTAGATCTCCCGGTAGATGCCGCCCCTGCGCATCAGCTCCTCATGGGTGCCACGCTCGGCGATGCGGCCGTTGTCCATGACCAGGATCAGGTCCGCGTCCTCCACGGAGGCCACCCGCTGGGCAATGATGATCTTGGTGGTCTCGGGGATGTATTCCTTGAAGCCCTTTCGGATCAGGGCGTCGGTCCGGGTGTCCACCGCGCTGGTGGAGTCGTCCAGAATGAGGATCTTCGGCTTTTTCAGCAGGGCCCTGGCGATGCAGAGCCGCTGCTTCTGCCCGCCGGAGACGTTGGCGCCGCCCTGTTCGATGTGCCGGTCATAGCCCTCCTCGTGGGCCAGGATGAACTCGTCCGCCTGGGCGAGCCGGCAGGCCTCCCGCAGCTCCTCGTCGGTGGCCTCGGGATCGCCCCAGCGCAGGTTTTCCTTCACCGTGCCGGAGAAGAGCTGGTTCTTCTGCAGCACCACGGAGACCGCGTTGCGCAGGGTGTTCAGGTCGTAGTCCCGGACGTCCACGCCGCCCACCTTCACGCTGCCCTCGGTCACGTCGTAGAGCCGGGGGATGAGCTGGATCAGGGTGGTCTTGCTGGAGCCGGTGCCGCCCAGGATGCCCACGGTAGCGCCGGAGGGGATGCGCAGGTCGATGCCTTCCAGAGCGTTCTTTTCGGCCTCCGCGCTGTACTTGAAGCTGACGCCCTCGAAATCGATGGAGCCGTCGGAAACGGTCATGACGGGATTTTCGGGATTGTGCAGCGTGGGCTCCTCGTTGAGCACCTCGGTGAGCCGCTTCATGGACTCCCAGGAGATGGTCATCATCACATAGATCATGGAGATCATCATGAGACTCATGAGGATCTGCATGCCGTAGGTGAGCATGGCGGAGATCTGGCCCACGTTGATGGTCTGGCCCTTGTTGGTGACGATGAGCTTGGCTCCCACCAGCAGCACGAAGACCATGTTGAAGTTCATGCAGATGGTCATGAGGGGGTTGTTCAGGGCCACGATCCGCTCGGCCCTGGTGAAATCCTTGGCGATATCCCCGGAGGCCGCGGCGAATTTCTCCTTCTCGTAGCCCTCCCGGGCGAAGCCCTTGACCACCCGCATGCCGCGGACGTTCTCCTCCACGCTCTCGTTCATCCGGTCGTACTTGCGGAAGACCGCGTGGAAGGCGGGCATGGCCTTGCGGGCGATGAAGATGAGTCCGAAGAGCAGCACCGGCACCACCACCAGGAAGGCGGCGGCCAGGCTCCCGCCCATGCGCCAGGCCATGATGATGGAGAACACGAACATCAGCGGCGCCCGGACGGCAGCCCGAATGGTCATCATGAAGGCCATCTGGACATTGGTGATGTCCGTGGTCAGACGGGTGACCAGGGAGGCGGTGGAGAACTTGTCGATGTTCTCAAAGGAGAAACGCTGGATCCGGCGGAACACGTCTCCCCGGACGTTTTTGGCAAAGCCCGCGGAGGCCCTGGCGCCCAGGAAACCGGCGGAAGCCCCGCAGCAGAGGCTCAGCACCGCCATGCCCACCAGGATCAGGCCCATCTTCAGCACGCCGTCCATGGGGTCCCCGGCCTTCACGCTGTTCACCAGGTCCGCCGTGCGGGTGGGGATCAGCACCTCAATAAAGACCTCCAGCACGATGAAGAACAGGGTCAGGATCGTGGGGAGCCAGTATTCGCGGATACATTTGACGAAGGTCTTAATCACAGCTGTTCTCGCCTCCTTTTTGCTTGTCCTCCCATGCGTTTTGCAGCATGAGGTCAATGCTGGCCAGCAGGCTGTCCACCTGCTGTTCGCTCAGCCCCCGGCAGAGCCAGGAAAAGGTCTCGTTTTCCGCCTCGGCCAGCTCGTCCTTCAGCAGGTAGGCCTTTTCCGTTGCGCGGATGCATTTGAAGCGCCGGTCCCGCTGACTCTGCTCCGTGCGGAGAAAGTCCTTCTTTTCCAGGCGCCTCAGGATCTCGGTCATGGTGGCGTGACTGACCCGGGCCCGTTCCTCCAGGGCCCGCTGGCTCACGTCCTCCAGGCCCTCCTTTTCCATGCGCAGCAGAGCCATCAGCACCCCGAACTGGACCCCCGTCAGCTCCTTTTCGGAGAGCAGAGCGTCCATCCGCCGGCGAAAGGCCCGGTGCAGCAGGGAGAAGCGCAGCCCGATGGGCAATTGCTTTTCCATGGTATCACCTCATTGTGTCGTATACGACAGGTCGTGTACGACCTATTATAGCGGAGATCGGAAAAAAGTCAAGGGGGAAGAATAGACGAAAAGAAAACCGGCCCTTCGGAGCAAGCTCCGAAGGGCCGGAAAAACTACGAACTACGAACTGCGAACTATCCCTCACAGCTGGGGGCCGGCGGCGACCAGGGCCTTGCCCGCCTCGTTGGACTCGTACTTGACGAAGTTCTTGATGAAGCGGCCGGCCAGATCCTTGGCCTTCTCCTCCCAGACGGCGGGATCGGCATAGGTGTCCCGGGGATCCAGAATGGCGGGGTCCACGCCGGGCAGGGCGGTGGGCACCTCAAAGTTGAAGTAGGGGATGGTCTTGGTGGGGGCGTTCAGAATGGCGCCGTCCAGGATGGCGTCGATGATGCCGCGGGTGTCCTTGATGGAGATGCGCTTGCCGGTGCCGTTCCAGCCGGTGTTCACCAGGAAGGCCTTGGCGCCGCTCTTTTCCATCTTCTTCACCAGCTCTTCCGCGTACTTGGTGGGGTGCAGCTCCAGGAAGGCCTGGCCGAAGCAGGCGGAGAAGGTGGGGGTGGGCTCGGTGATGCCGCGCTCGGTGCCGGCAAGCTTCGCGGTGAAGCCGGAGAGGAAGTAGTACTTGGTCTGCTCCGGGGTCAGGATAGACACGGGAGGCAGCACGCCGAAGGCGTCCGCGGAGAGGAAGATCACGTTCTTGGCGTCCGGGCCGGAGGACACGGGGCGCACGTTCTTCACGATCTTCTCGATGTGCTCGATGGGATAGGAGACGCGGGTGTTCTCGGTGACGGACTTGTCGGCGAAGTCGATCTTGCCGTTTTCGTCCACGGTCACGTTCTCCAGCAGGGCGTTGCGCTTGATGGCGTTGTAGATGTCGGGCTCGGAGTCCTTGTCCAGGTTGATGACCTTGGCGTAGCAGCCGCCCTCGAAGTTGAAG
>JAFWQQ010000118.1 GCA_017545165.1 Oscillospiraceae bacterium
AGGGACGGGCGTTGGCGGGGGACGGCGGGCGGTCGAAGGTGGAAACAACCCCTCCGTCATTTGCCTCGCGGGGGATCGGCGGATGCCACCGTCCGCCTTGCGGTGCCCGGAAAAATGTTCGCGCGTTCGCTTGCTCCATTTTTCCGACCGCTGCGGAAATTGCGGCTTTGCTTCTTCTGCCACCGGCAGCGCGAAGCCGCAATTCCCCCGGAGGGGAAGGCACGGGGACGGGGAGGGAAAAGCAAAAATCTTTTTGAAATGTCGCCCGGCGGGCGACCTCAGCTCGTCATAGGAGAGCTATACTGCAGGCGTAGGACAGAGAGGGGAACGCAGAGAGCGCTGCTCCGGATCAAAAAAATGAAAAAATCATGAATAAGGAGGAAACAAATCATGAAGTTCAACGTCCAAGCTTTCCGTAAGAGGTTTTTCGAGACAGAGGCCGGCTGCTCCGGTAACGAAAAGGAAGAGAAGAGAGACCTGACCGAGCTGGTCTTCGTGCTGGACCGCAGCGGCTCCATGAGCGGGCTGGAGGCGGACACCATCGGCGGCTTCAACGCCCTGATCGAAAAGCAGAAGAAGGAGCCGGGCAGGTGCCTGGTGACTACGGTGCTCTTCGATTCCCGGATCCAGACCATCCACGACCGGGTGGAGCTGCAGGCGATGAAGCCCATGACCGAGAAGGATTACGCCGTGGGAGGCTGCACCGCTCTGCTGGACGCCCTGGGCAGCACCATCCGCCACATCGTGGACATCCACCGCTACGCCCGCGCGGAGGACGTTCCCGCCCGCACCACCTTCGTCGTTATGACCGATGGCCTGGAGAACGCCAGCCGCCTGTACAGCAGCGAGGAGGTCAAGCGGATGATCCGCCACGAGCAGGAGAAGTACGGCTGGGAGTTCTTGTTCCTGGCCGCCAACATCGACGCGGTGGAGACCGCCGGACGCATGGGGATCCGCCCCGAGCGCGCCGTGAACTACAACGCGGACCGGCAGGGGACCAGGATCGCCTATGAGGCCCTCTCCTGCGCCGTCAGCGCCCGCCGGGCCTGTGCAGCGCCGCTGGACGCCGCGTGGAGCCGGTCGATAAACGAGGATTACGAGAAAAGAGGCAAGGCTTAAGGTCCCGCAGAGGGACGACGGGAGCCGCAGGATCGGATCTGCTCCGGCAGAGGCAGAGCACCAGAGAAGCGCTGTCTGGGAAGGCGAGGCCCTCCGGCCGGATCCGACTGCGGAGCTTGACAGAATTGCTGGGAAGGATCGCATGGCTCTTGCTTTTTTTCCATCGTTCCGTTATAATTTATTTACAAGATTTGGAGGAGGGACTCTCAATGAGACACAGCATCCGATCCATTCTGGCATTCCTTCTGGTGTTGGTCACCATCGGCACGATCCCCATGCTCTCGGCCATCGCAGACAATTACCGCTACCCCGCCGATCAGTATTTCGCTGAGGATACCAGCCTCACCAAGGGCTATGCGGTGCAGATCTCCGCGTCCAAGGATTACGCAAGCGCCGTCAAAAGACGCAATTCCATGCTGGAAAGAGGCTATGACGGATATATCTACTATGTCAACGGCGTGTATCGCACCATGTGCGGCAAGTTCCGCAGCACGGAAGAGGCCAACCACTACAGAGACTATATCTGCAGCCACACCGACCGGTCCGACGCCTATCTGACCAATGTGTATCTCCCCGAGTGGGCCTACAATCAGTTTCAGAATATCTACATGACGGACCCGTACAACACCCAGGGCCAGCCGTACACCTCCTGGGAAAAGCCCACCGGAGCCTATTACGACGCGAACAACGCGGCCAGCACCAAGCAGGTGTATACCGTGCAGATCTCCGCGGGCACCAACTTCGACCGGCAGGAGCAGCACCGCGACTCCTTGAACGCCCTGGGCTTCGACGCCTTCGTGTACAAGAAGAACGGCACCTACAGGACCATGTCCGGTATGTTTGAACGGAAGGCGGACGCGGAAGCCCGCTGCGCGGCCATCAAGACCTACACCAATGAGAACGACGCCTATGTGACCCAGGTGGGGATCCCGACCAGTTATGTGAGCTACCAGGTCCAGCAGGATCAGAGCCAGAATTACAGCGTCTATGCCAACCTCCTCTACAACTACAACTGGGCGCGCTACTATCTGCCCAAGGAGGAGTCGGATTTCCTGGTCCGCAACAAGGGACAGGAGCTGGAATACGTCTACTTCGTATGCGACATTGACGGCAACGGCGTGGACGAGATCATGATCCTGGACGTCATCGCCATGTACGAGGGGACCTGGGCCCTGTTCTCCACCAACAGGAACGGCGCATACCTGATCGCCTGGGGCGCCACCTACAGCCTGCCCATGATCTCCGTGTGCCAGGAAAAGGGGATCCTCGCCATCCAGAGCTACTATCAGGGCTATGCCAGCTGCGACCTGCTCTATATCTCCAACGGGACCCTCTGGGATTCCAAGAGCGGCTATGCCACTGGCGAGTATGCGGAGGTCCAGCCTTGGGACGTGGATTGGAACGCTTACAGCTACTTTATGGTCCTGCAGGGCTTCGAGGCCTATGACACCGGCCGCCTGACCGGATACCAGCAGACCCGGCCCAGCCAGTCGACCCAGACGGTGGTCATCCCCTCTACCACCAGCACTCCCAGCTATTCCAGCGGCTATACCCAGGCCGGCGTGATGCAGAAGGCCAAGGAGGTCGCCCAGTACAACACCCACTACAGCACGGTTTCCGACACCGGCACGGAGCTGGTGGTGCCCCCTGACAGCCAGTTTTTGCGGACTCCCTTCCAGATGCGGGCCTATGCCTCGGCCAACGGGAAGGCCATCTATATCATGCCCAAGCCCCAGCCGGGCAACGGCAACCTGGGCAAGGTGACCCATCTGGAGACGGTCACCATCCTGGCGGAGAACGATTATTACTACTTCTTCGTCACCTCTGACGGGCGTGCGGGCTGGAACGGAAAGAGCTATTTCATCTCGCCCTGATCAGAAAAAGTCTGAGCAATGGGCGCGTTGCAAAATGCGAAACAAGTGCGAAAACCCTGGTTGTATCGTAGGGGAGGGCCTTGTGCCCTCCCGGCGGACCAGAGCTCGTATAGCAAAGAAATATTCGGCGAATTCGTACAATCTGCGAATTCGCCGAAC
>JAFWQQ010000060.1 GCA_017545165.1 Oscillospiraceae bacterium
AAAGTCTTCCGGCCAGAATTGTGTCATACTTCGTTGCCTTCCTTGACCATATATCTCCATTATGCTCTGCGGAAGGCGCCTCGTCTGGCACAATTCTGCCTCGGAATCTTTTTAAAGCTTCTTATCAGAAATTAGTATTATGGACTTGTCGGATCGTGATCAGACAACGCCCTGGGCCAGCATGGCCTGGGCGATCTTCAGGAAGCCGGCCACGTTGGCGCCGAGCATCAGATCGCCGGGCTTGCCGCACTCGACAGAGGCGTCGTAGCAGGCCTTGTAGATCTCCTTCATGATGGTGTGCAGCTTCTCGTCCACCTCGTCGAAGCTCCAGCTCAGGCGGATGGAGTTCTGGGTCATCTCCAGGCCGGAGGTGGCCACGCCGCCGGCGTTGGAAGCCTTGCCGGGGCTGTAGAGCAGACCGTTCTTCTGGACGACGGCAATGGCCTCGGGGGTCAGAGGCATGTTGGCGCCTTCGAACACGGCCATGCAGCCGTTGTCCACCAGGGCCTGGGCGCCCTTCTCGTCCATCTCGTTCTGAGAGGCGCAGGGATGGGCGATGTCGCACTTGACGGTCCAGATGTCGCGGCAGCCCTCATGGTACTCGGAGCCGGGAACCTCAGCGGCATAGACGGAGATGCGGGCGCGTCTCTTCTGCTTGATGTCGAAGAGCTTGGGCAGGTCGATGCCCTTGGGATCGTAGATGTAGCCCTGGGAGTCGGACATGGCGACGACCTTGCCGCCCAGCTGGGTGACCTTCTGGGCGCAGTACTGGGCCACGTTGCCGGAGCCGGAGACGACCACGGTCTTGCCCTCGTAGGTGGTGTTGGCCAGGTACTTCAGCGCCTCGGCGGAGAAGTAGCACAGGCCGTAGCCGGTGGCCTGGGTGCGGGCCAGGGAGCCGCCGTAGGTCAGGCCCTTGCCGGTGAGCACGCCGCCCTCAAAGCGGTCGACGATGCGCTTGTACTGACCGTAGAGGAAGCCGATCTCACGGGCGCCCACGCCGATGTCGCCGGCGGGAGTATCGGTGAACTGGCCGATGTGACGGTAGAGCTCGGTCATAAAGCTCTGGCAGAAGCGCATGACCTCCGCGTCGCTCTTGCCCTTGGGGTCAAAGTCAGAGCCGCCCTTGCCGCCGCCCATGGGCAGGGTGGTCAGGGAGTTCTTCAGGCACTGCTCAAAGCCCAGGAACTTGATAACAGAGAGGTTGACGGAGGGATGGAAGCGCAGACCGCCCTTGTAGGGGCCGATGGCGGAGTTGTACTGCACGCGGTAGCCGCGGTTCACATGGATGTCGCCCTTGTCGTCCACCCAGGGAACGCGGAACTCGATCACGCGCTCGGGCTCCACAAAGCGCTCCAGCAGCGCGGCCTTCTCCCACTCGGGGTGCTTGTCGATCACAAGCTCCAGAGACTCAAAGACCTCACGCACAGCCTGCAGAAACTCGGGCTCGTGCGCATCGCGCTTCTCGACCTGCTCATAAACTCTCTTCAGATACTCGTTCGTCAGCATAGTGACCTCCTTAGACGTCCTTTATTATACTTTTTTGCCCGATCCGAAAACAATGACGAATCAGAGGGGCATTCCGAGCAGAGTATAGCACAGTTATTTAGCCAATTCAAGCGGGATTTTTGTGAATTGTAAAAAAGAATTGACTGTGCTATACTAAGATAAATTGTTAAAATACCACAAGAAAGGAAGCCTTGTCATGATCACAGAAAAAGCCTTCGGCGAAGCCCGCCTCTTTACCATTTCCGGCCCGGAGCTGGCCGTCAGCATCAGCAGCCGGGGGGCCACCGTCACCAGCCTCCGCTATCGGGGACGGGAGACCGTCCTGGGCTACGACAGCGACGAGGGATATCTCCGGGGCGGCGCCTACCTGGGGGCCACCGTGGGCCGGGTGGGCAACCGCATCGGCGGCGCGGCCTTCGAGCTCAACGGGATCCGCTATGATCTTACCCCCAACGAGGGGGAAAACCAGCTCCACGGCGGCCCGGATTCCTATGATCGGCGGCTCTGGACCGCAGAAAAGCTGGGGGAAGACGCCCTGCGCTTCACCCTCAGCTCCCCGGATGGGGACAATGGATTTCCCGGCGCCCTGGAGGCCGCGGTGACCTACCGGGTCAGCGGCCCGGTCCTGCGCATCGAGTTCGAGGGCGAGAGCGACCGGGACACGGTCTATGCGCCCACCAATCACATGTATTTCGATCTCTCCGGCCGGGGACGGATCCTGGACGCCAAACTCTGGCTGGGGGCGGACCGGGTGGTGGAGCCGGGCCCGGGCCTGATCCCCACCGGCCGTCTGCTGCCCGCGGAGGGGGACTTTGACTTCTCCGCGCTCCGCCCGGTGGCCCGGGACTATGACCACGCCTTCGTCCTCACGGGCGAGCACGCCTGCCGCATGGAGGACGGCGGCGTCGCCATGGACCTCTTCACGGACTTCCCCGCCCTGCAGGTCTACACCGGCAAGTTCCTGGATCCCCCTCACCGCCCCAACCAGGGCCTGGCCCTGGAGCCGGAGTTCTATCCCGACGGCCCCAACCACCCGAACTTCCCCAGCATCACCCTCCGGGCGGGCGAGCACTTCTTCCGCTGGGCGGAATACCGATTCTCCGAAAGTGAACAGTGAACAGGGAGCAGTTCGTAGTTCGTAGTTCGTAGATCGTAGATCGCGAAACGGCACACCGTCGTTGTTCACGGCGTTCTGTTTTCTATTCATCTTGACCGGATGCAGTCTATCACGCTTACGCCCCGTCTTTGCACCGTCCGTTTTTCAGGGACGTCGCCCGCTATTCCTGCCATCGACCTGTCCGAGTTGACGGATGCAGTTTATACTAAATAGGCATGCTGAAAAACAGCACCACCATAAATAAAACCAATGTGGTATACTGGGTATACGGCAAAGGTCGAAAGGTAACTGGGCAAGAAGCCCGAATACTAAATTGACACGAGGATTCCTCGTTGCACCGC
>JAFWQQ010000119.1 GCA_017545165.1 Oscillospiraceae bacterium
TAGAATTTTACCGAGTCAGAATCGCGTCAGGCGAGGCGGCGGCCGCAGGGCATAATGGACATATATGGCCAAGGCCGCCAACGAAGCATGGCGCGATTCTGGCCGGTAAAAAATGAAGGGTTTTATCGGTGGATAGTATTACGGGATCAGCCCGCAGGCTTTTTCCTGCGGAGGCGGGGCAGCCAGTAGTCCCGGCCATAGACCAGGATCTCGGCCAGCAGGCCCAGAGGCAGAGCGGCCAGAACATCCAGGGCGGAGTGCTGCTTCACAAAGCAGACGGAAACGCACACCATGAGCACGAACAGAGTCAGCGCCAGCTTGCGGCCCCGGGACAGGAGCCGGTCCTTGAGCCCCACGGAGAGGATGCCCAGGGAATAGGCCACGTGCAGAGAGGGGCAGACCCCCGTGTTGGTATCGAAGGCGTAGATGAAGCCCATCAGCGCGGTGAGCAGGTTTTCCCTGGGAAAGACCTCCGGCCGCAGGTCCTGGCGGCTGGGCCAGCACAGATAACAGAGCATGGCCACGGCCTGGGTCACGATGATGAACTTCTGCAGATGGCGGAAGCCCTCCACATCATAAAAGAGGGTGAAAAGCAGCGAGCCGAAGACCAGCAGATACCAGCCCGTATAGAAAAACAGGAAAAACTCGTTGAAGGGGATCAGATCATCCAGCGCACAGTGGATGGGCGTGCAGCGCTCCGGCGGGATCAGGTTCTCGGTGAGGAAATACATGGCGAAGTAGAAGATCCAGCCGGCCAGGAGCTTGACATGGGAAAAGCGGGGCTCGTTCAGCCGCCGAAGGGAGAAGCCGCGGTAGTCCACCGGCGTCCGCTTTCTGCTCCCGGCCTGCTCGGGGAGATTCACCGGGTACTGCCGCTTGGGGATATTGGGGTAGGGCACCACGGTGTGCAGGGGCTGAGCCCGGGCGATGCGGGTGATCTCGTCCATGAGAAAGGTGCAGATCCGATCCCGCTCCTCCTCCATGGGGGCTTCGGGCCGGAACTGGATGGGCTCGCCGAAAAACAGGGTCTTCAGCCGGGGCGCCACATACATGGGCACGAAGCGCAGCGCCTTCCCGGTTTTCCGGTAATACAGGCGGGCCAGGTCCACGAACTTCTCCTGGAACGCGTGGACGATGTTGTTGTGTTCGTCATAGCACTCGGGAAACACGATCAGCCTGCTGCCCTCCTGCAGCTGCCGGATGCTCTCCCGAAAGGTGGACAGCAGCCGGGAGTCATGGTAGACGGCAATGGTGCTGGCGCTGTTGAAGATCAGCACCGACAGCGGCACGATCAGGTGACTCAGCAGCCTGTAAAACCAGCGAAAGGCCCTGGGCTTGGCAGACCAGAAGTCCCGGTAGGCGTAGGCCGCCACCTCCTCCCGGTTCATCATCTCCCCGGCGCACCAGATCCGGCGCGGCCCGGGAATGTAGAGCTCGGCCGCGATAGGGCCGTACATCTGGCTGTGATTGCCGACAATGACACAGGCCTCCTCCGGCAGATTCTCCTCGCCCACCAGACGGTATTTGGGGGAGAAAAGCCAGACGAGCCAGCGGATCAGCCGGTAAAGCCAGGAGGTCTTCTTTTCTTCCATACTGCTTCTGCTTCTTCCTCTGTGCCCGGATTCAACGGGCAAAATGCTTCCGGACGCTAAACCGCCCGGAAGGGGTCGGATCAATTCTGATCCGTATAGAACAATTCCAGATCTCCGGCGCAGCACAGGCAGTGCTGATCGTCAAAGATCTCCACCCGGGCCAGGCAGGTGTAGCGCCCGGCCTTGACCGCCTGTCCCTCGGCGATCATCTTGCTCCCTGTCAGGGGACGCAGGTAATGCAGGGTCATGCTCTGCGTCACCATGGGTCTTTCCTCTCCTGAGGCGTAGATGGCGGCGATCCCCCCCGCCACGTCTGCCAGAGTGGCGGTCATCCCGCCGTGGACCGTGCCCCGGGGATTGCAGTGCTCCGGCCGGATGTCACAGACCACCCGGCACTGGCCCTGGGCCACCTCCTCGGCCCGCAGACCCACCAGCCGATTGAAGGGCACGTCCCGCTCGTTGACGGCCCGGACCCAGTCCTCCCGATTCCCATTCATCGGCCGTACCTCGCAGGAAAGGCGTAGACCCCGTCGAAGCTCCCCTTCAGGAAGGCCTGGGCCAGGCTGCCGGGCTTGATGTTGGCCCGGGCCTCCTCCACGGAGAACCAGGACCAGGTGTCCACCTCGCCGTTGGGACGGGGCTCCTCCTCGGCCACGGTGGCGGTGAAGTTCAGCATCAGGGTGTTGCTGGGGGCGAAATAATGGCTGTGGTTGAAGCGCAGGGAGCGGACCGTCATGTCCAGCTCCTCCCGGATCTCCCGGGCGGCGGCATCCTCCGCGTCCTCCCCCAGGTTTACATAACCCGCAACCAGCACCCAGTGGGGCCGGCCATACTGGCGGATCAGCAGCACCTTTTCCTTCTTTTCGTCCATCACCACCATGCTGACGGCGGTGTTATACATGGGGTAGCGCCAGGCGGCGCAGCTTCCGCACCAGGGGATGAGGCGGCCCTCGCCCTCATGGAAGCGCTCTTCCAGCTTCCCGCCGCACTGGGTACAGTAGTTCATCTCCATCTCTCAGCCTCCGATCAGACCTGCGCCAACGGCGGGTTCCGGCTCCAGGGGCGGCTCCGGCCAGACAAAGCCCTGCTCCTCCCAGGTAAAACGGGCGTAGCGCAGCAGGATCTCCGCGGCCTGGTTCCGGTCCTCGGGACTCTCGGAGCCCAGAACGATGGCCACGGCGGTATGGGTCTCTGAGCCGACGGTGACCGGCAGCGTGGCCACCAGGCAAAAGCCGGCCTTGTTGGTGGAGCCGGTTTTCAGGCCGCTGCAGCCCTCCAGGTTGAAGACCAGGGGGTTGGAGTTTGCGGTGGTGTAGGAAAGCGATGACATGCGGGCGAACTGCTGCCGGGTGATTTCGGTGATCTCCGGATGCTCCTGCAGCAGGATCCTGCAGAGCGTGAAGAGATCCCGGGCAGACATGCAGTTCTGCACCTTGGCGCTGACGGCCTGGGGCAGGTAGAGGGGCAGCCCGTGAGGGTTGTAGAAGCAGGCGCTGTCCATGCCCAGCTCCCTTGCCCGCTGGTTCATCCGGGCGACGAAGGCCTCCTCGGAGCCGGCCAGGTGCTCGGCCAGGGCCAGGGCGCACTCGTTGCTGGAAGCCAGCAGCATGGTGCTCAGCAGCTCCCGGAAGGGGTAGGCCTGCCCCTCGCCCAGCGTCACCATAGCGTCGGCCCCCCGGGAGAGGGCGGCTGCCCTCTCGGAGACGCGCACGCTGTCGGAGAAGGAGATCTCCCCCTGCTCCGCGCCCTCGGCCAGCAGCAGATAGCTCATGAGCTTGGTGATGCTGGCGATGGGCACCACATCGTCGTCGTTGAAGCCGTAGAGCACGGCGCCGGTGTCGGCGTCCGCCAGCAGCACTGCGCTGAAGCTCTGGAAGTAGCCCTGCTTGCCCAGCAGCGGCACATCGGGCCGGAACTGCTCCTCGGGGAAGAAGCGCAGCCCCTCCTCGGTGAAGGCCGCGGGCAGATCCAGCATCAGCTGGACGTCCGTCAGGTTCATGTACAGGTCATAGCCCATCCGGGCTGTATAGTAGCGGCGCTCCTGCCCGTCCACAAAGATCCGGCTGCGGGTGGTGTAGAAGCTGCTGAGCCGCAGGGAGTCCCCATAGGCGTCGGCGCCGCTCTCGGCGGTGGAGTCCTGCCCGGTGACGACGGTGAAGTATTCCCCGTCGGCGTCGGAATAGCGGTAGCTGAAGGCGAAGGCCTTGGGCGTCCCGCGCAGCACCGCCGCCAGGTCCGAGAGAGAGAGATAGTAGTTGTCAACAAACTCGTTCTGCACCGCCCTCACCCGGAAGCTCTGATCCCCGATCAGCACATGGAGGCTGAAGGGATTGGGGTCGGCAAAGGCGGCGGCGCCGCAGCCCAGCAGCAGAATGGCCGCCAGCAGCAGGCACAGGAGCGTTTTTCTCAGCTTCACAGCAAAGCCTTCTTTCTGGTTGGAGTTCGCCCGGGCGTTCATTCCACCCGGTTGCGGAGTTCGCCGATGCCCTCGATGGCGCAGACCACCTCGTCGCCCTGCCGGAGGAAGACGGGATTTTCCCCGCCCATGAGCACGCCCTTGGGGGTGCCGGTGGCGATGACGGTCCCGGCCCGCAGCACCATACCCCGGGAGAGGGTGCTGATGATCTCGGCGACGCCGTGGATCAGGCAGCCGGTGCTGCTGTCCTGCCGGAGTTCCCCGTTAAGGGTGGTCCAGATGCGCAGCCGCGGCGGAAAGGCCACCTCGTCGGCGGTGAGGATGCAGGGACCCATGGGGCAGAAGCCCTCCAGGCTCTTGCCGAAGTACCACTGCTTGTGCCGGGTCTGTACCTCCCGGGCGGAGACGTCGTTCACAACGGTGTAGCCGAAAATATAGTCCGGCGCCTCCTCCTCGCTCACACGGTCGGCGTCCCGGCCGATGATGACGCCCAGCTCGTTTTCAAAATCCAGCTTCTCCGTCAGGTCCCGATGGGCGGGGATGGGGGCGCCGGTGCCCTGGGAATAGCCCACCCGCTTGGAGAAGAAGATGGGGGCGGCCAGCTCCACGCCGAAGGCGTCCTTGGAGAAGCCCGAGGCCTCCGCCGCGTGGTCGTAATAGTTGAGTCCCAGGCAGAGCACGTCCTGCAGAGGCCGGGGGATGGGAGAGAGCAGCCGGACCTCGGAGAGCGGCAGTCCCTCGCCCCGGGCGGAGGCCATGGCGGCGCGCTCCCAGGGGCCTGCGCGCAGGATCAGGTCGTTCATGTCCCGGAAGGAGAAGCCCAGCTCCTCCAGGGGCAGCACCCGCTGCTCCCGCAGGATGCCCAGTTCCTCTCTGCCGCGTTCCTTTCGCATAAAGGTGACAAGCTTCATAGATCTGCCCTCCAAAGGAATGATTTTAATCATTATAGCCCCAAAACGCCGTTCCTGCAAGTACAAGGCGTTGTCTGTCGGTGTCAAGTTGTTGTAGGAAAAAGTACGAGGGGTCAAAATGGTCTAAGAGCGTTGAAGAGCGGGGTAACCTTATTTTGCCGAGCGGGGAAAGATACTGCTCTGTCGGGATCGACGAGGCTGACAGTGTTGGGAAGGA
>JAFWQQ010000120.1 GCA_017545165.1 Oscillospiraceae bacterium
CCTGTCCGCCTTGCGGTGCCCGAAAAACCGTTCGGGCTTCGCTGTTCCTCCGTTTTTTCGACCGCTGCGGAAATTGCGCCCTCGCTTCTTCTGCCACCGGCAGCGCGAGGCCGCAATCCCCCCGCTGGGGGAAGGACCCGCGCGCGGGCCGCTGATCTGCGCCGACGATCCGTCTTGTGCCCGTAGGGCCCGATGCCCTCATCGGGCCGCAGACTCCCTCCGTCACGGCGCTTGCGGGGGACGCGCCGCGACACACCCAAGACCCTCTGAGAGGGAGGCAAGACACGCCAACGTCCCGTCCTGCGTCGTAGGGGCGCTTCACGAAGCGCCCGCCGTCTCTCCCCAACGTCCGTCCCCCGCCGTAGGGGAGGGGCTTGCCCCTCCCGCCGACACGTACCGACGTGTGTACACTTCGGCTTGGCCCGAAGAAAGGGACAGGGTTTCCTTGCAAAAAAGATAACATAGAGAAGAAGAGCGCTTTTTTGGCTTGACAGGCCGCAAAAGCAGCTCTTTGTTTATGCCGTGACAAGCCGAAACCAAATTGTTCCTTTTCTATACGAAATAGCAACAAAAATGTCAAAAAAGATTTGATTTTACATACAATTTACAACTTTTTCAGGCACTTTCCCTATAAAAAAGTGTGGAAATTCTGTGAACGCTATGGTATACTCAGAATACACCCATTATGTAAATCATTTCGTTATGATCCTTTACGATAGAGAGAAAAGAAGGCGATCTGCCATGGACTTTACGGAAAAGCGCATCGACGGGGAAGAGAAATATAAGGGCGTCATCGTCCGCGTCCGACTGGACCGGGTGCAGCTCTGCGACGGGAAGATGACCAAACGCGAGGTCGTGGAGCACCCCGGCGGCGTGTGCATCCTGCCTGTGGATGGGGAGGGCAACTGCACCATGGTGCGGCAGTTCCGCTATCCCTTCGGCCAGATGCTGCTGGAGGCGCCCGCCGGCAAGCTGGAATACGGCGAGGATCCCTTGGACTGCGCGGTGCGGGAGCTTTCGGAGGAGACGGGATTTCAGGCCGACGAGCTGATCCCCATGGGCTCCATGTGCACCTCTCCCGGCTTCTCCACCGAGCGGCTCTATCTCTATCTGGCTCTGGGCCTGCATGCGGGCAAGAGCCACCCGGACGAGGGAGAATTCCTGAATACGGAGAAGATCCCCCTGGGTCAGCTGGTGGAAATGGTCATGAACGATGAGATCGACGACGGGAAGACCATCGCGGCGATCTTGAAGGCGGAGAAGATCCTGGCCTCCCGCTGAAGGCGGCTTCAGGGATGCAGAGAAGAAAAACCTTGCACTTCGGCACAATATCTGGTATATATATAAATTGGTTGTCCTCATCCCGGGGAAAGCCTATCTATTTGGAAGGTGCTACACGTGGAAAAATATCGTATTAACGGCGGCAGAGCCCTCCGCGGCGAGGTGGAGATCAGCGGCGCGAAAAACGCGGCTGTGGCCATCATTCCCGCCGCCCTCCTGGTCGAGGGCGTGTGCCGCATTGAAAATATACCGCAGATCAGCGACACCGACATGCTTTTGACCATCCTGGCGGAGCTGGGAGCCAAGGTCAGCTATATCAACAAATCCACCATCGAGATCGACTGCACCCACGCCCGCTATCAGGACGCGCCCTACGACCTGATGCGGAAGATCCGTGCGTCCTACTATCTCATCGGCTCCATGCTGGGCCGCTTCGGCAGCGCCAAGACCACCATGCCCGGCGGCTGCAACTTCGGCGTGCGCCCCATCGACCAGCACATCAAGGGCATGACCGCCCTGGGCGCCACCATTGATGTGAAGAACGGCTTCATCTATGCCGACGCCGCTGGCGGCCGGCTCCGGGGCGCCCGGATCTACCTGGACAAGGTCTCCGTGGGCGCGACCATGAACATCATGATGGCGGCGGTCCTGGCCTCCGGGCGCACCATCATCGAGAACGCGGCCAGAGAGCCCCACATCGTGGACCTGGCCAACTTCCTCAACTCCATGGGCGCGGACGTGCGCGGCGCCGGTACCGACACCATCAAGGTCAACGGCGTGGATAAGCTCCACGGCGGGTCCTACAGCATCATCCCCGACCAGATCGAGGCCGGCACCTACATGGTCGCCGCCGCGGCCACCGGGGGAGAGGTGCTGATCACTAACGTCATCCCCAAGCACTTGGAGTGCATCAGCGCCAAGCTTCGCGAGACCGGCACCATCGTGCAGGAGTACGAGGATTCCGTGCTGGTGAAAGGCGCCAGCAACCTGCGCCGGGTGAACATCAAGACCATGCCCTATCCCGGCTTCCCCACGGACATGCAGCCCCAGATGGGCGCGCTGCTGTGCCTGGCCCGGGGCACCTCCGTCATCACCGAGGGCATCTACGACAACCGCTTCAAGTACGTCAACGAGCTGCGCAAGATGGGCGCGGAGATCCAGGTGGACGGGCGCATCGCCATCATCGAGGGCGGCCGCCGTCTCACCGGCGCCAAGGTCCTGGCCTGCGATCTGCGGGCCGGCGCCGCCATGGTGATCGCGGGGCTCTGCGCCGCGGGCGTCACCGAGGTGGAGGACATCCACTTTATTGAGCGCGGGTATGAGAATTTCGTGGGCAAGCTCCAGGCCCTGGGGGCGGACATCGAGATGGTGGACGTCTCCGAGACGGTGGAGCTCGGCGACAAGATCATCAGTCTGGGTTGATGCGGGTCCACGTGTTTGCCAGCGGCTCCTCCGGGAACTGCCTGCTTGTGGAGGAGGACGAAACCAGGGTCCTCATCGATGCGGGCATCTCCAGGCGCCGGTTGGCTGCGGCCCTCAACAGCCTGGGCTGCGCAATGGAACAAATCGGCGGAGTGCTCATTACCCATGAGCACTCCGATCATATTTCCGGGCTGGAGGGCCTGGTGAAGGGACGGAAGCTCCCCGTTTTCGCGCCGCATACCGTGGCGGCGCGGCTGGAAGGGGCGCTGACGTCCCTGTCCGAGCAGCTGCGGGTGATTCCGACGGGAGAGCCCTTCTCCCTGGGCTCGCTGCGGATCACGGCCTTTCACACCTCCCACGACACCGACGAGAGCGTGGGGTATCGGATCGAGGGCCGGGGCGTCTACGGCCACGCTACGGACACCGGATGCGTCACCGAGGAGATGCGCCGCTTCCTCCGGGGGGCGGACACGGTGCTGCTGGAGTCCAACCACGACGAGGACATGCTGCGCTATGGGCCGTACCCCTTTTATCTGAAAAAGCGCATCCTGTCGACACGGGGCCATCTGTCCAACACGGATTGCGCGGTCTTTGCCCGGGAGCTGGCGGAGAGCGGGACGCGTAAGATCATCCTGGCCCATCTGAGCCGGGAGAACAATACCCCCCAGAAGGCCCTGACCGAGGCGGAGCGGGCCCTGGCGGGGCTGCCCACGGCGCTGTTCTGCGCCCCGGTGCTGGGCTGTCTGACGGTGGAGATCACGAGTTCGTAGATCGTAGTTCGTAGAATGGAAACGGATCCTTTGGAGAAATATCTCCGGGGGATCCGTTTCAGTTTGCAGACGAAGCTTGTTTCGTGTTGTGGCTTCGCGGGCGAAGCGCTTTTCCTGTCATCCTGAACCTAATACTATTCTTCAATAGAAAAACTTGAATCTTTCTGGCCGGATTTGTGCCATGCTTCGTTGGCGGCCTTGACCATATATCTCCATTATGCTCTGCGGCCACCGCCTTGCCTGACGCAAATCCGCCTCAGAAATCTTTCAAG
>JAFWQQ010000007.1 GCA_017545165.1 Oscillospiraceae bacterium
GAAGCGCAGCTCATCTCCGTCCTCGTCGATCGCCCTGGCGTAGAGCTCCCCGTCCTGCATCCAGACCTCGTCGACGAGGAAGTCGGCGTCCTCGGGGTGCTCGTACTTGCCGCAGAAGCTCTCCCACTTCGACTTGTCAGGGTCCTTGACGGCGATATCCTCGATGGAGACGATGGGCTCCGGCTCCTTGTCCCTTGCGACGGCTTCCATGCCGTCCCAGTAAGCCTTATACGCTCTGTAGTCCCGGAAGTCCCGGTTGCTGAGGATCACAAGCACCCGGTCCGCGTCCAGGAAGCGCTCGAACCAGGTGGCGACGCCCGGCATGCCGCCGCTGTGACTGACGACGAGTCCGAATTTCTCCTCGCGGCCGACGGCCCAGCCTAAGCCGTAGCCCAGCCCTTCCTCCTTATCGTAAACGGCGTCCTCGCCGTTGTTCAGCTTCCCGGGAGTGTACATGAGCTTCTGCTCTTCCAGGGTGAGCACCGTGCCTTCACGGAGCGTCCTGTCCCAGCGCAGCATATCGAAGATGTCCGTAAACACGTAGTCGTCGCCGTTCAGCCCGTCAAAGGCGACCACGTCGCCGTCCTCGGCGGAATCCACGTCGGCCACCCATTTGCCGTCTTCGAACACCGTCGCCTGGGCATACTTCTCAAAAGGAACGCCGTCTCTGCGGATATGGCAGCAACGGGTGGAGCTCATCCCGGCGGGTTCAAAAATGTTCTTCTGCAGGAACTCTTCATAGGGAACGCCGGAGAGCCGTTCCACCAGCAGCGCCAGCAGGTTGTAGCCGGTGTTGGAGTAATGCAGGCCTTCGCCCGGGGCGAAGTACGGCTTCGCCTTGGTTTCCCGGAGAAAGCGCAAAATCTCGTCGTTGCCCGGGACCCGTTTTTCTTCCTTCCAGATCTTGACGAACCAGTCCGCATCGTCAAAGTAATCGGGAATGCCGCTGGTGTGGTTCAGAAGATGCCGGATCGTCACGCCCGGATACGGAATCTCCGGGAAAAACTTCGTGATCTCGTCGTCGAGCTCGAGCAGACCTTCCCGCCGAACCAGCATGACCGCCGCTGACGTGAAGGTCTTGCTGACCGAGGCCAGTTGGAAGATCGTGTCCTCCGTGATCGGCAGCGTGTCCTCGGGATCCCGGAAACCGAGAACACCCTTGGACACGACCTCGCCCTTTTCGGCGTAGAGCCAGGCCCCGTTGAAGCCGTCCTTTTCATTCAGCTCACGGGCCAGATTTTGCATCATTGTATGCTTATCCATTCGTGTATTTCTCCTTTATTCCTTTGCGTTTTTGTAAATCTCGCAGGCGATGTCGTCCATTGCTTCGTCAGCGGCTTCCGTAACGTTGTTGTACATCACGGCAACGCAGATGTCTTTCTTGCGGGAAAAGACCCAGCTGGTCAAAAAGCCCCAGTTCTCTCCGCCATGACCGGCCACGCTGTCTTTCCGGGCTTCCGATTCCCAGACGTCCAGGCAAAGCCCGTAGCCGTCCAGCACCGGCGTCATCATGCGCCGGGCGGTCTTCTTTTTGAGGAAGCCGCCCCGGCGGTAGCTCCTGGAGAGGGCAAGGCCGATCTTGACCAGCTCTGTGGGCGTCGTCCACAGACCGGCAGCGGCGTGCTCGGGATAGTAATGGTAACCGTGGGCGGGATCCTCCTTCTGCGCCAGCCTGAAGCCGAACGCTGCGTTGGAAACCAGCTCTTCGTCCAGCGGCTGGAAAAAGCCGGTTCGCTTCAGACCCAGAGGCTCGGCCACCTCCTTCTGGAAGGCCTCGCGGAGGGTCGTGCCGGTGATACGCTCAAAGGCGAGCTGTGCCAGCGTGATGCCGCCGCCGGAGTAGCTGTGCTGCTTGCCGTAGGGCAGGATCCTGCGCAGCTTCGGCGTATTGCCCTTGCCGCTCAGCACGTCCTCCAGGGAGAGCGGCTCCTGCGCTGCCGGGTAGCCGGGGAAGCCGTGCAGGTTATAGCCCGCCGTGTGGGAAAGCAATGCGGGGAAGGTCACCGGGCCCTTCTTGACGAATTCCGGCACCACGCCGGAGATGTCCGCGTCCAGGTCGATGAGGCCCTTGTCCACGTAGCGCAGCAGGGTCATGGCGAACGCGGGCTTCGAGACGGAGCCCGCCTGGAAGAGCATGTCCGGGTTCACCGGGAAGTCCTGTCCATAGCGGCCGCTGCCGGAGCAGTAGGTGAGGAAATCCCCGTCTCCGTCATGGACGGCGATGCTCACGCCGTAGCCCTTCTTTCCCTTGATCTTCAGGCGCTTGTCCACGTCGACGCCGTAAAATTCCTTGACGAGCTTGTTGGGGCCCTTGAGCATCCGCATCAGCACGGCCTCGTCGTCGCTGATGATGCCGGTCTCCCGGAAGCCGGCCTTGTGGTAGACGTGCAGGCCCAGCTCGTTTTCCGGCTCGGTGCTGAGATAGAGCCGATCCGCGCCGTTGTCCTTGAAATACCGGATGATCTCCGCAAGGGCGGCCTGGCCGCAGCCCTTGCCCTGATAGCGCTGGTCGATCATGAAGCGCCAGAGCCAGTAGCGGTCGTCCGGATCCTCTTCCTCGGGATCGAAGACGAACATGCAGAAGCCCACCAGCGTATCATCCGCGTAGATCGCGAAGGGCCGGGCCACGCCGGGCGCCTCGGCCTCGGCCTCCTCATACTGCCGCAGAGAGACCTTGTTGGAGGCCACGAAGGGCTGGTCCTCCCGCACGGAAAGGGCCAGGACGGCCTCCCGGTTGGTATCGTCAATGGTTTTCAAGGTAATATGCATGGCTTGTTTCCTCCGATCGTTTTGTGATCTTTTGTTCTCATCGAAAAAGGGTATAAAAAGTCCGCAGCGAAGCAGCTCCCGTTGTGGCTGCATCCTGCGGTTCCCACTATCCGAAAGTTACCTGTAAAACGGCGCACAAAGCCAGAGGGGCTCGACCCCTCCCCGGACGATGCGCCTCTATTCACTTAGCCGATGATATTGTTGATCACGGGTCCGCACTCCTGTCTTTGAGATTGCATGCTGCGATAACACTATAGCAGACAACGCGCGCAAAATCAATACCGCTTTTGCGCAAAGCGCAGGCTCTTGAAAAAAGCCCATATTTCCTTTAGATCTTTCGACTTCGGCTTCGCCTCCGCTCAAGATGACAAAATCGGCTTTGTCAACAGTCAAAAGGGAGGCGCTTCGCAAAGAAGCGCCTCCCTCTCGGAGCGTACTTTGTGTGGGAAGAGCGATTACTTGCCCATGTTCATCTGGGCAGCGACCTCGGCGGCGAAGTCCTCTTCCTTCTTCTCGATGCCCTCGCCCTTGACGAAGTGGACAGCGTCAACAAACTTGACAGAGCCGCCCAGCTTCTTGGCCGCGTCGGCGATATAGCCCTCGACGGAGCCCTGGAACAGGTCGGAGCGGACGAAGTCCTGCTGCAGCAGGCAGTTTTCCTTGTAGAAGGCGTTGATCTTGCCGGCGGCGATCTTCTCCTTGATGGCCTGAGGCTTGGCGGCCATCTTGGGGTCGTTGTTCATGAGGGCCACCTGGACCTCCAGCTCGTGGTCGATATCGGCCTGGGGAACCAGGGCCTTGTCCCAGTACTTGGGATTCATGGCGGCGATCTGCATGGCCACGTTCTTGCCGATCTCGGTGGCGTCGATATCGCCCTCGACGGCCAGGTTCACCAGCACGCCGTGGGTGCCGCCGGCGTGGACGTAAGCAACGTTCACGGGATTGGCAAAGCGGACGAAGCGGCGGATCTGCAGGTTCTCGCCGATGGACATGACCTTCTCGGGCATGATGTCGGCGACGGTCAGGTCACGGCCGGGGTACTTGCACTCCATCAGAGCGGCCACGTCGGCCGGGTTCTCGTTGAGGACGACCTTGCAGATGTCCTTCACGAACTGCTGGAACGCCTCGCTCTTGGCGCAGAAGTCGGTCTCGCAGTTGACCTCGACCACGGCGGCCACGCCGCACTCGGGGCAGACGCGGGCATAGGCCATGCCCTCGGCGGCCACGCGGCCGGCCTTCTTGGCGGCCTTGGCCAGGCCCTTCTCACGCAGCCAGTCGACTGCCTTTTCCATATCGCCGTCGGTGGCCTGGAGCGCCTTCTTGCAGTCCATCATGCCGACGTTGGTCATCTCACGCAGAGCCTTGACATCCTGAGCGGTAAAAGCCATTGTATATTCCTCCTGTAGTTGATTCAGAAGAAAGGGGCGTCCAACGCGCCCCTTTCCCGGTTTTGTTGATTATTCCTCGACGGGCTGCTCGGCGGGGGCTTCCTCCACCGCAGCGTCGGCGCCCTGGTTGCCCTCCTGCACGGCGTTGGCCATGGTGGCGGCGATCAGGCGGATGGCGCGGATGGCGTCATCGTTGGCGGGGATCACGTAATCGACCTCATCGGGGTCGCAGTTGGTGTCAACAATGGCGACGATGGGGATGTGCAGCTTGCGGGCCTCGGCAATGGCGTTGTGCTCCTTGCGGGGGTCGACCACGAACATGGCGCCGGGGAGCTTCTTCATTTCCTTGACGCCGCCCAGGTACTTCTCCAGCTTCTCCATCTCGCCCAGGTGGTGCATGACTTCCTTCTTGGGCAGCATGTCGAAGGTGCCGTCTTCCTGCATCTTCTTCAGCTGGGCCAGACGGTCCACGCGGGTGCGCATGGTCTTGAAGTTGGTGAGCATACCGCCCAGCCAGCGGGCGTTGACATAGTACATGCCCACGCGGGCGGCTTCCTCGCGGACAGCGTCGGTGGCCTGCTTCTTGGTGCCGACGAAGAGGATGGTGCCGTTGTTGGCAGCCAGGTCACGCACGAAGGCGTAGGCCTCCTCCAGCTTCTTCACGGTCTTCTGCAGGTCGATGATGTGGATGCCGTTACGCTCGCAGTAGATGTACTCGGCCATCTTGGGGTTCCAGCGGCGGGTCTGGTGACCAAAGTGGACACCGGCTTCCAGCAGCTGCTTCATGGATACGACAGACATGGGTATTCTCCTTTTCAAAATTTGTTATTTCCTCTGGAGGTTTCCTCCCCCGCGCCCAGCCTGTTTTTCCAGGCCACCGGCCGCGAAGTCCGCCTCCATGCGAAATGCCTTGACATTATATAAGAATTGTTTCCAAATTGCAAGAGCTTTTTTCGCGAATTTGCAGGCTTTTTTCAGGGATCCTTCGTGGATATTCACCAGATGAAGTTGGATTTCAGCATTTCCCCGTTGTCAATGAGAATGTCTTCCCCGGTGATGGAGCGGTTGAGCACCGTGAGATAGTAGGCCAGCTCCCCGATCTCCTCAGGCTCGGCCCACTTGCCCAGCAGGGTCTCCGCCTTCACCGCCTCGTAAAGCGCCGGGTTTTCCAGGATGTGGCGGTTGGCCGGGGTGATCACGCCGCCGGGAGAGATGCTGTTGCAGGTCACGCCCCGCTTCGCCAGGCTCAGGGCCAGGTTTTTCATGTAGCCCACGATGCCCGCCTTGCTGGCCACATACAGGGGAAATTCCGCGCCGTTGCGGGCGGAAGCGGAGGCGATGAACAGCACCGAGCGCAGGGAGGGGCTTGCCAGGAATTGCCGGGTGAAGCGGATGGTGCCGCTCAGGTTCACGTCGATGGCCGCTTCCTCCTCCAGGGTCCCGGCGTTGTTGACCAGGATCTCCGTGGGGGGCAGGCCCTCGGCGGCAGCCTCCCGGATGTCCGCCGCGATATGGCGGTAGCGGGGATGGGAGAGGGCGCTCTCCTTCACATCGAAGCCTGTGACGGCGTGGCCCTCGGCCAGAAACTTCTCCGCAATGGCCAGGCCGATGCCGCTGGAGGCGCCGGAAATGACGACTTCCATAGGCTCAGGCCCCCGCCGCGGCCGGAGCCGCCGCGCGCCCGCGCAGGATGGAGCGGGACACCCGGTAGCCGAAGGGAGAGAAGAAGATTTCGAACAGCAGCTCCATGACGGCCCCGGTGAGGGCGCAGGTGAAGCACTGCAGCAGGGTCCAGCCGAAGAAGATCCGGCTCACCAGCAGGGCGAAGATCAGATTGTCCGCAAACTGGGCCAGGAAGGTGGACACATAGGAGCGCAGGGCAAAGCCCCCGAAGCCCCGGTCCCGCCGCAGCAGGACGCCGATGCCGTAGTTCAGGAAGTTGTTCAGCGCCGCGGAGGCCAGAAAGGCAACCGAACTGCCCAGGATGACGAACCAGGTGCCGCCGAAGGTGTTGTTCAGCGCCCGGTTGAGGACCAGCTCGCTGCCCTCCACAAAGCTCTCGCCCCAGACGCCGGGGATGAGGCTCGCCAGGAAAAAGAGCAGCGCCATCAGCAGATTCAGCCCCAGGGCCACAAAGGACAGGGCCGTGGCGGCCTTGGGCCCGTAGCAGTGGGTCAGCACGTCCATGGTCAAAAAGGTGAGCCAGGAGAACAAAATGCCGCAGTCCAGCGCCAGCCAGTCCACGCCGGTATTGATGCTCTTGTTCGCCAGAAGGTTCATCCCCACGACGGAGAGGACCAGCAGCGAAACCAGCAGCGGCGGGACGCTGTGCAGCAGACTGCGGAGATCGGAATACGCTTTTTTCATGACAAAACTTCTCCTTGTTTTGATTTACGCGGGAGCAGCCGGCGATGGGCCGCCGATCTCCGCGTCAGGTGGTTTTCAAGAGACACCTGGGATGCGATTGTACGCCCGCCTTGACGGGCCTGGGCATCATACCACAGCCCTCTGAAAAATGCAAGCCCCTCCGCGCGAAAGCTATCCGTTGCAAGCGGGGCGAGCTTGTGGTAAACTGAATAAACAAAGCTTGAAAGGAGGGGAGCGTATGCCGGATCAGGAATGGACCGTTTTCACCCAAAGCCGGAGCCCGGAAGACGAAGCGGAGCGGAAGCGCCGGGAGGCGGAGAAGGCCGCCCGTCGAGAGGCCGAAGAAAAGGCCCGCTGGATCGCCCAGAGGCGGGCGGAGGACCGGGCCGCAGCCAGAAAGAAGCTGCTGCAGCTGGCGGGCAAGGTGCTGGCGCCCCTTCTGCTGCTGGCTCTGCTGGTCTTCCTCGGGTACCCCGGCTACCGGGCCTACCAGGCCGCGGACGCCCTGGAACGGGGAGACTACGCCAAGGCCGTGCTCCGGTATCGGCAGGCCGGGAGCTGGAGCCTTTTCAACGCCCTCTTCCACGCAGACGAAAAGGCGGATGAGATGGAAGCCGCCGAGCGTCTGGCCGCCCGCACCGCCGGCGCGGCGGACAGCGAGATCCCCAAGGGGGCCGTCAAGCTCAGCGGCGTCTCCCAGGGGCGGAGCGGCCCCGTCGCCGTGGAGGTGATCGCCGACAGCAAGCGGATCTACCGCATCTCCGTCACCGAGTACTCGGAGACCGACGAGATCGGCGGCGAGGCCGCCAGGATCATCCCCGGGCGGATCTACCAGGCCCAGAGCGCCTCGGTGGACCTGGTCGCCGGTGCCACGCTCAGCTCCCAGGCCATCTGTGACGCCGTCTCCCAGGCCCTCAGCAGTGACAAGGCCTGGGCGGCGGGGATCTATCCCTGGACCTTCGGCGCCGTCCCGCCCATGCCCTCGCCCTCCCCCACGCCCGGTCCCAAGCCGGAGGAGCTGAAGGTGTTTTTCTATGACACGGAGCTGGAGGAGTTCACCGAGCAGGTGGACGAGGTCGTCCGTCTGAAGGTGGTGGCCTATCCGGAGGGGCAGTTTGACGACGCGGTCTTTACCTGGAGCATCGACGATCCCTATGTGCTCAAGCTCAGCGTCAGCAAGAGCACCCGGGAGTGCGAGGTGCACTGCCTCGCCAATCGCGCCGGCTACGTCACCCTGACGGTGGAATGCAACGGCGTGAGCAAGGAGATCTGGGTCTACACCAAGAAGTAAAATGGGCAAGTCCTGCGGCCCCCGCTGTCCCGGATCGTGATAATGCAGAAACCGGAGCCGAAAGGCTCCGGTTTCTGCATTCTGTGGGATCGTTATTCTTCGGGCTTGGCTTCCTCTGCGGGCGCTTCCGCGTCGGGGGCTTCTTCCGCGGGCACTTCCGCTGGAGCTTCCGCGGGTTCCTCCGCCGCGGGCGTCTCCTCCTCGTCCTCCCGGTCCTCCAGATCCTCCGGCAGCACCGCCATCAGATCCTCCTTGCCGGGCTCGTCCAGCTTGGCCACCCGGTTGGCCTGGCGCACCACCATGTCCTCAAAGGCGTTGCGCACGTCGCGGCCGTTGCCGAAGTTCTCGGTCCGCTCCTCGTAGAGCCGGGTGAAGTAGTCCACAGCGGCCTTCTCCGTCTCCTCGCTCAGGCTGTAGCCGTTCTTCTTGCAGCGGATGCGGAACATCTCCATCAGCTGCTCGCCGTTGTAATCCGGGAAGAAGAAATACTTGTTGAAGCGGGACTCCAGGCCCGGGTTGGAGTGGATGAACCTCTCCATGGGCACGGTATAGCCCGCCACGATGACGATCAGATCGTCCCGGTGATCCTCCATGGCCTTCAGCAGCGTCTCAATGGCCTCCCGGCCAAAGTCGTTCTCGCCGCCGGAGGAGAGAGAATAGGCCTCGTCGATGAAGAGCACCCCGCCCAGGGCGGACTTGATGGCCTCCTGGGTCTTGAGGGCGGTCTGGCCCACATAGCCGGCCACCAGGCCGGAGCGGTCCACCTCCACCAGCTGGCCCTTGGACAGGACCCCGATGGCCGCATAGAGACCGCTGACCAGGCGCGCCACGGTGGTCTTGCCGGTGCCGGGGTTGCCCACGAAGACCATGTGCAGGCTCATGGGAGGCACGGGCAGCTCGTACTGCTGGCGGAGCTTGCGGACCTTCACCAGGTTCATCAGGTTCTTGACGTCCTTCTTCACGTCCTCCAGGCCCACCAGGCTCTCCAGCTCGGCCATCAGAGCGTCAAAGTCCGGCTTCTCGGTCTCCTCCGCCTTGGCCTCGGCCTCGCTCTTGGCCTCTCCGCCGGAGGCCTGGGCCGAGGTCTGCGGCTTATGCTTGTCCCGGAAGCTGGGCTCCCCGCTGGTCACGTAGTCCAGCGGATTGAGCCCGTCCCGGCTCTTGCGCACGCCCGTGGTGTCGCAGATGGCGGTGAGCCGATCGGTGCAGTCGGTGATATACTCGGCCTCGGCGTAGGTCACCTCGTCGTCCACCGCAGCCAGGTACAGCAGGATGTTGGTGAGCATCCGGACAAAGGTGCGGGAGGTCTCGGAACCCCGCTTGGCGTCGCTCTCCGCCAGGTTCCAGAAGAACACCGGCGGCATGAACACGTCCTCCTGGCAGGCGGCGCTGGTCAGGTTCCATAGCAGCCAGCTGGGCTTGGGGCGGCCCTTGGAATAGATCTGATTGGCCATCTCCACATGGCGCTCGCCGATGCTGCCGGCCCGGCTCCAGAGCCCCAGGGCGCAGCGGGTCATGAAATCGTCCAGGTCCTTGGCCAGCATGGGGCTGCCGATGCGGTAAAAGGCATCGGTATTGGCCAGATAGATTTTGTGAAACTCCTCGGGGGAGCGGTTCCAGGTGGTAGGCATAGGGCTTCTCTCCTGTCTGTATGATCTTTCTTCCCCATTATAATCCAAATCCCCGCCGGGTCAAGAGAATTCGGAATTCGGAGTTCGGAATTCGGAATTGACCGCCGACAAGCCCTTGAGCCAAAGAACAATACCGCCGCGCAGCGGCGAAATACAATCATCCCCGAAGGGGATACCTAAATTATTCATTATTCACTATTCATTTTTCATTCTTATCTCCCGTCCGCAGCGGCGCTGTCTCGGCATCAGCTTCACGCCGCAGCGCTCCGCCGTCTCCCGGGGCGAGCGCAGAGCCCCTACCCGGCTCCAGACCGCCTCAAAATGCCGCAGCTGCCGCTGCATCTCCCGTTCGCTGAACTTTTCCATGGCGTTTCTCCCTCCTTTTCTCCCATTCCATCCTATGCCGGTCTTGCAAACGGGTGAAAACTGTGCCATAATAAAGGATAGCCGCAAATTCCTTGCGGCTGCGAAATCGGACGGGGGACGGGAGACGCCATGGCTAGATTTTTTATCGCGGGAACCAATATCGACGGCGGCAGAGCCATCATCCGGGGCCGGGACGCGGAGCACGTGAAGGTGCTGCGCCTGCGGCCCGGCGAGGATGTAACCCTCTGCGACGGGGAGGGCACGGACTATAAGTGCCGCCTGGTCCAGGCCGACAGGGAACAGGCCGAGGTAGAGGTCGTGGAAGTCGTCCGCTGCCCGGCGGAGCCCAGCGTGGCCGTCACCGTGCTCTGCGGTCTGCCCAAGGGGGACAAGACCGAGTATATCATCCAGAAGTGCGTGGAGGCCGGGGCAAAGGAGATCCTGTTCTTCCAGTCCAAATACTGCGTGGCCCGGCCCGACGCCCCGGAGAAGAAGCTGGAGCGCTGGCAGCGCATCAGCGAGGAGGCCGCCAAGCAGTCCGGCCGGGGCATCATCCCCCGGGTGGACTGGGTGGGCGAATTCGCCGACGCGCTGAACGCGGCCGTGCAGAAGGACCTGGGCCTCTTCCTCTACGAGACCGGGGAGCGGGAGGGCCTGGACGCGGTGCTGAACGCCAACAAGGACGTGAAGAGCCTGGCCCTGATCACCGGGCCCGAGGGCGGCTTCGCCCCCTTTGAGGCGGACCTGGCCCGCATCGCCGGGCTGCGCCTCTGCTCCATGGGGAGCCGGATCCTCCGCTGCGAGACCGCGCCGGTGGTGGCGCTGACGGCGGTGATGTACGCCACCGGCAACTTAGGCTAACACAATTGCGAAACACGTTTCGCAATTGAACGCTTGCGATCGACTGCCGAACTTTTTGGATCGAGGTCTGAACATGCTGAAATTTGACGAAAAGTATTGTCTGGACATCTTTGAACAGCTCCTGTCGGTGGACAGCACCACCGGCTTTTATGAGGAGAGCCAGCGGCAGCTCTGCGCTCTGCTGGACGCGCTGGGCTATCCCTATGAGACCGTCCGCAAGGGCGGCGTCATCGCCGACCTGGGCGGGGAGGGGAACGCCCTGTGCATCACCGCCCATCTGGACGACATCGGCCTCATGGTGCGGCACCTGAACGCCGACGGGACCCTGAACGTCTGCCCCGTGGGCGGGCTCTACCCCTTTTATTGCATGATGGAGAACGTCCGCGTCCACACCCGGGAGGGGAAGGTCTTCACCGGCGCGGTGTGCCGCACGCCCAACTCCGTCCACGTGACGGAGGAGGAGCTGCGCCTGACGCCGCCGGACTTCCGCAGCAATGTCTGTGTGGTACTGGACGAAAACGTGAAAAGCGCGGAGGACGTGCGCAAGCTGGGCATCGAGACCGGGGACAGCATTGCCCTGGAGCCCCGTTTCGTCTATGCAAACGGCTATCTCAAATCCCATTTTGTGGACGACAAGGCCTGCGCGGCGGTGCTGCTGAGCCTGATGAAGACCCTGAAGGAGGAGAAGATCCCCCTGAAGCGCAAGGTCTACGCCTATTTTGCCTATTACGAGGAGATCGGCCACGGCACCACGGTGCTGCCGGCGGATGTGACGGACATGATCGCCGTGGACATCGCCCCCACCGGGCCGGACCAGAACTCCGACGAGCGGAAGGTCTCCATCTTCGCCAAGGACTCCCGCTATCCCTACCACTGGGGCCTGACCAACGAGCTGCGGCAGGCGGCGATCGAGGCGGGGGTGGACTATGTGATGGACATTTTCACGCCCCACTACGGCACTGACTGCGACCCCAGCCTCACCGCGGGCTACGATATCCGCCACGGGGCCATCGGCCCCGGGACCGCCAACTCCCATGGCTACGAGCGCACCCATGTGGACGGCCTGCGGGCCACCTATGAGCTGCTGCTGGCCTATCTGACGAAATAAGCGGCGCAGGCTGCACCGCACAACAATATGGAACGGATTTCCTTTCCGGAGGAGGGTATTTCATGAAAATCGAGTACGCAAAAGAGTTTGACCGTGTGGTGGAGAAGGCCAGGGCCGCCCGGAAGCCCATGCGGGTCGCCATCGCGGGAGCGGACGCCGAGAACATCCTCCTCGGCGCCTTCGCCGCCCAGGAGGACGGCTTCGTTGAGCCGATCCTGGTGGGCAGGGAGAAGAAGATCCGCGAGGTCCTGCAGCGGCTGGGGCTGGAGGACCGCAGCTATCAGCTGCAGGCCGTGGACGGAAACACCAACTCCGTCCAGTATGCCATCGAGATGATCCAGGCCGGGCAGGCCGACGCCCTGATGCGCGGCAACACCCAGACCCGGGACTTCCTGATGCCGGTGCTGAACAAGGCCAACCACCTGATCCGCAAGGACGCGCTGGTCACCCACGTGGTGTTTCTGAAGGTCCCCGGCTATGAAAAGCTGCTGGCCGTTTCCGACGTGACCCTGCTCATCTTCCCCGACGAGTCCGAGCGCCGGGAGGTGGCCAAGAACCTGGTCCGGGCCCTGAACGTCTTCGGCGTGGAAAAGCCCAACATCGCCCTGCTGAGCCTGGTGGAGAAGCCCAGCTTCCAGATGCGGGACACCGTGGAGGACGACAACATCGTGCGCCAGCACAAGTACCGCCCCATTGCGGACTGCAACATCGTGGGTCCCATCGCCTATGACCTCATTATGAGCAAGGAGGCCGCCCGCCTGAAGGGCTACGACTGTCCCTACTGCGGCGAGTTCGACGGCATCGTGGTGCCGAACCTGAGCACCGGCAACGTGATGATCAAGGTCCTGCAGCGCAACGCCGGCGCCACCGGCTGCGGCGTCCTGGTGGGCGCCCGGATCCCCATCGCCATCTCCTCCCGCAGCGACGATCCCACCCAGGCCTACCTGTCCCTGGCCGCCTGCACCGCCATGTGGGCCAGCGGGATCTATGACGAGTGAGGTTTTGGGTTTTAGAAAAGCCAAACGGCCGGGGAGCATTCCCCGGCCGTTAGCTCTTTCCCTATACGAATACTAAAAACTACTCCGCCTCGGTGCCCTGGAGGCCCAGCTCGGCGGCGTGGGGGCGCATCCCCTCGATGCAGAGCTCCGCCACCTCCCGCAGCTCCAGGCCCAGCATCTCGCAGCCCCGGAGGATGACCTCCCGGTCGCACTTGGCGGCGAACTTCCTGTCCTTGAACTTCTTCAGCACGCTCTTGACCTCCAGATCGGCCAGGCCGTGGGGCCGCATCCGGGCGCAGGCCTGGATGATGCCGGTGAGCTCGTCCACGGTGAAGAGGCTCTTTTCCAGATTGGTCTCGGGCTTCACATCGCTGCAGAGGCCCCAGCCGTGGCTGAGGATGGCCCGCACGTCCTCCTCCGGCACGCCGGCGGCCAGCAGAGGCTCTCTGGTGTGCTGCAGATGCTCCTCGGGATACTTCTCGTAGTCATAGTCGTGGAGCATGCCGATGGCCTGCCAGCGCTCCGGATCCTCCCCGAAGCGTTCGGCCATGGCCCCCATGGCGTAGCAGACGTTCTTTTCGTGCAGCAGCAGGTTCTCCTGGGTGACCATGGTGCCGTTCAGTTCGATGGCTCTCTCCAGCGTCAGCATAGCAGTCTCTCCTTTTCCCGGGCTCCGGCCCGGCTTTTTTCTTCATTATACAAAAGAGAGGAGAAATTGCAAGAGCAAAAGCAGGAGGGGGAGTGCGAATTCGGAATGCGGAATGCGGAATTCGGAATAACAACGCTCCCACGCCCCGTCTCTGCCGTAGGGGAGGGGCATAGCGACGCGCGAGAAACGTGCGACGATCTCAGCTCTGCTGCCCCTCCCGCGGATCTGTGCCGACTTCCCTCGCCCGCGCCCCCGTAGCGCCGGGCATTGCCCGGCGTCGTTTCGATCCGCACCGACGTTCATCTGCGCGCCTGCAGGCGGCCCCTGCAGGGGGCCCATCGTCCCTCGCCGTCCCGCAGAAGCTGCGGATTGGCGCTTGCCAAACGCTTCGTTCTTCGGTACAATGGTCCCGAAAAGAACGCGCCCCAGCGAGAAAAGGAGGCTCCCCATGATTTGTTTTCTGACCAGCCGGACCGATTCTCCCGGATCGGACCATATGAATCTGAATCCCGCCAACGGCTTTGTGGAAAAGCTGCGCCGCTGCCTCCCGGAGCCCTGCCGGGCGCTGGACATCTGCTCCGACCCGGAGGATGCGGAAAAGATGGACTTCTACGCCGCCGCGATCCGGGCGAGCCTCGAGGAAGCGGGTTTTCGCTTCGAGAGCTTCCGCACCCTGGACGGCAGGAACCGGGAGCAGGCCCCGGAGCTGATCCGGCAGTCCGATCTCCTGATCCTCTCCGGCGGCCACGTGCCCACCCAGAACCGCTTTTTCACCGAAATCGGACTGAAGAAACTGCTGCGGGACTTCGACGGGGTGCTGGTGGGCATCAGCGCCGGGTCCATGAACTGCGCGGAGACGGTCTATGCCCAGCCGGAGCTGCCGGGGGAGGCCCTGGACCCGGCCTACCGACGCTTTTTCCCGGGTCTGGGTCTGACGAGGCAGAGCATCCTTCCCCACTATCAAGAGATCAAGGACGACGTGCTGGACGGCCTGCGGGTCATGGAGGACATCGCCTACCCGGACAGCATGGGACGGGCCTTTCTCGTCCTCCCCGACGGGAGCTATCTGCGCATCGAAAAGGGCCGGGAGGAGCTTTGCGGCCTGGCCTGGCGTCTGGCGGACGGGGCGCTCACCCAGATCTGCGACGAGGGCCGGAGCCTTACGCTGTAAATGGAGACGAACATGAAGACGGAATCTGTTTTGCTGCAGACCCTCTGCGTGCCCTGCGCCTGCCGCTGCCGCTACTGCCTGCTGTCCTGGGACGGGAAGCCGGTGGGCCTGCCCTGGGAGCGCAGCGTGGACTTTGCCCGCAGCTTCAAGCGCTGGATGGACGAAAACCGGCCGGAGCTGCGCTTCTCCTTTGCCTTCGGCTACGCCATGGAGCACCCGAGGCTGCGCCAGGCTCTGGCCGTCCTGCGGGAGCTGGGCAGCCCCCAGGCCGCGTTTTTCCAGTGCGACGGGCTGCGGATGCGCAGCCCGGAGGCCTGCGGGGATCTGGCCCGGCTGCTGGCGGAGGAGGGCGTCGAGCGTCTGAACTTTACGGTTTACGGTCTGCCGGCGTATCACGACGCCTTTGCCGGCCGCCGGGGCGACTTCGAGCTGCTGCTGCGGAGCATGCGGGCTGCCCGGGAGGCCGGGCTGGAGACCAGCGCCGGGATCCCCCTGACCGCGGAGAGCGCGCCCCAGGCGGACGCGCTGCTTGCGCTGCTGCGCCGGGAGGCCGCGCCGGACAAGCTCTTTCTCTTTGTGCCCCACGAGGAGGGCCGGGGCCTCGCGCTGGCGCCCATCCGCTTTTCAGAGGCGGATCTGGAGGCGCTCTCCCCGGAAACCGCCCGCCTGCTGAACCGAAGCCTCTTTCGGCCGGAGCGGGAATGGCTGGCGGAGGGAGCCTTTGTCCCCGAGACACGCAGGTCCCTGCTCCTCTCCCTGCGCCCGGACAACATCGAGCGCTGGGAGGCCATGTCCCCCGGGGAGATCCTCGCCGAAACCGAGGCCCTGGACGATGCCTATTACGCCGCCTTTCCCACGCTGCCGGAACTGGCGGAGCGATACGGCGACCGGGAAGGCCGGCGCTTTTACCGGCAGCGGGACCTGTTTGCTCATTATCGCCGCCTTTTCGCCGCGGAGCAGGGCCTTTCCGTGTACGACGTGACCGACGAGCGGCAGAGCGGCAGCAGAAGAGATTGACCGCGGGAGAAGTCCCGCATCCAAGGAAGGAGAGCAGGATGGAGCGCGGTTTTTGGGAGACGGCCTGGAAGACGGCGGACCCGGCGCGGATCCGGGAAGCGGCGGAGCGCTTCGATCCCCGGGAGGAGCCTCTCCTGGCCTGCCTGCGGGAGCGGGAGGCGGAGACGGTCTGCGACGCCGGCTGCGGCTGCGGACTCTGGTCTCTGTACCTGGCCTCTCTGGGCTATCGGGTCTCCGGCTTCGACCTCTCGGCGGAGGCCGTGGCCCTGACCCGGGACCTGCTGCGGGAGCAGGGCTATCCCGCCGGGGACTTCCGGGCGGCGGACGTCCGGGAAACGGGCTTTCCGGACGGGGCCTTTGACGCGGTGCTGGCCCGGGAGGTGCTGGACCATCTGCCCATCCGGGAGGCCCGGGAGGCCCTTGTGGAGCTGCTGCGGATCCTCCGGCCCGGCGGCTGTCTGCTGCTGAGCCTGGATGAGACGGACGAGGACTACAAAGCGCAGCCCCACCGGGTGAGCCCGGAGGGGGACTACATCTACACCGCCGGCAAGTGGAAGGGCATGGTCTTCCATCCCTATTCTCCGGCGGAGATCGAAAAGCTGACCCGGGGCCACGGGGCGAAGCTTCTGCCCGCGGAGCACGGCTTTGCGGTGCTCATTGAAAAATAAAGCGGAATCGGAGAAACGCCATGGACAAACAGGAATTGCAGCGTTTGTTTGAAAAATACTGCCAAAAGCTCCGCCTGACGCCCGCCTGGGATCTGAAGCTGGAGCTGGTGGAGGACCCCGCCTGGCCCAAGACCGGAGACTTCAAGATCGACTGCGACGACCGCAAGGCGGTTTTGCTGCTGAACGTGGGCAATCCCAGGCAGGAGAACCTGGAAGAGGTGCTGGTCCACGAGCTGATGCACCTCAAGCTCTATCCCCTGGACCAGGTGACGGAAGCCCTGATCGTGAGCCATTATCCGGAGGGCAGCCCGGCCCGGGATTTCGCCTACCGGCAGTTTTTCTGCGCCCTGGAGCAGACGGTGGAGGAGCTGGCCAAGTGCTTCCTCCTGGAGTTCGGGGAAAACCGGGAGCTGTCCTTCGGCCGCTGCCGGGGTATGAAGTCCTTCGACGAGCTCTACCAGGGGCTGAACAATATCGAATAGCCCGCCCCGAATGGGGCGCGCCGCCCTTAGACCCCCGTAGCGCCGAGCATCGCTCGGCGAAAAAGGGCAAGGAACGCAAAACGAAGGAACGCCGACCACTGGTCGGCGCTACGGGGCTGGACTACATCGAATAGCCCGCCCCCTATCCCGCGGTGTGCGCACCGGGGACTTCCCCCGGCGGGGGAAGCGAGGCGGGGAGATCTGATACAGACAGAACGTAAATCGGAGATCGAAACCATGAAAACGGAGGCCGTCATGGAAGGGAACGACTTGAAACTCAAGGACCTGCAGCCCTCGCAGTTCTATATCTCGGAGAAGAAGCTGCGGGAGGTGGAGACCTGGCTGGATCCCCAGGATCTGTCCGCCTTTGCGCCCATTCCGGTGAAGCTGCTGGACGGGCTGCCGGTGATGACCGACGGGCACACCCGGGCCGTGGCCGCCCTGCGCGCCGAGCTGGAGCGCGTCCCCCTGTGCCGGGACGAGGACGACATGGACTGGGACATGTACCGCGCCTGCGTGAAGGCCTGCCGGGAGCGGTCCGTCCTCTCCCCGGCGGACCTGCTGGGGCGGATCCTCTCCGAGGAGGAATACCGGGAGAAATGGGACGCCTGGTGCGATCGGATGCAGGCTGAGGTGGTGCGCAGACGGATCACCGTCACGCCCTATACGGAGCGGGAGATCCCGGCGGTGCTGGATTTCGAGCGGCAGCTGAGGGTCGAGGAGAGCGACTGGGGCTGGGAGATCAACGAGCAATATATCCGGGACGTGAGCGCCAGCTTTCAGGACGGCCGCTTTGCCAACGCCCTATCCTTTCTGGCCTGGCAGGAGGGCCGGGTGGTGGGCCGGATCGACGCGGCGCTGATCCCCTCCCACTTCGACGGCTCGGTGAAGGCCTATCTGGACTGGATCTGCGTGCTGAAAAGCCGCCGCCATCAGGGCGCGGGCCAGAAGCTGCTGGAGGCCCTGCTTGCGCGGCTGAAGGAGCTGGGGGTGGACACTCTGGTGGCTCTCACCGCCTCCAACGAGGAGGCCCAACGCTTTTACAAGTCTGTCCCCGACTCCAAAATGGGGGATATCGGCATCTGGATCGACGTGAAATGAGGGAAAACACATGAAAACCATTGTAACTGTTCTGCTGCTCTGGCTGCTGTGCGCCCTGTGCGTGCTGCTGCACGAGCTGGGCCACGCCCTGGGCTTTCGACTGGGCGGGGGAAAAGGAAAGCGGAAGCTCTATGTGGGCTCCGGGCCGCAGCTGATCGACACGGCCCGGCTCCGCCTGCGTCTCGTCCCCGTGGGCGGCTATTTCGTGCCGGAAGACGACGAGGAGCCGCGCAGCAAGAAGGGCAGGATCCTCATGCTCTCGGGCGGGCCCCTGGCCTCCCTGCTGCTGACGGCGCTGTTCGCCGTGCTGCGCTTCGCCGTGTTCGCTTCCGCGGACGCCGCACCGGAGACAGCCGTCGATCCGGTCTATCTGTCCGCTTTTCTGCTGTTTTTTAACTTTTTTCAGTTTATGTTCACCGTCCTGCCCCTGCGCTACCGGCTGGTGTGCCGGGGCCTTGACAGCGACGGGCGGCAGATCCTGCGTCTGCTGCGCCATACTGAGGAGGGATCCCCTGCGCTTTGAAAACGCCTGGTTCATCACCGGCAGCGCCCGGGCCGGGAAGTCCACCACGGTGCGGACGGCGGCGGATCCGGAGGCGCCCGGAAGGATATGACGCCGCGGGAGCGGCAAAGGAGGCAGAGAGATGTTCAAGAAAGAGGAAGTCCTGCGCTGGGCTGAACTGCTGGATCAGGTGAGCATGGAATACGAGACCGCGGTGGTGCCGTTTTTTGAGGAGGACTATCTGCGGGAATTCTACGACTGGTTCAGGATCAAAAAACGGGACCAGAAGCTGGTCCCCGCGGAGGAGGGTTTCGCCGAGGCCCTGCGCGACCTGAGCGGCGAGAGCGTATGGCAGCCCATTGCCGACAAGACGCAGCGCCTCTTCGGTCTGCCGAAGCGGGTCTGCGTCTTTGAGGACGCCGCGGCCCTGCGGGACGAGCTGGGCGGGAGGAAGGGCCTGGCCCCCTTCTTTTTCGTCTTCGATCTGATGTTCTGCGAGTACGAGGGCTTCACCCTCTGCTTCCTCTCCGGCACCAACAACTGATCATAAACATCTGGCGCAGCGGGACAACCGCTGCGCCAGACGCTTATGATCGGATCGGGCCGAAGCGCCTCTTCTCCCGCCCCTCAGCCCACCGGGTGCGAGATGCCGACGTCGAGCCCGACATAGCCGGGGTATTGCATGAGATCGAAATACACGGGAGCCTGCTGGGCGTCCCCGTCGAAATAGACCGCGAGGAAGGTCCTGCCGCTGGCGTCCCAGGGCACGTCGACCATGCGGGTGGAGCCGTCCACCTCGGCGAAATGCGCAGCGTAGTCTTCCGTATAGACCGGGTCGCCCTTGTCCGCCAGGCGGAAGCCGTCATAGCCCCAGTACTGCGCCAGCGCGGTACAGAAGCCGTCCACCGTTTGGTCCGCCGGGAGCAGATCGTCATAGTTTTCGTAGAAATAGTAGGTTTTCGTCTCTTCGTCCGAGCCGACGGTCAGCGCGATCTCGCCCGTCGGCACGGCGTCCTCATCCGGCACGGCGAAGAAGCCGGCATACTTGATCTTGCCGTCCAAGGTGTCGATGTTCAGGCTGCAGCCGTATTTTCTCTGCCCGAAGTACCAGCGCACGCTGAAGCTGTGCGGAAACAGGCGCCCGTACCAGGCCGCGCCGCCGCTGCTCTCCTTGATCTCTACGATCGCGTCCGCCGCTCCCTCGAAATCCACGTTTGGGTTCAGAAGCCCCAGGGCGCGCCATTCGGCCAGCTGCTCCCGCGCCACTTTCTCCGCGGCCTGGGGCGTGGAAACGGCGTTGTAGGTGGCATAGGCCACGACGCCCAGCGAGAGCAGCAGCACGGCGGCGACCGCAAAGGCAATGAGACGCTTTGCCCGGACGGGCACGGTTTTTGCGTTGTTGAAAGATAGCTTTCCGGCCATGATCACATCCTCCTCATGAATGCCGTTCATAGCGCGCAGAAGCGTCAGTGTGTTCAAAGCAGACCCTCCTTCTCCAATGCCGTCCGCAGCTTGCCGCGGCTGCGGAAGAGCATGCTCTTGACCTTGCCGGAGCTGAAGCGCAGGCTCAGGGCGATCTCGCTGATCGGCGCAAGGTAGAAGTAGCGAAGGACAAAGACCCTCCGCTCCGTTTGCGGCAGCGAGGCGACAAAGCGCCCGATCAAGGCTTCCAGCTCCTTTTCCTCCAGTGCCTGCTCCGGACTCGTTCCGCCGGCAACGCATTCCTCCAGCTCCTCCAGGGCCAGAGGCGCCTGTCCTTCTCCGCGCTTGATGGTGTTTCTCGCCTTGACGCGGTCAAGGGCGAGATTTCGGGTGATACGGCCGAAAAACACCCGCAGCGCGGAGGGCCGCTCCGGGGGCATCCGGTTCCACGCCCGCAGATAGGCGTCGTTCACGCACTCCTCCGCGTCCTCTCTCGCTCCACAGATATTGTAAGCGATCGTGTGGCAGTATCGGCCGTATTTCTTGTCTGTTTCCGATATGGCCTGATCGGAACGCTGCCAGTACAGATCCACGATTTCTCTGTCTTCCATACTGTTCCTCCTGCATCAAAGAGCTCTCATCCCAATAAACGACAAAGGATCAAAAAGGTTTTACGGCGGAGCAGATTTTTCTCTTATTTTTTCTCCCGGTCCTCCGCGGATGAAGGCGCCGCTCGTCCCCGCCCTGCGCAGGCGGACGGAAAGGCCGCCTTTCCCGCTCCGGCTTTTGGGCCAGGCCCCGGAAGCAGAATCGCGGCGGGGATCGCTCCCCGCCGCTGTTTTCTCTCGCCAGTATTATACAAAAGAAACCGGATCTTTTCAAGCCTTGTTTTTCCGGGCTGTTGTTTCTATACTACAGGTAAAGCCTCTCCCTGAGACGGATCCGTTTTTCCGTCCGGGATCGGTTGAGACAGAGCCAGCGATCGCTGAGCTTGCATCGGAGGTGCAGCATGAAGAAAGCCGATATGATCTATGATCTCTCCTCCCTCTGGACATCGGTAAAGGAAGAATTTCCATACTTCGACCGTCTGCCCTTTGACTGGGACGAACAATACCGTCTCTATCTTGAAAAGCTCCTTTTGATTGATGATGAGGGCGATTTTCATTCGCTCCTCTCTGAATTTATGGAGAGCCTGCAGGACGGACATACCAAGTATATCCCGCCGGAGGGCTTCCGGGAGGCGAAGCCCTTTGTCCGTCCCGCCGGCCCATCCCACAGCATCGATGCCGGCGTTCTGACCATCAGGCTCAACGAGTTTTTATCCGATCACGCTGCCTATGTCAGAAAAGTGCTGAGCGAGCATCAAAATGTCTCTCTGGTCCGTCTGGACATCCGCGACAATATCGGGGGCAATACCTTTTACGCCGCAAATGTTGCCAAACTCTTTATTTCCGGTGTTTTCCACGGCTGTCAGAAGTGGACGCAGATCCGACGAGCCTGTGATGCGGCCAGCGCGAGCCAGCTGGCAAGAGACAGCGAGGAGCGGATCCGGAAGTATCTGAAGGACGGTCTGCTCAAGGAAGAGGATATCACAGACGCCCAAAATGAGATGCGCCGCACAAAATACGAGACCTATACGGACACCCACGGTTCGGCGGACAACGTCGCCCTTTACGAGGGTCCTTTGCAGCTTTTGATTTCCAGAAGAACCATGTCCGCCGCCGAGGATTTCACCGCCATGTTCAAGAGCAGCCGCCGGGCGACGCTGATCGGAGAACCCACCTTCGGGTCCACCGGAACGCCCTACATGATCCCTCTTCGCTGCGGCGGGCGCGCGCAGGTCGTCTCTGTCGGTTATCGCCTGCTTGACGGCACAGAATTCATCGGACGCGGCATCGAGCCTGACATCCGGCAAAGCGCCTCATCATAACTGCGCGGCGGTCGAGGCCGCAAAACCGTATCGACTTTCGAAAGGCAAGAGGAGGAACATGGAAAAAAGCATCTGTTTTGATGGCCTTGTCCTGCGAGATTACCGACTTTCGGATATCGAGGATGAGATTCGCTGGACCAATCATGACACCGCCTGGTTTTACGCGGATACTCCCTGGATGAAAATGGAGCCCGTGGACCCGGATGCGCTGCGGGCGGATATGCTGGAGATCCTGTCTTCCCTGTCGGAGGACGCGATCCGCTGGCGCTTTGAGATCGAAGTCGAGGGACGTCACATCGGGATGGTCTCCTCTTACTATCTGGATGAGAATTTCGAGCCGATCCCCTGGGAATCCATTGATCAAAGCCAAAACGCGGAGGGAAACCACGCTGTTCGGGCCCTCGGCATCGAGATCTGTGAAAGGGACGCCTGGGGCAAGGGCATCGGCGGCAAAGCGCTTGCCGCGCTCATGGAGTATTACCGCGGCTTGGGGGAGCGCCGTTTTCTTCTGGAGACATGGAGCGGGAATCTTCGCATGCTCGGCTGCGCCAAAAAACTCGGCTTCACGGAAGTCAAACGCACGTCGGGCGTCTATTCCGTGAACGGAAAAGCCTATGACGCCCTTGTTCTGGAACGAAAGTTTTATACTGTCCTCTGATAGAAATCTAAGGAAACGCTGAATAAATCAGTCTATGCTCACGCGAAAGGGCCTGTCGAGCAATTTTCAAAGGAAACAGGCCATGAGGCAGAGCATAAAGCCCCGAAATTGACCTCCTGTTGTGGAAAACTTATGCGTTTTCCCGAA
>JAFWQQ010000121.1 GCA_017545165.1 Oscillospiraceae bacterium
ACCCACGCCCGTAGCGCCGGGCACCGCTCGGCGTCGTCCCGTTCCGCGCCAACACCCCGTCCTACGCCGTAGGGGCGCTTCACGAAGCGCCCGCGTCCCGCACCCACGCCCGTAGCGCCGAGCACCGCTCGGCGTCGTCCCGTTCCGCGCCAACACCCCGTCCAACGCCGTAGGGGCGCTTCACGAAGCGCCCGCGTCCCGCACCCACGCCCGTAGCGCCGGGCACCGCTCGGCGTCGTCCCGTTCCGCGCCAACACCCCGTCCTACGCCGTAGGGGCCGACGCCCAGCCCATGGCCGGGTCCGCCTTGCCTCCCCCACCGGGGGAGGTGGCATCCGGCGTCTCACGCAAGCCGGATGACGGAAGGGGTCCCCCGTCTCGCGCCGCCCCCGCGTCCCGTCCGCACCCCCGCGCTGCGCCGCCAACCATCTGTCATTCTGAGGAGGCAAAGCCGACGAAGGATCTCCATCGCGGCAGCGAGGCGGCATATGTCAGCCTCTGCGCCGGGGGCGCGATCCTTCGCTCACGCTCAGGACGACAGGACTACCGCCCCGCTCCGCGAAGCCATGACACGAAACTGCCTTTCCCCTCCAACATGAAAGGATCCCCCGGAATGCTCCGGGGAATCCGTTCAGACTGTAGACAAAGCCCCCAGACAGCGGTTCGACACGCATGGGGGGATTGTGAAGGGGGGAGGGTATGCCCCCCTTCACGTTCAATCTTGCAAAAATGGAAACTTTTTCGGAAGTTTCCATTTTTGCCTTTCAAGCTGTCGACACTTTGTCGACAGCTTGAAAGGATCCCCCGGAATGCTCCGGGGGATCCGTTTCCATTCTACGAACTGCGAACTGCGCACGACCTACACCCCTGCCATCACCCGGTCGCGGATGGCCAGGGCCAGGAGCTGCTGCACCAGGGTGGGATCCTCCGGGTGCTGCAGGCTCAGCAGCGTCTCCTCCGCCGTGAGCCAGCGGCCGAAGCTCTGCCGCGCTTCCCGGACCAGGGCCCGGCCCTCCTCGTCCTCCGCCAGATACCGCTCGTCGGTCTCCGCGTTCAGCGCCTGCAGCCAGGTCAGCTTCACCCGCCGTCCGCCCTCGGCGTCCGCGGCCAGGGTCTCGATGCTCCGGTGCTCCGGGCAGAACAGCTCCCGCGTTTCCAGGCGCAGGCCCAACTCCTGCGTCTGCCGCAGGCAGCGGCCGGGCTCTTCCGCGCTCTCCGGAAGCGTCTCCGCCCCGGAAAGCAGCGCCGCCCAGTCCTCGGGGGACGCCTGCCGCGCGAAGCAGAGCAGAGAGCACTTGTGCATCACCAGCTCCGCCGCCTTTGCAAGCGGCAGACGGCGCAGGCGGGCCTTGCTTTACCCAGCCCGAGCGGATGCGCGTTTGTTCCGCCGCAGCCTCCTGGGCGCAGATGATCCGTATTCTTCCGGCACTTTCCATGATACGAAATCAACACGGCGGGGGAGGGTGCAAGCCCCTCCCCCGCTGTTCTTACTCGATACCCAGCACCTGGTAGTCCTGGGCCTCCACTGCGGCCTTCATGGTCTCATAGTCCGCGGTGCCGGTGACCACGGCGGTGCCGGTCTCGTGGCTGACCAGGGCGCTCTCCACGCCCTCCAGGGCCTCCAGGGTCTTTTTCACCCGGGCCTCGCAGTGCTTGCACATCATGCCTTCGATTTTCAGGGTCCTTACCATGCTTGATTTCTCCTTTTCTTCAAAGATTTCTTCGGGGATTTCGATGCTATGCTTCGACCGGGGCCGGTCGTGCCGGGGCTCCCGGAGCTTGAACAGGTTCAGGCGCAAGGCGTTCAGGCAGACCGTGACGCTGGAAAGCGCCATGGCCGCCGCGCCGATCATGGGGTTCAGCTCCCACTTCCAGCCGAACAGGGCCTGATAGAAGCCCGCGGCCAGAGGGATGCAGAGCAGGTTGTAGAAAAAGGCCCAGAACAGGTTTTCCCGGATGTTCCGCAGCGTGGCCCGGCTGAGGCGCACGGCGGCGGACACGTCCGAGAGCCGGGAGTGCATCAGCACCACGTCGGCGGCGTCGATGGCCACGTCCGCCCCCGCGCCGATGGCCATGCCCAGATCCGCCCGGGTCAGGGCCGGGGCATCGTTGATCCCGTCGCCCACCATGAGCACCCTGCCGTATTCCTGCAGCTGCCGGATCACCGTCTCCTTCCCCTCGGGCAGGACCCCGGCGACAAAGCGGTCCACCCCGGCCTGCTTTCCGATGGCCTTGGCGGTCCTGGCGTTGTCTCCAGTTAACATAACAACTGTTATTCCCATGTTCTGTAACTCTTTGACTGCGGCGGGCGAGTCTGCCTTGATGGTGTCCGCCACAGCCAGGATCCCCAGGAGCTTCCCGTCCAGGGCAAAGAACAGGGGCGTCTTCCCCGCCTCCGCCAGCCTGTCCGCCTGCTCCATGAGCGTCTTCGGGATCGGGCAGCGGCTCGCCAGGAATTTCCCGGAGCCGCCCAGCAGGGTCTTCCCCTCCAGCTGCGCGGTCAGGCCGTTTCCCGGCAGGGCTTTGAAGCCCTCCAGGGCCTTCAGCTCGGTCCCCCGCTCTCCGGCATGGGCCATCACGGCCTTGGCCAGGGGATGCTCGGAGTACTGCTCCAGGGAGGCGGCCAGCATCAGCAGCTCGCTCTCGCCGATCCCCTCCGCCGGCAGCAGATCCGTCACCCGGGGCTCTCCCTCGGTGACGGTGCCGGTCTTGTCCAGGGCGACGATGTCCATCTTCCCCGCCTCCTCCTGGGAGACGGCGGTCTTGAAGAGGATGCCGTTTTTCGCGCCGACCCCGTTGCCCACCATGATGGCCACCGGCGTGGCAAGCCCCAGGGCGCAGGGGCAGGAGATCACCAGCACGGCGATGGCCCGTGCGATGGAAAAGGCGAAGCTTTTGCCGGCAAGCAGCCAGATTGCCAGGGTGAGCAGCGCAACGCCGATCACCGCCGGCACGAACACCGCCGAGACCCGGTCCGCGATTCGGGCGATGGGGGCCTTGGTGGCCGCCGCGTCGGACACCATGCGGATGATCTGGCTCAGGGTGGTGTCCTCCCCCACCCGGGTGGCCCGGGCCTTCAGATAGCCGGACTGGTTGATGGTGGCGGCGGAGAGCCGGTCCCCCGGGGCCTTGTCCACGGGGATGGACTCGCCGGTGAGGGCCGCCTCGTTCACGGCGCTCTCCCCCTCCAGCACCTCGCCGTCCACGGGGATCGCCTCGCCGGGGCGCACCACGAACACATTCCCCACTTGGACTGCGGCGATGTCCACCTCTTCCTCTTTCCCGTCCCGCCACAGCACCGCCGTCTTGGGCGCCAGCTTCATCAGGCTTTTCAGGGCGTCGGTGGTGCGGCCCTTGCTGATGGCCTCCAGGAGCTTGCCCACGGTGATGAGGCAGGGGATCATGGCCGCGGTCTCGAAATACAGGTTGTGCGCGAAGCGGTGCACCGTCTCTGCGTCCCCGAGCCCCTGGGCGGCGATCATGAGATAGAGCTCCGCCAGGCTGTAGCCGAAGGCGGCGGCGGAGCCCAGGGCCACCAGAGCGTCCATGTTCGGCGCTCGGTGGAGCAGGCTCTTCGTGCCGCTGGTGAAGAACTTTTTATTCAGGGCCATGACGATCAGGGCAATCAGCAGCTGGGTCAGGGCCATGGCCACCGGGTTTTCCAGGAAAGCCGGCACCGGGAGATCCGCCATGCCGTGCCCCATGGACAGGTACATCAGCAAAGCCAGAAAGCCCAGGGACGAGAACAGCCGCTTTTTCAGGACCGGCGTCTCCCGGTCGACCAGCGCGTCCTCCTCCGGCGCCGCGGCCTTTGCCGCGCCCTTGGGGCTGGCGCCGTAGCCTGCGGCCTCCACCGCGGCCACGATTTCCCGCTCCTCCGCCGTGCCCTCCACGCCCATGGAGTTGGTCAGCAGGCTCACGGAGCAGGCCGTGACCCCCGGCACCGCGTTCACCGCCTTTTCCACCCGGGCCGAGCAGGCGGCGCAGCTCATGCCCGTGACCTTGTATTGCTTCATTTCCGATCCTTTCTTCTCAGCCTCCCCCTCCGGGGAATTGCGGCACGGCGCGTCTCCCGCAAGCCGGATGACAGAAGGTGGTCCCATGTCCGTAGGCAGTCTCCCGCAGCGCCGAGCATTGCTCGGCGAAGGCCTTCGTCCTCAGTCGCTCCTCAAAAAAGCCTTCTCCTTGAGGAGAAGGTGGCATCCGCCGGTCCCCGCGAGGCGGATGACGGGTGAGGTGTCCTCCCTGCCTTCCCCGTACACGGGAAGAGCGCCACGCAGCGCCGGGCATTGCTCGGAAGCTGCCGCAGCAGGCAAGCCCCTCACCGCATCATCTTCTGCAGGGTGTCCAGCAGCTCGTCCACCGTCTCATTCTTCCCCTCCCGCAGGTCGCTTACCACGCAGGAGCGGATATGCTGGCTCAAAAGCTCCCGGCTGAAGGCGTTGAGCGCGGCGTTGGCGGCGGCCGCCTGGGTCAGGATATCCGGGCAATAGGCGCTCTCGTCCAGCATCCGCCGGATGCCTCGGATCTGCCCCTCGATGCGGCTCAGGCGGTTGCAGAGCTTCTTGTACTCCTCCGGCGTGCGATGACGCAGCCGTTCCTCTCCGGCGTCCGGTTCCGACGGCGTGCAGCAGCATTTGTTCTCCATGAGCTCACTTCCTTTCGTCTCTATAATATACCCCCTACCGGTATTTGTCAAGCGTTTCTATACAAAAAGGGGCTGTCTCAAAAGTCAGCCCCGAAAAAAGAGTAAAATAACGGCAGCCGTCCCTTGAAAAAGGGGCGGCTGTCGGCTTAATATTAGGTTGTGAAGCAAAATAAAAAGCAGGTAGATTATACCCTGTATGAGGCAG
>JAFWQQ010000008.1 GCA_017545165.1 Oscillospiraceae bacterium
CCTTCATTCCTTCATTCCTTCATTCCTTCATTCCTTCATTCCTTCATTCCTTCATTCCTTCATTCCTTCATTCCTTCATTTGTTCTTGCCAAGCGCGGCCTTTTGCGCTATAATCAGGGAAAATTTTGGGGAAAGGGGGCTGCGGCCATGGATCCTCGGCCCATCGGCGTGTTCGACTCCGGCCTGGGCGGGCTTACCGCGTTGCTGGAGCTGCGCCGACTGATGCCGGATGAGAATATCGTCTACTTCGGCGACACGGGCCGCCTGCCCTACGGGGAGAAGACCCTGGCGCAGCTGCGCGTCATGGCGGAGCAGGACCTGGGGCTCATCGCCCAGCAGGGGGTCAAGGCCATTCTGGTGGCCTGCGGCACCCTCTCCAGCAACACCCCCGAGCAGCTGGACGCCTTCCCCATCCCCTGCACCGGCGTGCTGCGCCCCAGCATCCGGGCCATGGCCGAGGCGCCGGGAACCGGGGCCCTGGGTATCCTCGCCACCCCCGCCACCATCCGCAGCGGCGCCTTTGCGCGGGCCCTGCGGGAAGCCTGCCCGGGCCGGGAGATCCTTCCCGTGGCCTGCCCCAGGCTGGTGCCCCTGATCGAGTCCGGCCACGCCGGGGCGGAGGATCCCCTGCTGCTGGAGGCGGCGGAGGAATACACCGCGCCGCTGCGGCGTGCTTCCGCGGTGCTGCTGGGCTGCACCCACTATGGAATCGTGGAGGAGGCCCTGCGCCGCTTCCTGCCCGAGGACACCGCCCTGGTCAGCGCCGCCGCCTGCGGAGCCGGGGCCGTGAGAGAGCTGCTGGACCGGGAAGGCCTGCGGGGCGGCAGCGGAGAAGAACAGTATCTGGTCAGCGGGGACCCGGAGGCCTTTGCCGCCTCCGCAAGCCTGCTGCTGGGCCGCTCCATCGCCGGAAGGGTCCGGGGCGTGCCTGTGATGAGGATCGAGCTATGATGAAGGACGTTGTCATCTCCATCAACAGCACCTTCGCCTTCGAGGAGGGGGAGGAGCAGCGCATGGAGTTTACCACAGACGGACAGTATTTCTATGAGGACGAGGTGGGCTGCCTCAGCTACGAGGAGAGCCCCGTCACCGGCCTGGAGGGCACCCGCACCAGCCTCTTCGTGATGCCGGACCAGGTGGTGGTGGACCGGGAGGGCACCGTCACCAGCCGGATGATCTTCAAGGAGGGACTGAAAAGCGCCTTCCAGTACGCCACGCCCTTCGGCAGCGCCAACATGGGCATCAATACCCGCCGGATCACCCAGAACATGGGCCAGAACGGCGGCAGCGTGGAGATCGACTATGTGGTGGACATGGAGCACGTGGTGGCCTCCCGCAACAAGTTCGAGATCACCGTGCGGGAAGTCCAGCTTTGAAAATTTTGTTTTGAGAAAATGCCCTGACTTTGTCGGGGCGTTTTTCTTTTCAAAATGAAAAACTTTTTCAAAAAAGCTGTTGACAAAGCTGTATGACTGTGTTATTGTACTACTCGTCTAATACATTGACACAAAGGAGGCCTGTCCATGGAATGGAACTTCCGCGGGGATCAGCCCATCTATTCCCAGCTGATCCAGCGCATCAAGCAGGGCATCGTCTCCGGCGAGCTGCCGCCCGGCGGACGGCTCCCCTCGGTGCGGGACCTGGCCATGGAGGCCGGGGTCAACCCCAACACCATGCAGCGGGCGCTGCAGGAGCTGGAACGGGAGGGAATGGTTTTTTCCCAGCGAACCGCCGGCCGCTTTGTCACGGAGGACGTAAGGCTCATCGAAGGAGCCAAGCGGGCCTTTGCCCAGGAACACATCCGCGCGTTCCTGGAGGGCATGCACAAGCTTGGCTATGGCAGGGAGGAGATCCTTTCCCTGCTGCAGGAAGAAAAGGAGGAAGAACATGGCAATTCTGGAATGTAAAAATCTTTCCAAGCGCTACGGCAAAAAGACGGCGCTGGAAAGCGTGAACCTGAGCATCGAGCCCGGCCGGGTGGTGGGCCTGCTGGGGCCCAACGGCAGCGGCAAGACCACTCTGATCAAGCTCATCAACGGCCTGCTGACCCCCAGCGCCGGCGAGGTCCTCATCGGCGGGCAGAAGCCCGGGCCCCTGACCAAGGCGGCGGTGGCCTACCTGCCGGATCGGGACTATCTGGCGGACTGGATGACGGTTCAGCAGCAGATCCGCCTGTTCCAGGACTTTTATCCGGATTTCGACGCGGATAAGGCCATGGAAATGCTGCTGCGCCTGAACGTGGACCCGAATCAGAAGTTCAAGGCCCTGTCCAAGGGCACCCGGGAGAAGGTCCAGCTCATCCTGGTGATGAGCCGCAAGGCCCAGCTCTATCTGCTGGACGAGCCCATCGGCGGCGTGGACCCCGCCACCCGGGACTATATCCTGGACACCATCATCCGCAACTACAACCCCGAGGCCGCCGTGGTGATCTCCACGCACCTGATCGCCGATGTGGAGCAGGTGCTGGACGAGGCGATCTTCTTGCAGAACGGCTCTGTGCTCCTGCATGAGTCCGTGGACGACATCCGCGAGACCAGGGGCATGAGCGTGGACCGGTATTTCAGGGAGGTATTCAAATGCTGAGCAAACTGTTGAAATATGAATTCCGCGCCACCGGGCGGATCCTGCTGCCCATGCTGGGCGCGGTGACGGGTCTGATCCTGCTGGCCAATCTCTCCGTGCGTCTGCTGGACCGGGTGCAGAGCGGTCTGCTGGTCTTTGTCTTTGGTTTTGTCATCGTGGCCGCTTTCATCGCCGTGATCCTGGCGGAGATCATGCCGGTCATCGTCATGGTACTGCGCTTCTACCGGAATCTCCTGGGCAGCGAGGGCTATTTGATGCACACCCTGCCGGTGAACGTCCACCAGCTGGTCTGGTCCAAGCTGATCGTCTCCCTGGTCTGGGTGCTGGTCACCAACCTGTTCATCTTCCTGCTGGGCGGCCTTTCCGCGCTGTTCCAGTCCGGCACCAACCTGGCGGAGATCTTCCGCGGCCTCCCCTCGCTGGCGGAGCTGGCGGAGATGTTCCCGGGCGTCACCGCGGCGAATCTTACGACTCTGCTTGTTGAGATCTGCGTCCTCATCATCCTGGCCAGTCTGGTCAGCTGCCTGCACTTCTACGCGGCCATGTCCCTGGGGCACATCTTCTCCCGGGACAAGATCCTGATGAGCGTGCTCTTCTTCATCGGCATCACCATCCTCTTCAACGTCCTGGGCAACCTGCTGAGCCTGGCAGGGATCCGCCATGCCGTGAATCTGGAAAGCTTTGAGGCAACCTGGCGCACGGTCCTCACCGCCGGCGGCTGGGCCATGCTGGGCCTGGCCATCCGCGGGGCGATCCTCTACCTCCTCACGGTGTTGGGTCTGCGGCGCGGTCTGAATCTGGCATGATCAGGAAGCTCATCGCCTTCGACCTGGACGGGACGCTGTTCGACGACGACAAGGGCATCCCCGCGGAAAACCTGCGGGCGCTGGAGGCGGCCGCGGACCGGGACTGGGTCCTGGTCCCGGCCACCGGGCGCATGGCGCCGGGCATCCCGGAAAACGTCCGCTCCCTCCCCTTCTGCCGGTACTACATCGTCTCCAACGGGGCCGGGGTCTACGACGCCGCGGAGGACAAGGTCCTGCTGCGGGAGGAGATCCCGGCGGAGCTGGCCATCCGCTGCTGCGAGCACATGGACACGCTGCCGGTGGTCTACGACTGCTATCAGAACGACAGGGGCTGGATGACCCGCAGCATGTACGACAGCTGCGAGGACTTCTTCCCCTTCGAGCCCCACATGTACCGGATGGTGAAGCTGCTGCGCGTCCCCGTGGAGGAGCTGAAGGCGACCCTGCGGGCGCGGGGAGAGCCGGTGCAGAAGATGCAGATGTTCTTCCGGCCCCGGGATCTGGCCCTGCGGGCGCAGGAGCTGGAGCGCTTCCCAAGGCTGTTCCCGGAGCTCTGCGGCACCACCTCGGTGTCCAACAACATCGAGATCAACAGCGCCCGGGCCGGGAAGGGCAAGGCCCTGCTGGCCCTGGCGGAGCTGCTGGGCATCCCCCGGGAGGACACCGTGGCCTTCGGCGACGGCACCAACGACTGCGAGATGCTGGAGATGGCGGGCCTGGGCGTGGCCATGGGCAACGCCGACCCCCAGGTCAAGGCCATTGCGGATGAGATCACCGGCAGCAACCGCGAGGCGGGTGTGGGAAAGCTCCTCCTTCGCCTGCTGGCGGAAGACGGGACCTGATCCAAAAAATGCAGAAAAAGACGGAAAAGCGCAGAGGCTCCGGTCTCTGTGCTTTTCCTCCTCGCCCATCCGGCGTACTTGCGCGGAATGTGGAAAAAGAATATTATAAATCCATCCTCCCGATGAAACCTTTTGCGCCGCTCATCCGTTTTTCTGATACAGGCAAAAAAAGAGAACGAAGGAGGGAACCTCGATGTATCCATCGACCCTGCGCCGGACAGGCGCCCTGTTTCTTCTGCTGGCCCTGACGCTCACGCTGGCGGGCTGCGAAATGCTTAAAACCGAAGACATGGAGCAGCGGGTCCGCGCCATGCTGGATATGAATGTGGCCGGGGACCGGGAGGGCTCCTATGCGCTGCTGTTTCCCGGAATCACCGACGAGGAAACCTACCGGGAGACCTTTCCGCTGATCCAGGAGTATTTCCCCATCACGGAGGGATATTCCCTGACGCTGGAGAGCTACCATATCACAAAACAGATCGGAACGAGCCGTCGAACCGTCGAAGACGCGGAATACCGGATAAGCTTTGACGAACAGGAATTCAAAATCTACGTCCAGTACGTCACGGAAGCGAAGCTGGCAGGCTTCACCGAGTTCCGTGTGGTCAGCCAGAGGGACCTGATCGGGGCCGCGTGAGCGGGACCTCCCCGGCGCTTCACGGCAGCTTTCCGCCTTGCGGCGCGGGGAGAGGCAAGTGCGTAGGGTCTATCTCTCCGGCGCGGGGCGGCGGGCGATTCGTGAATCGCCCCTACGAAGGAGGACGGGACGCAGGTGCGGAGCGGCGGGCCGCCGAGGGCGTCGGCCCCTACGGGAGCGCGGACGCCGCCGCGGGACGGCGGGCGATTCGTGAATCGCCCCTACGAAGGAGGACGGGACGCAGGCGCGGAGCGGCGGGCCGCCGAGGGGCAAGCCCCTCCCCTACGGTGGGGACGGACGCCGCCGCGGGGCGGAACGCAACAGAAGGGTGCGGCGAATTCGTACAAGCTGCGAATTCGCCACACCCTTCTGTTTACATGATCCCTGTTCCGCCGGGCGACCAAAGGTCGCCCCTACGGTGACTCATACTAAAACCTAATAAGAAGAAGACAAAGACTTGCGAGATGGATTTGTGTCAGGCGAGGCGCTTTTCGCAGCGAAAAATGGAGATATATTTGCAAGGAAAGCAACGAAGCATGGCGCGAATCCAGCCGCAAAGATTGTCTGATTTCTATTAGGTTTTAGTATCAGCGGTCCAGCCAGCGGCAGGCGGCCAGGGCGGCCACGGCTCCGTCGGCGGCGGCGGTGGTGAGCTGGCGGACGGTCTTCTTTCGGCAGTCTCCGGCCACGAAAAGGCCCTCGGCGGCGGTCAGGCAGTCCTCGCCGGAATCGGCGTAGCCGGCCTTGTCCCGCCGGAGCCAAGGGGCGAAGGCCTCCAGATCCGGCTGGTGGCCGATGGCCACGAAGAGCCCCTCCACGGGGATCTCCCGGCTCCGGCCCTCCTGCTCCACCAGGACGCCGCGCAGCTCGTCCTCCCCCAGCAGGGCGGTGACGGAGGCGTTCAGCACGAACTCCACGTTCTCCCTCTGCCCCAGGGCTTCCACCAGCTTCTGCTCGCCCCGGAAGGAATCCCGGCGGTGGATGAGATAGACCTTCGAGCAGCTCTCGCTCAGAAGCAGAGCGTCCTGCAGGGCGCTGTTGCCGCCGCCATTGACGGCCACGGCCTTGCCCTTGTAAAAGGCCCCGTCGCAGACGGCGCAGTAGCCCACGCCGCTGCCTACCAGCTCCTCCTCCCGCTCCACGCCCAGCATCCGGGGCCGGGCGCCGCAGGCCAGGATCACCGCCCGGCCCTCGAAGGCCGCGCCGGAATCGCAGCGGGCGGTCCAGGTCTCGCCGGTCTTCTCCAGGCCGGTGACCTCCTCCAGCTCCACCTCGGCCCCCTGCTCCATGGCCTGCTCCAGCAGCTTGTCCCCCAGCTCGCTGCCGCTGACGGACAGGAAGCCCGGGAAGTTCTCCACCCGGGGGGACCAGGTGATCTGCCCGCCGAAGGCGGCCTTCTCCAGCACCAGGACGCGCTTGCCCGCCCGGCAGGCGTAGGTGGCGGCGGTCAGCCCCGCGGGCCCTCCGCCGATGATCAGAATATCGTACATGTTGAACATCCTTTCAAAAGCGCAGATGTCTGTTTCAGCCCAGGGCTTCAGGCAGACTCCCGTCCAAATTGCTCCGATACAGTTTCGTGCTTTCGTAATAGTAGAGCTTGTCTCCGACAATGCAGAGCTCGTCGTATCTTCCGGAGCAGACCAACTCCCACGACAGGGAATCGTTCAGGCGGTACAGCCCGTCGGACAAAGAAGCGTAGATCCTTGTCCCGTCACAGTTGAAGGAAGGGCCGGTATAAATATACAGAGAGCTCAAGCCGCTTCCATCCAGCCGGCAGCGGAGGAACTCGCCTGTCGCGGAATTGCCGGTCCCAAGAAAATACAGCCACTCTCCGTCGGAGAAAAGATATTCGCAAAGAACCGAATGCTTTGAGCTAAGATCGGCTTTGTTGCTCCCATCCAGATCCATGACGCTCAGTTTTCCGTAGTAGAGACCCCCATGGGCCCATTCCACAGGATCGGAGAAGTAGATCTTGTCGCTGACAATGCAGAAGGGGATTCCGTATCCGCTTCCCCGGAACAGGACCTGCAGATCGCCCCCGTCCAGATCACAGCTCACCAGGTCCGTTCCCGCGCCGAAATAAAGCCGGCCGTCATAATAGGTCACGTCAAACACGCCTTTATCGCAGGAATAGATCTTTTCCGCGAAATCAGAGCCCTCCTGGACCCGCATGAGAGCGTAGGGCGCCTGAAAATACAGCGTCCCATCCACCAGATTCAGCCCGCCGATCAGGCCTGCGGACATCAGGCTGGTTGTTTCCCTTGTCTCCAGATCCTCCCGGATCAGGCTCTTGAACCTGCTGCCGGACCAAGTAACGTAATAGGCATATTGGCTGTCTCCCGTGGCAAATCCTCCGTTGGCAAGATTGCCATAGCCGAGGGACAACGGGCTTGCCTTCTCGGCGGTCTGCGGCGAAGCCCCCAGAATCTCCGCCAGCTTGTCCAGTGACTTCCCCTGAACGGGAACGCCAACTTCCCTATCCTCGGGAGCCAGCGTTGCCAGCCACTTTCCGCGGTTAAATTCCATGAGCTGCGCGTAATAGCTCTCCCTGTCCACCTGCTCCTGATTGATGGTGAAGACCTCGCTGTCCTCCTTCGGCATGCTCAAGCCGCCTGCCGAATAGAATTCAGCAGCCTGGTAACAGAATTCATAGGCCAGGGGGCAGTCTTCTTCCAGAAGATAGTAAAAATAGGACCAATATCCCTTTACTCCGGCGCTGATATACAGATAGTTCTTCCCTTGAAACGCGAGGACTGAAACGCCGCCAAGGTGCATCCCCTTCGCCTGGGAGAGATCGATCTGCTGCTCAAACAGGCAAAGCGCCCCCTCGTCTTCCTCGACCCAAAGGCTGACATAGCTTCCTTCGTCCCGCTCTTCGCTGAAAGGCAGCTCGACCCAGAGCACCAAGGCTTTTCTCCCGTCCAGTTCGAACAGCTCGCCCAGGCAGGCGTCCTTCTCCTCCTGAGAATAGTCCTCATAGCCGGCCTCCTGCATGGTCAGCTCCAGAGCCGCCGCCAGGGAGCCCGCCGTTCTGGCCTCTTCTTCGGCAGGCAGGTCCTCGGCCAGAGCCTCCATCCCCCCGCAGCTCCATACCCCGGCAGCGGAAGAAAGAAACAGGGCCAAACTCAGCAGCGCCGCCAGCGCCGCTTTCATTCCGCAGCCTTTCCCTGGGATCGTTTTTCTCCGGGAATCGCTTCGGCGCGCGCCTTTCTCCCGGGCAATTCCGCGCGGAGGACAGGTTTTCATACGCGTTTCTCCTCTCAAAAAGATTTGATGCAGCTTCGCATGATCAAAGGTAGTTTACCATTTTCCGGACTTCTTTACAACAAAAAAGGAACCTCGAGGGTTCCTTTTTTGTTGTCGTCCCGCAGGATCGTTCACTGGGTCACGTAAGCCTTGATGGCGCCGGCGCCGGCGATCTTGTCAAAGCCCGTGCCCTTGGGGATGATCAGCGTGGGGGCCTGCTTCACGCCGTACTCCTTGGCCAGCTCCGGGTGCTCGTCCGCCAGGATCTTGTCATAGCGGAAGCCGGCCTTGTCCATATAGCTGCACGCGATGCGGCAGTTGGGGCAGGTGGCGGTGGCGAAGAGGATGGGCGTGGGATCGGCGGCGGGGGCCTTCTCGGGAGCCGGGGCGGCCGCGGCGGGCTGCTGGATCTTCTCGGGCTGCACGGGGCCCAGGTGGGTCAGGTGGGAGTGGCCAAGGTCATACTCCCGGCGCTCCTTGTACTCCTGGGTCTTGCCGTCGTTCCAGTTCTGGACCGGGCGGTAGTAGCCGGTGATGCGGCTGTAGACCTCGGCGCTCTTGCCGCAGTGGGGGCAGGTGAAGTGCTCGCCGGTGAGGTAGCCGTGGTCCTTGCACACGCTGTAGGTGGGGCTCAGGGTGTAGTAGGGCAGGCGGTAGTTCTCGGCGATCTTGCGCACCAGGTTGGCGGCGGCTTCCCAGTCGGGCAGCTTCTCGCCCAGGAAGGCGTGGAAGACGGTGCCGGAGGTGTAGCGGGTCTGCAGATCGTCCTGAATGTCCAGGGCGGCGAAGATGTCCTCAGTGTAGCTCACGGGCAGGTGGGAGCTGTTGGTGTAGTAGGGGGCGCCGCCGGGCTGGGCCGCGGTGATGATGTCAGGGAAGTCCTCCACGTCGTGCTTGGCGAAGCGGTAGGAGGTGGACTCGGCGGGGGTGGCCTCCAGGTTGTACAGGTCGCCGTACTGCTCCTGGTAGTCGCTCAGGCGCTCGCGCATGTGGTCCAGCACCTGCTTGGTGAACTCCTGGCAGCGGGGATCGGTCATGTTGCAGCGCAGCCACCTGGCGTTGAGGCCCGCCTCGTTCATGCCCACCAGGCCGATGGTGGAGAAGTGGTTCTCAAAGGTGCCCAGGTAGTGCTTGGTGTAGGGGTACAGGCCCTCGTTCAGGAGCTTGGTGATGACGGTGCGCTTGATCTTCAGGGAGCGGGCCGCCAGATCCATCAGCTTGTCCAGCCGGCGGTAGAAGTCCTGCTCGTCCTTGGACTGGTAAGCCAGGCGGGGCATGTTCAGGGTGACCACGCCGATGGAGCCGGTGGATTCGCCGGAGCCGAAGTAGCCGCCGGACTTCTTGCGCAGCTCGCGGAGGTCCAGACGCAGACGGCAGCACATCGAGCGCACGTCGGAGGGCTCCATGTCGGAATTGATGTAGTTGGAGAAGTAGGGGGTGCCGTACTTGGCGGTCATCTCGAAGAGGAGCTTGTTGTTCTCGGTGGGAGACCAGTCAAAGTCCCGGGTGATGGAGTAGGTGGGGATGGGGTACTGGAAGCCGCGGCCGTTGGCGTCGCCCTCGATCATGACGTTGATGAAGGCCTTGTTCACCAGGTCCATTTCGGCCTTGCAGTCGCCATAGGTGAAGTCCACCTCCTTGCCGCCCACGATGGCGGGCAGGTCCTTCAGGTCGGCGGGAACGGTCCAGTCCAGGGTGATGTTGGAGAAGGGCGCCTGGGTGCCCCAGCGGCTGGGGGTGTTCACGCCGAAGACGAAGGACTGGATGCACTGCTTGACTTCCTTGTAGCTCAGATTGTCGATCTTCACGAAGGGAGCCAGATAGGTGTCAAAGGAGGAGAAGGCCTGGGCGCCGGCCCACTCGTTCTGCATGATGCCAAGGAAGTTCACCATCTGGTTGCAGAGGGTGGACAGGTGGCTCGCCGGGGAGGAGTTGATCTTGCCCGGGATGCCGAGGCCCTGCTGAATGAGCTGCTTCAGGCTCCAGCCGGCGCAGTAGCCGGTGAGCATGCTCAGGTCGTGCAGGTGAATGTCACAATTGCGGTGGGCGTTGGCGATCTCCTGGTCATAGACCTCGCTGAGCCAGTAGTTCGCGGTGATGGCGCCGGAGTTGGAGAGGATCAGGCCGCCCACGGAGTAGGTGACGGTGGAATTCTCCTTCACGCGCCAGTCGGTGACGTTCAGATACTTGTCCACCGTGTCCTTGTAGTCCAGGTAGGTGGACTTCATGCTGCGCAGTTTCTCCCGCTGCTTGCGGTACAGGATGTAGGCCTTGGCCACGGTCTCGTAGCCGCCGCGGGACAGGACCGCCTCCACGCTGTCCTGAATATCCTCCACCGCCACCTTGCCGTCCCGGATCTTGGGCAGGAAGTCCGCGGAGGTCTTCAGCGCCAGAAAGTCGATGACGCTGTCGTTATAATCCGTCTGGGTCGCCTCGAAGGCCTTCTTGATGGCCTCGGCGATCTTGGTGATGTCAAATTCGACGACCTTGCCGTCTCTCTTTACGACCTGATACATACTTTTATCCTCCCCTGTCAAATCGAAAAGCGTTTCTCCCTCCGCTTTTCACTGTTATCTGTTCTCTGTTCTCTATTTATTCAACGCCTCTGACCCGGACGGACGGCACGATGGGCCGCACCGCCTCCGCCAGGGCGTGCATTTCCTCTCCCGTGAAGGCCGAGAGGCCCTCGATGGCGATCACATCGCCGGAATCCTTGAATTGCTGCAGGTAATACTCTTGGGCGCCTTCGATCCAGCGGGCCGCCTCCAGCAGGCTCTCCCGGGTGTGCAGGCCCTTCACCACCGTGGTGCGGAACTCGTAGTCCACGGCGCCGGAAAGCAGGTAGTTCTTGGTCCGCTCCACCGGGGCCAGATCGAAGCCGGGGACGCCGACGGTTTTGGCGTACAGGGCCGGGGAATTCTTGACGTCCACCGCCACCCGGTCCACCAAGCCCTCCTCCACCAGGGCGATGAGCCGATCCGGGAAGGAACCGTTGGTGTCCAGCTTCACGGCGTAGCCCAGGGCCTTGACCTGACGGAGGAAAACGTCGATATCCTTATGCAGCAGGGGCTCGCCGCCGGTGACGGCCACCCCGTCCAGGATGCCCTGCCGCTTTTTCAGAAAGGCCAGCACCGTCTCGGCGCCGTTCTCGTCCCCCGCCAGGCGCTCCGGCAGCACCAGGGGCGCGTTGTGGCAGAAGGGACAGCGGAAGTTGCAGCCGCCGGTGAATACCGTGCAGGCCACGCGGCCGGGATAGTCCAGCAGGGTCAGCTTTTGCAGACCGGATATGCGCAAGGCGCTCGCCTCCTCTTGCTTGCTGCGAGGCATATGATAGCGCTATCTAGTCCCTTTGTCAAGGGGTCAGACACAAAATATAGGAAGTTTAACTGGTCTGTAACCACTTTGACCACAAAATATAGTGCCAGTCGGGAAATTGTTCCCGTCTGACACCGTTTGACATTTTACCCGATCCCGCGGCGTTTTGCAAGCCCTTTCGCACAAAAAGTTTTTACAAAGCTGCCCCTTCGGAGTGCTTGTCCTTCTGTGCATTTTGTGCTATACTGTGCACCTACACTACAAGATAAGGGAGTGTGTCTATCAATGTGCGGTATCGTAGGCTATGTGGGAAGCGCCCAGGCCGGGCCCATCCTGCTGGACGGGCTGGAGCGCCTGGAATACCGGGGCTATGACTCGGCGGGTATCGCCGTGCTGTCCCCGGAGAAGGGCCTGCAGGTCAAAAAGGCCAAGGGCCGGCTGAAGGTCCTCAGCGCCCTGGTGGACGAGGGTCGGGCCGTGGAGGGCACCATCGGCATCGGCCACACCCGCTGGGCAACCCATGGGCAGCCCAACGACGTGAACTCCCACCCCCATCTGAGCCAGGACAGCCGCATCGCCGTGGTGCACAACGGCATCATCGAGAACTATGTGGAGATCAAGGAGTATCTGATCGGCAAGGGCATCCGCTTCCGCTCGGAGACGGACACCGAGGTCGTGGCCCAGCTGCTGGCCTACCACTACCGGAAGACCGGGGATCTGATGACCGCGGTCTACCGGGTGCTGCACCGCATCGAGGGGGCCTACGCCCTGGGTATCCTCTGCGCCGACATGCCCGACGCCTTCATCGCCGTGCGCAAGGACGCGCCGCTGCTGCTGGGCTACGGCCAGGGCTGCAGCTTCATCGCCTCGGACGTGACGGCCATCATCAAGCACACCCGGGAGGTCTCCTATATGGAGGACGGGGAAGTCGCCGTGGTGAAGGCCGACGGGATCCAGGTCTACGACGCCCTGGGCCAGCCCGTGGAGAAAGAGCGCTGCACCATCGACTGGGACGTGAGCGCCGCGGAAAAGGGGGGCTACGCCCACTTCATGTTCAAGGAGATCATGGAGCAGCCCGAGGCCGTGCGCAAGACCGTCCATCCCCGGCTGAAGGACCGCCGGGTGGTCTTCGACGAGCTGAAGGTGACACCGGACGAGATCCGGGGCCTGCAGCGCATCGTCATCGTGGCCTGCGGGTCCAGCTACCATGTGGGCATGGTGGGCAAGTATAACCTGGAGCGGCTGCTGCGCCGCCCGGTGGAGACCATGCTGGCCTCGGAATTCCGCTACTGCGACCCGCTGGTGGATGAGCATACCCTGGTCATCGTCATCAGCCAGTCCGGCGAGACCCTGGACACCATGGCAGCCCTGCGCCAGGCCAGGAGCCTGGGCGCCCGCATCCTCTCCATCGTGAACGTGGTGGGCTCCTCCATCGCCCGGGAGTCGGACGAGGTGCTCTACACCTGGGCCGGGCCGGAGATCGCCGTGGCCACCACCAAGGCCTACAGCACCCAGCTGGTGCTGCTGGACATGCTGGGCCTGTATTTTGCCGACATCCTGGGCAGCGTGAAGCCTGAGGAATACGAGAGCATCATCGAGGAGCTCCAGGCCCTGCCCGCCAAGATGGAGGAGGTGCTGGAGAACACCGAAAAGATCAAGTACCTGGCTTCCGTGTGCTTCAACCACAATTCCATCTTTTTCATCGGCCGCAATCTGGACTATGCCCTGGGGCTGGAGGGCAGTCTGAAGCTCAAGGAGATCTCCTACATCCACTGCGAGGCCTACGCGGCGGGCGAGCTGAAGCACGGCACCATCTCCCTCATCGAGGACGGCACCCTGGTGGTGGCCCTGTGCACCTACGCGCCGCTCTTTGACAAGAGCCTGTCCAACATCGTGGAGGTCAAGGCCCGGGGCGCCGACGTGGTGGCCCTCACCGACGACAGCCACGCCGAGGAGCTCAGAAAGACCGTGGGCAACGTGCTGACTATCCCGGACACCCACACCATCTTCAAGCCCTCCCTGGGCGTGATCCCTCTGCAGATCTTCTCCTACTACATGGCCCTGCAGCGGGGCTGCGACATCGACAAGCCCCGGAACCTGGCCAAATCCGTCACGGTGGAATAAAAAAGGATCCCGGAGGTCCGCAGACCTCCGGGATTCGTTTTACCGTTTTTTGCCGACCGAGTCGGCCAGGGCCAGGATCTCCGCATCGGTCCAGGCGTGCTGCTCCGGCTCTGTGGGCCCCTCCGCCGGGACGGGGGCCGGGGCCGCCTTTTGCTTCCGCAGGATCCCCCGGATCAGGGCGAAGGCCACGGTGCCCAGGATCAGCGCCATGCCGGAGGCCCGCAGCACCTGGGCCAGCTCCTCATAGCCGTCCCAGAACAGGGGCACCGTCAGGTCCGCGATCCCCAGGCCCAGACCGGCCAGGATGAGGCCCAGAAGGCTCTTCTTGTTGAAGATCTTCTTCAGGGGCATGTTGGGGAAAACGGTTTTCAGCCCCAGAGCCGCCGCGCCCAGCAGGGCGGCCAGCAGGAACAGCCAGCTCACGACCTTGCCGGCGATGGGCTGCAGCAGCACCGTCCAAACGCTGACGGCCACGTTCCAGATCACCGTGCCCAGGGCCCAGAGCGGCACCATCACGAAGACCCGCACCGCCAGGGGCAGCCCCAGGATCCGCTGCCGCAGGGCCTCCCGCAGGCCGGCCTTCTCGCTTTCGCGCTCCGTCTCCTCCCGGTCGCCGCTGTCCTCCTCGTCCCCGTTCTGGTCGCCGTCGCCGTCGTTCTGGCTGACAACCACGGGATTCAGGTTCTGCTCCTTGGCCAGCAGCGCGTCCGGAGAGGAAAACAGGCCTCCCACCAGGACGCTGGCCGAGGTGACCACAGCCACTCCCGCCTTGACGGCCTTCTTTTTATAGTCCTTCTTTCCGTCCTCACCCTTTCGCTCCGGCTCGGCAGGGGCCGGCTTCGCGGGGATCTCAAGCCCGGTCTGTCCCACCGGGACGGGAAGGCGCTCTTCGGCGGCGGCAACAGGCGCCGCTTCCGCCTCGGGGGCTTTTTTCTTCTGTTGATCCATGCCGTTCCTCCTTCCCTTCGCAAACACGGGTCCCTTCGGCAGGCTTTCTCTTTTTTCTGTATCATACGCCAGAAATGAGACGCTGTCAAATATCCTTTGTTCCCGGAGGGGCGCTCCGCTTCGTCTCACAGCTCGATGGGACCGTGCTCCTTTTCGAAGGCCGCGATGCGGCGGCGGATCATGTGGACCAGCTCGCCGTTCTTGGTGCGGCCCTCGTACTCCGCGATATAGCCCAGCTTGTCCAGCAGCTCCTGGTCGATGCGCAGGGTGTACCTGCTCTTGTTGTCCTCCATTTTGTCAACGCCTCCTTGACGAAGTATTGACAAAATAGTAGCGTCAAAATATACTGTGAAGGTAGTTTGACGCAGGATTGACGCATGAACAGGAGGCAATGAAATGTTCAAAACCATGTATCTGCATCTGTTCAATCGGGTCACCGACGCGCTGGAGGCCCTGGATGCGGGCGACCCCGACCGGGCCAGAGAGCTGCTGATCGCCGGCCAGCAGGAGTGCGAGGAGCGGTATCTGGCCGGCCGGGAGGACGACCGGCAGGCCGGGGGGGAACAAAAACGTGAGACGGAAGCGCCAGGGAGGCGGATCTGTCTCACGTTTTTTTACGGCGTGGGCGGCGGGCGATTCGTGAATCGCCCCTACGGCCGGGGGCGGAGCGGCGGCGCGCTCTTGCCTCCCTCTCTGAGGGAGGCAAGGGACGGGCGGCGGGCGACCACAAGGGCGAAGCGAAGCGGAGGGCGCCCCTACGGCCGGGGCGGGGCTGCTCCCGCTCAGCGGCAGACCAGCTCGCCGTTTTCCGCGTCCACGGTGAGGGTGGAGCCGCTCTCCAGGTCGCCCCGGAGGATGGTGCGGGCCAGCAGGGTCTCCACGCTGCTCTGCAGCACCCGTCTGAGGGGCCGCGCGCCGTAGAGGGGATCGTAGCCCCGCTGGATGATCAGGCTCTTGGCGGCGTCCGTCAGCTCCAGCTTCAGGTTCTGCTCCGCCAGGCGCTTGCGGAGGCTCTCCACCAGCAGGTCGATGATGCCGGTCAGATTCTCCTTCGTCAGCGGGCGGAAGAGGATGGTCTCGTCCAGGCGGTTCAGGAACTCCGGCCGGAAGGCCCGGCGCAGCTCCGCCATGACGGCGTCCTGGGCCTCCGGTGTGATGCTGCCGTCGGGGCCGATGCCCTCCAGCAGATAGGGGCTGCCCAGGTTGGAGGTCAGGATGATGATGGTGTTCTTGAAGTCCACGGTGCGGCCCTGGGAATCCGTGATGCGGCCGTCGTCCAGGATCTGCAGGAGGATATTGAACACATCCGGGTGGGCCTTCTCGATCTCGTCGAAGAGCACCACGCTGTAGGGCTTGCGCCGAACGGCCTCGGTGAGCTGGCCGCCCTCGTCGTAGCCCACGTATCCCGGAGGGGCGCCGATGAGCCGGGAGACGGAGAACTTCTCCATATACTCGGTCATGTCGATGCGCACGATGTTGTGCTCGTCGTCAAACAGGCACTCGGCCAGGGCCTTGGCCAGCTCCGTCTTGCCCACGCCGGTGGGGCCCAGGAACAGGAAGGAGCCGATGGGCCGGTTGGGGTCGGCGATGCCGGCCCGGGAGCGCAGGATGGCCTCGGTGACCTTCTGCACCGCCTCGTCCTGGCCCACCAGGCGCTTGTGCAGCTGCTCGTCCAGGTGCAGGAGCTTCTCCCGCTCCCCTTCCATCAGCCGGGACACGGGGATGCCGGTCCACTTGGCCACGATCTCGCTGATCTCCTCCTCGGTGACGGTGTCGTGGACCAGGCCGCTGTTCTTGCGGTTCTCGCTGTTCTTCTCCGCCTCCCGGAGCTGGCGCTCCAGCTCGGGCAGGTCGGAATACTTGAGCTTGGCGGCCTTCTCGTACTCATAGCGCAGCTGGGCGTTTTCGATCTCGCCGTGGAGCTTTTCGATCTCGCCCTTCAGGCGCTTGACCTCGTCCACACTGTTCTTTTCCGCCTCCCAGCGGGATTTCATGGCGTTGAAGCTGTCCTTCTGCTCCGCCAGCTCCTGCCGGAGCTTGGCGAGACGGTCCTGGCTCAGGGGGTCCTCCTCCTTCTTCAGGGCCATCTCCTCGATCTCCATCTGCATGATCTTCCGGCGGATGTCGTCCAGCTCGGCGGGCATGGAGTCGATCTCGGTGCGGATCTTGGCGCAGGCCTCGTCCACCAGGTCAATGGCCTTGTCCGGCAGGAAGCGGTCGGTGATATAGCGGTGGCTGAGGGTGGCGGCGGCCACCAGGGCGGCGTCGTGGATGCGAACGCCGTGGTAGACCTCGTAGCGCTCCTTCAGGCCCCGGAGGATGGAGATGGTGTCCTCCACCGTGGGCTCGTCCACCAGCACGGGCTGAAAACGCCGCTCCAGGGCCGCGTCCTTCTCGATGTACTTGCGGTACTCGTCCAGGGTGGTGGCGCCGATGCAGTGGAGCTCGCCCCGGGCCAGCATGGGCTTGAGCAGGTTCCCGGCGTCCATGCTGCCCTCGGTCTTGCCGGCGCCCACGATGGTGTGCAGCTCGTCGATGAAGAGCAGGATCTTGCCTTCGCTCTTGCGGATCTCCTCCAGCACGGCCTTGAGCCGTTCCTCGAAATCGCCCCGGTACTTGGCGCCGGCGATCAGGGCGCCCATGTCCAGGGAGAAGATGGTCTTGTCCTTCAATCCCTCGGGCACGTCCCCCCGGACGATCCGCTGGGCCAGTCCCTCGGCGATGGCGGTCTTGCCCACTCCGGGCTCGCCGATGAGCACCGGATTGTTCTTGGTCTTCCGGGAGAGGATCCGGATCACGTTCCGGATCTCGTTGTCCCGGCCGATCACCGGGTCCAGCTCGTTCTCCCGGGCCCGCTTCACCAGATCGGTGCCGTATTTGGTCAGGGCGTCGTAGGTGCTCTCCGGGTTGTCCCCGGTGACGGGGGCGGATTTCACCTTGCTCAGCTCCTCGGTAAAGGCGTTTTTGGTGATGCCGTGGTCGGCGAAGATGCGCTTGATGGCCGGGGTGGCCGCGGCGAAAATGCCGATCATCAGGTGCTCCACGGAGATGTATTCGTCCCCCATGGACTTGGCGGCCTTCTCGGCGGCGTTCAGGGCCCGGTTGGCCTCGGCGGAGAGATAGACGGAGTCCACGTTCCCCACCTTGGGCAGCTGCCGGATGGCGCTGTCCAGCTCGGCCAGCAGCCCGTCGGCGTCCACGCCCATCTTGCCCAGGAGCGAGGGGATCAGTCCCCCGTCCTGGTCCACCAGGGCGTAGAGCAGATGCTCCGGCGTCAGATAATTGTTGTGGTTCTCCTGGGCCATGGCCTGGGCGGTCTGCACGGCCTCCAGAGACTTGCGGGTATAATTCTCAGCGTTCATAGGAACACCCCCAGTACGAATGAAGAATGAAAAATGAATAATGAATAATTATGGTGTCGGCTTCGCCGACGGATCATAATTCCGAATTCCGAACTCCGAATTCCGAATTGCTCAGATGTGCAGCTTGGCCTGGAGCATGTGGGCGTAGTAGGCGGCCTCCACCTCGTGGGCGTCGTAGCGGCCCGAGAGGTAGCCCTTCATCAGCCGGTCAAAGAGCTGGATGTACTCGGACAGGGCCCCGGCCAGCTCCTCGGCGCTGCAGTCCCGCTCCGGCACGGCCAGGGAGCGCAGGAACTTCCCGTCGTAGAGGGCGTAGTCGATCCGCGCGCCGGTGACGGGCGCCAGATGGGCGTCCTCGATCCCCTTCCAGAGGCGGAAAAACGCCGTCATGGCCTGCAGCAGCGGGGCCGAGGTGGTGCGGAACAGCACCGACAGCTCGCCGATGGACTCTCCCCCGCCCCGGTACAGCTCCACCTCGTATTTCACCGTGGGCCGGTACTTGTATTCCAGGGAGCTTTTCAGGGACATGCTGGAGGAGTTGGGCGCGAAGAAGGGCACCAGGTCCCGGCTGGGGCTCAGCAGGGCCTGGATGGTGCTCAGCACGTCGTTGATGCGCCGCTCCGGCGTGGTATAGCCCACATACTCCGCCAGGATCTGGTTGATGAGGCTGGAGCGGTTGGTGCCCATGCGGTGGGCCAGGGCGTCCACCTCCCGGACCACCTCGTCGTTGAGCATCAGACTGTAGAGCGTCTTTTTCATCAGGATCATCCTTTCCCGGGGTCCGGAGCGCCCAACGGCGTCCCGCCCCCTTTTCTCATGGCTGTATCATACACCCGCGGAAAACTTTTGTCAATACCAATATATAAATTCATAAACAATTTATATATTGCAAACGCAAAATACTTGCCCTTGCATTTTGCCCGGCCATCGGTTATACTATTACAGCAATTGGAGGGTTACTCAAGTGGTCGAAGAGGCGTGACTCGAAACCGAACGGTCATTTTGGAAGTCATTCCCGAAAATGTCTTGATTTTTCAAGGCTTTCACGGTATCATAGGAAAGCGATTTTGAGTCTTTTCTCTCCTGCTTTTCTCTCCTTTTTCCAAGGTGCTTCGGAGCACACCGCCATTGCCAATCAAATACGGAGCGGTATCGAAGTGGTCATAACGGGGCTGATTCGAAATCAGTTTGAGGGCAACCTCACGTGGGTTCGAATCCCACCCGCTCCGCCAAACGCCAGTTTTCATGCGGTTTTGTCGCTTGGAAGCTGGCGTTTTTTGCTTATTGGATCGCGGTCAGCGCGCCTTTCAGGCCATTCACCATCGCGTCCGCAGAGGAAAGCTTGGAATTGTAGTCCAGATGGGCATATACGTTGGCTGTGGTCGAGAAGTCGCTGTGACCGAGCCACTCCTGGATCTGTTTCATCGGGACGCCGTTGGAGAGTAAAAGAGACGCGCAGCTATGCCGGAGATCGCGGAAACGAATATGCCGCAGGGTGTTCTTAGCAAGCAGCTTCGAAAATGCAGCGGTACATTAATCATTTTGAGGTCATATGGAACAATTTCGATAATTCATCTCATATTTCTCGGCCTTTCTGCTTCGACTTGATGGCTCTGCCCTCGGCGTCATAGTTTTTTGGGTCGGCGGCAGGCGTGTCCCAGCCAAAAATGGAACCCGCAGACATGGCCGCTTCCTGTTGCTTGCTGACGCCCAGCTTTCGATTGAGAAGATCGGCGACCATCCGGGCACTCTCCGGGGTGCAGTCATCGTCAGTGACTAAATACCCGTCCTTCCCGCGCTGCAATGCGATGACGCTGCCGGTAGATTGCAGCACGGAGAAGCACTGCTCTGGGAGAGAGGATCGGATAGGAATGACGGTGGCTCCCGTCATTTTCATTCTTTCGGCAAATTCGCAGATATGATAGAGATTATCTCCGATCTCCACATGATAGTCGTCGATATACCGGCATACATAATCGCGGGCTGCCTGCCCCTCGCGCATCATGCGGATGCTGTCGCCGTCGTCGATGCGGAACTTCTCGTTGTAGTCCGGGGTGATGAAGCGGATGCCCCGCGCGGCATGGGTCATGTGTCGATCCAACCAATCTCTCTTGAAGCAGTAGCAGTACAAGTTGTATTCGCCCTGGTTTGGATTGAGCCGGAGCATGAAGGTGTAGGAAGGTGTATCCGCCCGGAAGCCAAATTCCCGATCATTTCCATAATTGCTTTCCGGATGGCTGAAGCAGAACTTGGCTAGGCAGCGGCGACTCTTTAAGATGCCGCCATACTGATCGTCAAAACGCAGGGCATTGATGACATCATCGAATTCGTCTTTGAAATCCTGCGTTTTCAGATCGTCCCGGTGACCTGTCCATGAGGAAAGGAAGGCCTCTCCGTCGCCGTCCAGATCGCCGCGAAGATGCCCAATGCATCCGGCCTGTCCCTCAATTTGACTGCTCTGGGAATAGCTGTACATCCGCTCCTGCGGCGTCATAGGTCTGATAGTAAGTTCCATTATCGTTCACGCTCCTTATTGGATTTATTGTGTTTGTTCTGTAGCGCCGGCAAGAGATGCCGCTTGCGGAATGCCCAGTATTCCGGATGATTTCTCTGAACGCTTGCGTCGATCACGCTTTCATATTTGCCCGGAGGATAATGCTCGTTGACGGGCGCCTGGTACAGCTTTCTGTCCATCAGTTCCCGGATGACCACCTGCGCGTCACAGTCTTCCTCAAAGCAGAAATAACTGCCGTCAGTAAAGCCGCATTTTATCGCGGCCCCGGAAAGCACATTGCCTGCGACGATTTGATGCACCATGATGCCGCCATGGCTTTCCGTGCCGACAGAGAAAACGCCGTCGCAAAGCGTGTGGCAGCTTTGTACTTTCCCCCAGGGGGAGTAGCCTGGTTCCATCACTTTCTTCGCATCCAGCACATCTTGGATCTCTGCAACCCTTTCTGCTGCGCGCGCCACCAAATCTTTCTGAGCACTAAACAGATTGCTGTGGTAATGCCCCCAGTAATAGTTGTCATTGGAACATCTCCAGGTGACAAAATCATTGGGAATATGCTGGCTGACGCCAAGGGCAAATTCGGTATCTCCGACATGGACAGAGTCCGTGATGATATACCCGGCGTTCGTTCTTTGGCTCATATCAGCGAGCCTCCTTCTCTGCTTCCCGCAGCAGGGCAGCCACGGCTTTCCCCTTGCGGACAGTGTTCTTTTCGGACAGCACCTTGTTCTGCACACAGAGGACGGCCCGGATATTCGGCACCGTGATCCCCGGTATCTCCACCATTTCCTCCGGCGTCAACGTGAGTATCTGGATCGGGGAATACCCAGCCTCCTCAAAGATGCGGAACAGGCGTTTTTCAAAGCGTTCACGCTTCATATTTGCATACACTCCTTTCACCTGTGATATGTATGATCGGCGCTCCTGCAGAAAAATGTGTAAATATATGTCTAATAGCCAAAGAAAAATGTGTTTAGTTGGCGTTGATAACATCAGAAAAATGTGATAAAGTATAGAAGACCTCTCGATGAAGGATGGTGACCTGCTTGAAACGCAATGCGATTCAGATACTGATCAATTGGAAAGCCAGCGATGACCGCAAGCCTATGGTCCTTAAGGGTGCACGACAAGTCGGTAAGACATGGCTGATGAAAGAATTTGGGAGAAGCTGCTACGACAGCGCAGTCTATTTTAACTTTGACGAAGAAGACCAGCTCAAATCCATTTTTGAAGCAAACAAAAACCCCCATCGGATAATCGAACTGCTTTCTCTGATTGCTGGAGAGAAAATCGTTCCCGGCGAGACGCTGATTATTTTCGATGAAATCCAGGAATGCCCGGAGGCACTGAATTCCCTGAAGTATTTCAAAGAGAAGGCGAATGAATATCACGTCATTGCGGCTGGCAGCTTGCTTGGTACACTTCTTGCAGAGCCCAAATCCTATCCGGTGGGTATGGTCAATTTACTTGACATTTTCCCGTTAGGCTTCGATGAGTTTCTGGACGCAACCGATCCCGCACTTTTCGCCTATTATGAAAGCATCCAAAAAGGTCAGGAGATTGAGGAGATCTTTCACCATCGCTTGCTGGATGCCTACAACAATTACTTGATTATCGGAGGAATGCCGGAATGCGTTGCCTCGTGGGTGAAATACAAGGATCCTGCGCGTATTTCTCAAATCCAGAAAGAGCTGATCGAGGTTTACGAAAACGACTTTTCCAAACACAATGGCAAGGTCAACAGCGGGCGCATTCTCATGGTCTTTCGCAGCATCGTCGCGCAGCTTGCCAAACCCAATGAGAAGTTCATGTATGGGGCTGTCCGGGAAGGCGGCAGAGCGCGTGATTTTGAAGAAGCGATTGAATGGCTTGTTTCTGCCGGTATGTTGAACCGTGTCTACAATGTCTCCAAGATGGAGCATCCGCTTGCCGCTTTTGATAAGCTGGATCAGTTCAAGCTGTTTGTGTTTGATACCGGCCTTCTCAAACACATGGCCGGTATTGATAACAGCGCGATCCTCTTGAAAAGCGACTATCAGTTCAAAGGTCCACTGACAGAGAACTACATTTTGCAGCAGCTTCGCGGCCAGTTCGATGTTGAACCCCGATATTACTCAGACAAGAACAGTGAGATAGATTTTGTTCTGCAATACTGCACAGAGATTATCCCTGTTGAAGCCAAAGGAGGAGAAGACAAGTCTGCACCTTCGTTCAAAAGGTATATCTCTGAGCATCATCCAGCTCATGCCATCCGGTATTCAAAACGTGGTTACAGAAAAGATGGGGAAATAACAAATCTGCCGCTGTATCTAGCGCGAAAAACAAAAGACCTGCTATGAAAAGCCGCCCCTCAATGATGCGAGGGGCGGCTTCCTCACTCGGAAAAGGGCGGCCTTTCAGCGCCCCAGGGTCTTATTTGCGCTTACTTGCCCTGATGTGCAGGAACACCAGGCCGCCGAGAATAAACACGGCCAGCGCGACGGAAATGATTGTTTTCGGTTCCATTACTTCTTCTCCTTCCGTTTTTTCTTACATGCAAAGAAGCCGCAGACAGCAGCCCCGGCGAAGCCCACGCCCGTCAGCGAATACCAAAGGACAGGATTGCGGTCATCGCCGGTCTTGGGCGTGTCGCGCAGCTCGTTGTGCATTTCGATTTTGACCTCCGCGTCTGCACTGATGGTCACGATCTTATCCACGGCCAGCACATAGGCTGCGGAGGCGTTGTCGGACACCTCGGACACGCGGTAGTCGCCGCACCGCAGCCCCTCGATGAAGATTTCGCCCTTCTTGTCCGTGGTAAAGACCTTTTCATAGCCGTTCGGCCCGGTTACGCGGAAGGAGAAACCTTCGATCTTCTTGTCCGAGGAAGTCTTGAAGATTTTGAGAGCGCCGGTCTGCGGGTCGTTGATAAAGCAGCCTTTCCCGGCCTCGTTTTCCACGATCACGGTCTTGCCATGCTCCACGATCTCAAAGTAGTAGGCGTTTTCATCCAGGACAAAACCTGCCGGTGCTTTCGTCTCGCGCGTGAAGTAGCCGCCATAGGTGAGATCGCCCTGCTCATAGACACCCACGCTCACCTCCGGCATCGTTCCGAGCTTTTCATCGTCCTTATCCAGCTCCATATTGCCGTTGCTGTCGCGGTAGAGTTCAAACACAGCCCCGGTCAGCTTGTTTTCGGGGTAGTCCCGATCCACCTTGGTAAGCTGCACCGCGCCGCGGATCAGCGTGTTTTCCAACTCCAGTTCGATCACAGCGCCGTCCTTATCCATGTTGACCTCAAAGGTCTTGTCGGAGAGAACATAACCGGTGGGCGCGGAGATCTCATGCACGATCCAGTTGCCATAGGGGACTTTGGCAAAAGAAAAGCCGCCGTCCTCGGCAGAGGTGGCGGTCAGAATGGCAGTGCCGGTGGTAAACTCGATTATTTCTGGCTTGAACAGTCCGATGACTGCCCCGGCCAGCGGCGCGCCTGCATCGTCCTTTTTCAACCCGTGGACTTCACCGTACATCAGACGGTTTTCTATGCGCTTACCCTCATTGACCTTGATTTCCACCAGCGCAGTATCTTGCCCGGCGTAATCGAAGCTGATGGGATACTTGGTGTCGGGCAGGATATAGTGTTCATCCGTGGACAGCTCTTTCAGATAGTAGCTGCCCAGCGGCAGGTTGGTCTTGATGGCGGCATAACCGTTGCTGTCAACGGAAACGATCTCCATGATGCCGTCCACGGGGATGGTGCTGCCATCGGCGGCGGTCAGTTCCTGCGCGGCATAGAGGCCAAAGGTGACGGCGCTGATCTCGCCGCACATGCCGATGCCAAACTTCTCGTCGGCAATCAGCACCTTGTTTAGTGTGACAGCGGCTTTCTGACGCTCGTTGTTGAAGCTGGCGGCTGTCTCGGTGATCTCCACCTCCTGCCCGGCATAGATAAGTTCCACGGCTCGGACTTCGGTATTCAGCACCATGCCGTAGGGCGCTGTGACCTCGGTGATCTCATATTTGCCCAGGTACAGCGGCTGGCTGACAGCTTCGCCGTCCTCGCCGGTGGTGATGGTATCCACCACGTCCCCGGCAGAATAGCGGAGGGTGCCGTCCAGCGTGACCACATCTTCGGCAGCGTGAATCTCATAGACCGCGCCGGGAAGCCCGCGCAGCTCATAGATCGGCTGGTAATAGCCCTTGGCGGTGACGGTGGCAAACACCTCGCCACTCTTGCTGATCTTGATAACGCCTTTCTGCGCCGTGTTTTCCTTGGTGACTTCCACGACGGTGATCGCGTTTTCCTCGGTGGCGTCCTCGGCGGTCACATCGAAATACACGGGGTTGCTGTTCAGCACATAGCCATAGGGCGCGGATACCTCCACAAGCGAATAGCCCGTGCCGTACTCCAGCTTTTCGGGCGTAATCAAATAGCCCTCGTCGTTGGTATAGAAGGTGTCTATCACCGTCACTTCGGGATAGGTGAAGGTCTGCGTAATGAGCGATCCATCCGGGCGGTAAAGCTGGAAGCCAGCGCCCGCATAGGGGATGGGCTTGCCCGTCTCGGCGTCCACCTTGATGACCTTGATATAACTCTGGAACACGGCGTTATTGATGAGATAGCGGTAGGTGTGGCTATTCTCCGCAATATACACATCAAAGGCGGGCATCAGCTCCCGGCCATCCCAGCCGGATACCTGCTCCACGGTATAGATGCCATAGGGTAGGTCTTTACTCTGTGCAAAGCCGTTCTCGTCACAGGTGAGGAAGTCTTTCTCGCTCTCTTTGGCAGAGCCGTAATCCCCGGCAGCTTTCAGATAGATGGCAAAGGTTGCGCCTACCTCCGGCGTTTCGATCTGCGTCTCGCCGTCGTCGCAATGCTTGATGTTGGCGATGTTGCCCTTGATGATCTGCTCGGTCACGTCCAGAGAAACAGAGTTGTATTCCACGGTGAAGTTCCCGGCCTCCACTCCGACATGATGGATTGTGGTGTCCAGCAGATAGCCTTCGGACGGGGTAATCTCCCGGATCGACCAGTCATCGCCGCACACATAAGAGGCCGTCACAAACTGGCCGTTTTTGTCCGTGGTATAGGTGTCGATCAGCGTATCGCCCTGATACACACCGTAGACCGCCCCGGCCAGCGTCGCGTCGCCCTGCGCCGTGCCATTGCTGCTGTCGCTCTTGGTTACAGTAGCGTTCCACTTCTTCAGAATATTGGAAAAGCTCTTTTCGGTGACCTTGTTCCATTCGATAGCGGCTTTCTGGCTGGCAGGGACAACATATTTTACCGAAACGTCCACTTCCTCCAGCGTGTAGCCGGAGCCGATCAGCACATCCTTGAAAGATGCCTTGCCGGTGCTGTCCGTGACGGCGTATTCGTCCACGGCCAGGCTGGAGAGGGATGTCCCGTACAGGTGGAATTTGATCCCCTCCACCATCCCGTCCTCGGAAGTCTTGGTGACAGTCAGATCGCCGCGCTTGAGTACATTATTAAAGGTCACGGTGGTCGTGCGGCCTCCGATCACAGTCACGCGCTGCACATCCTGCGGCAGATAGCGGTCAAAGCTCTGCTCGGTCACGGTGTAGACGCCGGGGATTAGGCCGTCCACAAAGATGGTGCCATCTTCGGCGGTGGTGACAGTGCGCTCCATCTTCTCGCCGGAGATGGTGAAGCGGATACCAGCCACAACGCCGTCCTCCGAAGTCTTTTTCAGATCAAGGTTACCGGTGGGCGTCTCCACATTCAGATAGGCGTACACGGGATCAGCGTTCTCCACGCCGGTCACAACATCCTGCAGGTTAGGATCACCATAGGCGATCAGTTTGGCGCTGGAGCTGACAGTGGGAATGTTGTTTCGGCTGGCTGTGATCGTCACCGTGCCGTCGAAGGGATCATCAGCAGAGAGGGTCAGCTTGTTCCCGGACTTGGAAACGGATACCTTGCTGTTGGAGCTGGAGAAATTAAATTCGGCCAGAACTCCGTTCGTATCCGTGAAGGTAAGGCTGTATGTTCCGTCCTTATACTCCAGATCCTGCGAGGCTACGTCGGCAGAGCCTGACATAAAGCTGGGAATGACGCTGTGCCGCTGCATCCAGGCCACGATCTGATTGTAGTCGGCCAGTACGCCGGTGTTCGGCTGATTGCTGCCAAACTGAATGTCATAGATGGCGGTGCTGACCTGTTTATACGGCGGGGTGGATTCGCGGCAGCCGGTAACAAACTCCCACACAAGCTCGGCGGTGGCCACCCATTTCTCATCGTCGCTCCCGCTGAGGTTGCTCCAGTTGCCCTGATAACCGTACAGAAGCGCAAGGCCGATTGCCCTTTTTTGACCGGCTGAAAGAGCATCCCAGGCAGCAGAGGAGCTGCGGTACAGCGTGTCGTTCACCAGAAGATGGCGGCCCGGCTGGATACAGTAGGCGGTTTCTCCATCCACAAACATCCTGGGCTTGGGATGGCCCGTGCCTCCGGCCAGATACCCGTCCACATCGGTTTCTCCGTTGTAAAGGATCATGTTGCCGTTGGAGTCGTAGCAGTAGTCGAATGTGATATTCCCGGCTTCCCCGGCAGCAAAAGCGGTGATTCCCGGAATAAAGGAAAATGCTGTGATCGCCGCCAGGACAAAAGCGGCGATCCGTTTGAAGATTTTGCTTTTCATCTTTGACCTCCTGTTGGTTTGCTGGCTGAAATAATCAGCCGCAGAAATGAAAAAAGCTCCTGCCTTTTTTCGGTAGGAGCAAGGGGAACAGTCTCTTTTTCGGCTGGTACAGCTGGCTTGAGGGGGGTGAGGTGTGGAGAGGGGGAACAGCCGATTTCCCCGGCACAGTATATAGGCACACTACCCCCTTGGCGGCTATCTTTCCATGCTGCGCTGGCGCTTGTAGTACATGTCCAGCGCCTTGACGATGGTATCCTCGATCTTCTGCGCGGGCGTCCCCGTGGGAAAATACTTGCTGATACGCTCTCTCGGCATACGAAACTGCTCCTTTTGGTTGGGCTTTTCCTCCTGCATGATGGACAAGATGACCTCCTCGGTCAGCTTGCCACTCTCGGAGAATTGGCGCATTTTGATGGTTTGGGCATGGGAGGGTGTGCAATCCTCCATCTCCATTATTTCATGGAGTATGGTCTGCTCGTTTTCAGGCAGGTAGGACAGCTCCACAGCGGGACGCATGGCGATCTTGTCCTCGTCCACCATGTCCAACAGCGGCGGGATTAGATAAGTGAGCCGGATATACCGTTGAATTTGCCTTGCACTATCTGGAGCATTATTCGCTAACTGCTCATCAGATCGTGTATCTCTCAACTTCGCGCCCACTGGGCGCAAAGTTTCGTCAAGGTCTGTTCTTTGACCTTGACGCCGCATGGCTTCCAGCTTCATCTTGTAGGCAAAGGCTTTCTCCGAGGGGAGGATGCTTTCACGCTGCAAGTTGCTGTCCACCATGATAATGGTGGCCTCATCATCGGTCAGATCGCGCACCAGGCAGGGCATGGTGGGTTTCTGTGCCAGTTCGCAGCCCATCTTGCGCCGGTGGCCTGCTACCATCTCATAGCCGCCGCCCTCCTTGGGGCGTACCATGCCCGGAACTAGAACACCATACTGCCGGATGCTGTCGGCCATTTCCATCATAGCCTCGTCCATCTTCACCTTAAAGGGATGGTTGGGAAAGTCGCTGATCTCGTCCAGCGGTATGTCTACAACCGTTTCCCGCTTGGCTGCGTCCCGTTCCTCCTGTGTGGTAAAGAGGTCATCTACCGAGGTCAAAAGACTTGCCACGTTGCTTTTCCCCAAAGCCCGTCACCTCCTTTATCAGTTCGCGGTAGGCATCCGCCGCCCGTCCTTTGGGGTCGTGCCGGAAAATGCTTTTGCCTGCGGTGCTGACTTCCGCCAGCCGCACCGTTGCGGGGATCACGGCCTCCATGACGGGCAGGCGCTTTCCGTAGTTCTCCTTGACCGACTTCACAATGTCTTTGCGGAAATTTGTCTCATTCGCCATCGTGAGAAACACGCCGCCGATCTTCAGCTTGGGATTGATCTGCCGCTTGATGCTCTGCACCGTGCCAATCAGCTCCGCCATGTCCTCAGCGGCAAGATAGTCCGCCTGCACGGGAATGAGAACATAGTCTGATGCGGACAGGGCGTTGATGACCAGCATACCGAGGGACGGGCGGCAATCCAGCAGCACATAGTCATAGTCCTTTTTTACGCTGTCCAGATACCGCTTCAAGACTGTCTCGCGGTTCATGGTGTTGACCAGCCCGATCTCTACCGCCGAAAGGGTGCGGTTTGCCGGGATGAAATCAAAGCCCTCTTCATGGTGCATGATCTCCGGGTGTTCCTTGCTGTCCTGTCCCGCCACAATGTCATTCATCACATTGCTGAGCGTCAAGGGCAGCTCATGGGGCTTGCGCTCGCCCAGCATCTTTGTGAGGTCGCCCTGCGGGTCAACATCCAGAAGCAAGACCTTGTTCCCATCCTGCGCCAGCCCTGCGCCGATGCAGTACACGCTGGTGCTTTTGCCGACGCCGCCCTTTTGGTTGGCAACGGCAATCACCTTTGTTTTCGCCATATTGGTTTCCTCCTTTCGCAGATTTAGCCACCCACGGCGATGGTGGACGGCTATGTACCTCTATCGAAATTGTCGGTGATTATCATGGAAACTAAAAACAGGCCGCGATACTGCGGCCTGTAAAGGGAAGGTATGGCCAAAAGGTCACTGCCTCTGGCGAAAAACAAACGTAAGCAAGCTTTTTGAAATCCAATTCGTTATGATATTGGGCCTTTTATGTTTTTTGAAGTTTGCTCCGATATTCTTCGATGCGTTTTTGAAATTCATCGTAGTTCATGTTTGGTGAATTGACATTCTGAAACATATCCCGTAGTTCTATAGTGTCGGCAGGGGAAATGGATTCCTTCAGTATTTTTTTGCATTCTTTCAAATAGCTACAAAGAGAGTAAACGGCTAAGAGAGGAAGTCGGCGTCCCTTCTTCGATTCTACTCCGGATGCAATGCCACGGGATAAGGTGAGCAACTCATCTTTCATCCTTAAGAAAACCAAGTTGTCCACTTGTTTTTGATTTGTAGGCAGACAGAGCAGAGAATCGAAGATTTCCGAGAGACTGCTGGGAGATAATTCATTGTCAGCATACAAAACGGCGTATATTCGTACACCCACCTGCTCATATGGCCTTTCGTCCGATTTTGAGGGGAGGGCGAAATCCTTTAACTGACCTAGAATATAGTCTGAGGGTGAGAGCGAGAGAAGATGTAACATACATAGATCAGCAAAGCATTCCCGGAACAGGATAGATATATCTCGTAAGGCATTAGTAAACTTGTGCTCATTTGTCTGCTTCCCTTTGGCGAGAATCTCAGGGAGATATTTTAGCGGAGGATCATCGGGCTTGCGTTTCTTTTCATCGTATTTCTTAATCACTTCAATAGTCGAAGACAGACTCTGCACAGATTCGCGGAAGTCATACAGCCAGCCCATGACTTCTGCGTTCATTTCCTCGATGGTTCTTTTTCCCTCTAGACGCTTCAATAATTCTGATGAGAGCGCCAAAATGACACTGTTGTGATTATAAGAAAAAATCTGATCGGCAAGAAGTGCAGCCGCCGCCATTGCATATTTCTTGGTACGTATATCTCGTTTACGAAACGATTCCCCTATATAATGTGACATCTCATGGCAGAGGGTTTTTTGCATTTCAGGAGAATCATACAACATTTCGATAGGTATTTTGATAAGAATCAGGCCTGGGAGATTGCCCATAGGAGAAAAGAGTTCTGATGCTAAGATTCTCTGATAAAAACCAGGGACTGGAAACAGGGCAATCTGGTGCTTACGTGTGTCCTCCTTTTGCAACAACAAAGCAACATGGTTTAAAAAAGCAAGTACATATTCCAACATAGCAATTGGGATATCAAAAACAGGAGGCCGGAGCTGTGGATACTGCGACAACTGACCTTCCGTCCGCATGACCTGTTCCATCACATTAGTCCAGCTTTCAATGAAAAGCTGAAAAGCAGTATGATCCGGCAGTGGCCCTTTCACCAACCGCAAGAGGAAGGCTCGTACGCCGGGGAGCATGAGATAGAAAAACTCATCAAGCATCGGCATTTGACTGAGGCGTAGCAGGCTGTAGCTAAGTTCTGAAATAGGACGAAGCCATGCGGGAGGGGAAGGTTCCTGCTGTTGTATCTGCACGACATCTCTACATAGGGACTCCAATTCAAGATAATGCCGACTAAGGCTTTCATCCTGATGGAATTCAGGCCAGTCTCCGGTATCAACCGAGGCAATTCCCAACCTGGTCGTTATGGAGGAAAAAGCCTCATCGAGCCGATTCTCCGCCGACCCTGTAAACCAGCGTCGAAAAAGGAAAAGGAGGGTGTTTACAGGTAAGTTTGGCCAACTCACTACAATATCATCGACTCCCGTTACAAAATGGGGCTGATCCTCTCCAAGCCCGCATTGCTGTTTGATCGCGTTTATCTCACCATTGGCCTTTGAGAATGATGAGACAGCGAAACGGATGGTACATAGTGGGAGCCGCTCCTCTTCCGACACGACCTCATTGGTGCGCAAAAAAAGGTTATTGATGGCGCAATAGGTATAGATGCGCGCAATGCCTGGATTTTTGCGTAGGGAGAGTGAGACACCAAGAAGGTGAGGAAGATTCTCTGACTTCCCGACTAGCACAGCGTCACAAAGCTCTATCGTGTGGAACAGCTGAAATGTCTCGCATGTTGGGTCCAATTCTTTCAGCATCTGTAGAAGCTTGTCGTAAATCTCTCTGGCACCGGTAGTTTTTCCAAAGTGGATTCGTGAAACGACAAGAAAACTCGTCCTCCTCTTCCAAAACATGTTGGCTCTATACTTCGCGATAAGGTAGAGCGGATGGAAATAATGTTCGCCACAGTCCATTTCAGCGAGTAGAGAATTTGACTTTTGAATTAACTTGAAAGGGTTAGCTTGCTCTTGACTGAGAGTACAAGTGTGGATTGCATCAAAGTGCCCAAGGGAGAACCAAGATTGACAGTCATTGCCAAAAGGCATTTTCAGTTCCGAAAATCCCTCCTTCTTCAGAGATGCCTTCTTCTCAAAAATAACAGCATAAAGTATCATGTATTCAGTCCCACTTCCTGCTTCGATGTTTCCGGCGAAGCGGTTTTCAAACTCCCAGTAACCCGCGCATTAATCTGTTCCAAAGCAAAAACTGCCTTCTCTTCTCTATTCGATACCCATGGTAGCGAGAGTTGTAGGAAAATCTTCCAGCAAACTTCTTCTTTTTTAGAAATTTTTCTTTGAAGAGGCATACCATCCAAGCGGTCTTTGTCAACAATCGAGATTCCTTGAAAAATACAGATAAACCACATGATTAGTAAGTAACCAGTTGTAATGTACGCAACGAGCTCTTCCTCCTTATCGTGGAGATAGGAGTGAATCGTAATAGACAAGTCGTTATTGATGCGAGGAAGCAAGTCAGTCATACGGCTTTGATCATCTCCAGAAGAAGCTTTTAGAGTTTCCTCTGTCAGCCAGAGCACATAGGCTTGTCCCAGAGCGAGCAGAGCCTGACTTTTGATTTCAGAACTATTCTCAACCTCGGAATCCGACCATTTGGTATCTTGCGCAAGTCGGAAATCAAGAAAAACTTCTCTGAGTAGGATGTTTCGATCTCCTTGAGCACGATTTCGCAGCAGATGTTCCCAGCAACTCGTAAGGTGGATTATAAGGTTTTTGTATTCCTCGTCTGACATTTTATTGACATTGTTTGTCAGATGGCACAGCGCTTTCGCAAAACAGCACAGCAAGTCTCTGTAGCCTGGTGATTCCATCGATATTGCATCAATCAGACGGTACACGCTCTCCACTGCAGATTCCGCCCCGCTTTTCTTCCTAAAAGCCTCATCAATCTCAGCTTCCCAACAGCGCTGAACGAGGCGCCGTCTACAGACAGGGAAGAAAACTAAAAAGCTTAGAGCTCTCCAGAGCGGGATACTATATGTAGTAATTACAATTAGAGCCAAAACGGATCCCTCTCTGGAGCCGGAAATAGCTTGCCAGAGGCCAACAAGATAAGCGATTACATACACCAAAACAAACTGGTTGTAACGGGGATAAAGCAATTCAAGGAGTTCACTGTAGTAGAGTCCACTGTCCTCTTTCTGTAGAACACCGTAAAGCCAGCCGATCAGTAGGCTGCTGACCCCAATTACCTTTAGGATTTCCTTAATTCCCACCGCTGTTAACACTGAACAGGAAAAAGTATATAGAGATCCAAGGCACGAGACCTTTTGCGTCAGCCAGCATGCAATACTGAGTCGCTCCTCCGAAAACCGGATATAGCGAAAATAAAGGGAGCCGGCCAGCATGATGATTAGAAATACAAGCAGCCAGAATCGGAATGGGCACTTCCGTTGATTTGCATCAATAATCATATCGACCTTTGTAGTTTTTTCCTTTTTACCGCCATAATCGCTGTTTATCTCCATTTTTCGCTCCTTTTAGTGCAGAAAAAAAGGGCCGTTAACTGGCCCTTTTCTTCATATCTATTCCGTGTGCGCCTCCGATAGCATTATTCGGGACTCACGCGGAAAAAGACCCCCTGAAAGATATCGGCTTTCGCGTAATCTTTGTGGGTATTTAATCATCATCTAAGGATGGAAAACGCATGGTAAGCCTGTCGTACTCATCAGGAGTAAAGGTTGAGAAGAGTTCATAATTAGCATAATATGAATTCCTTGCAAAACTGTCTACATACGGTACACGTTCTACATTGTTGGAGATGGGCACAACAACAGACTTTGCGGTCTGGACAGACGCGAAGTCAGCCGGGACACCACGTAGAACGGAAGAAACGCTAATCAACAATACCCTCTCTTTCCTGTTGGAGAGCCAGCGTTTAGCCAAAGCTCCAAAAACCACAACAATCCTTACACTGGCTGAATGCATGCATCAAGCCACATGCATCCATAAACCAACCTATGTACAGTATCCATAAAAAGGAACTTGTACATAAGAATAGTAGAAAAAACGAGCTCAAAAACATGAAAATTGTTTCTATATAGCTCGTTTCAAGAAGCACCGCGACGCGGTTGCCTTTATGGTAGATATAATAAAACTATGGTTACAAATTGTCAACTATTTTTTGGGATAATTTGTTTTCCTGAGTGCTACCTGAGTGTGGCACCCTGCCTGTGCGAGCGGCTATTGCGGTGCAGGATCGCTGCGTCCGTAGAGCACTCCATTGCCTCTGCCTTAAATAGTATACCCGGGATTTGCGGAATAATACCCCTGGCTCCACTGTCAAGTGTTTTCCCTGATGAAGGATATTTTGCGTTCCAAATTGTGCATTGCCTCTTACATAAGTATACTATATTATTTCAGAGGAAAGCTTATTCTGGATAATGCGGTAAACGATTTATAAGCAAAGAAGGAGGGCTTTATATCTGGACATTGAAATTCTTACAAGGCTTTCACGGGCCGTGGGGAAGGGTTTGAACAAACTGTTGGCCTCGGGCTTGGAAAATGGAAAGGGGCTTCCCGCACAATCCGTTTAAGGTCAGAGCCGTCATCGTGGTGCACAATCTATGGAAGTCCTGTGTTCTCGTAGCCTGCTACTACACCGTTCATCACAGAACTGATTGTCAACGGCATTTCATGTAACTTTCGTTGCTAGACATTTCGGTTGCCACCGACTTTACCAAATTTGCAGCTCACGATGTTGACCGGCTATGTATGTGCATGAAAAAAGCCGCCTATTCCGAAGGGAATAAACGGCTGAATAATCCATATGTAATTATAATCTGTCATTTGGCGGCGATCTTTGCGATCAGTTCATCCACGCAGTCCGTGTAGCGCCCTTCCTGTATCAAGCGGTTCTTCATGCGGATGAGGCTCCGCAGCACAAGCCGCGTTTCCTCGGCGTTGAGGGTGACGTAGTATCTTGGCTTTCTCATATAACTCGCTCCCTTCGATTCCATAATACGCATTATTGGTTTTCTATTCAAGGCTGCGTTTTCGCCTGCGCCCATATTCGTTTGTTCCGCTGAATATGTAAGTCTGATTTCACAGCAATCCCTATGTAGGCCCAACTCATAATGAAATCCAGTAAGTAGATTTTGGGGACAAGGTATTTCTGTTTGATAAAGAAATGCTGTAAATGCCCTTTAGTACACCATCGTTCAACAGAGGTTTTTCCGTACCCTGTGAAAGCGGACACTTGCTTTATGGTCATAACATCCGGCCAAGATGCCAGTTCCTTTTCATAAAACTGCCTCATCACAAGCAAATCATGCTCGGACAACGCTCGCGCCTGCGGAATATGGGGCTGCTTGTAATAGCCCTCCGGCGGCTTGTAGTGTTCGGGGTGAAGTTCCCGATCCTCCAGATAATGTATTACATCGGTTGTCTTAATCTTGAAGCGCCGGGTTTTCTTCCCGCTGTCCAGGCAAGGGACGAGGCCACTTTTCAGAAGAAACAGGCAGGTCTTTTTGCTGATATGACAGACTCGGTACATCTGATCTTTTGTTATGTAGATGGGGTACTGCTCTAATATGTATTGATATTCGGTTGTTGCGTTCATGTCATACACCTCTCATCTTTTTTACCAACAGCAGAAGATCGGTGTTTTTTCTCTCCAACGTGATCATCAAATTGCCTGTTTTTGTTGAGAAACAAGGGCTTGCGTTCTCTCCTGATTTCTCTCCGTTCTCCCCAAATTCTCTCCTTTTTCCGGTTTTGGAGGCTGTTTTTAGGGCTAAGGCGGTGAGTTCGAATTTTCCTTGACACCCTGCGGCTTTGCGGGTAAAATCCCCTTGAAACAAGCGGCTTTGAAGGTCCTCCGAGGCTTCCAATATGAGGCGCTATTTTCGCCCAATTTCCGCTAAAGTCTGTTCGGAGTACAACACTCGAAATCTCGTAGGCCGGTAACTCCGGTGCTAGGGTTCAAATCCCTAACCCTCCGCCATGAAAAAAGCCTTATTTGTCCGGTAAACAAATAAGGCTTTTTTCAGTTATATTCGCCTGCGGCGAGTTATATTGCTTCGCAGTGATATTCGGCTTACGCCGAGTGATCTTGAACTCACAGTCAGGGAGAGAGAACATGGACGAAATCGAATTGCTGAAATTGACTCCTGGGGAATTGGTGGATCGGGGCATCTGCCCGACGTGCCTGAACCGGAAATATCCCGGGGCGATCTACGGCGATCTGACCGATAAGATGCTCTATGCGGACGATGACATCGAGTGCTTTTTTGTCGGCAACCCGAGGGCAAAGGGACATATGTGCATCTCGACCATCGAGCATTATCAGGATTTGAGCGAAGCCCCGGATCGGATCAATGAAAAGATCGTCCGCTTCGCCAGGCAGTTCATGATCATCCTCCGGGAAGTGTATCAATGCGAGCGGGTATACCTGTGCTCCATGTGCGATGGCCCGGTGAATCATTATCACGTCCAGCTGATCCCCCGTTACGGCTTTGAAAAACGCGGCAGCCAAAACTTTGTAAAGCCGAGAACAGATTATGCCTTCGAGGAAGCGCGTTTCCATCTGGTGAGGGAGCGGATCGCGGCTTATGCAAAAGCAGTCTCCGAGTAGAGCCTTTTGTCTTCCAGGCCATGTGCTTTTTACGCGGACTTTCCTATCCAAGAAGCCTCTTTTGTCTGCCGAAAGGACAAGAAAGGTTTCTTGTTGTACAGCGGGGGCTGGTTATGGTATAATCATCTCGATAAATGGCACGGACAAGGATGAGGCAGGTGGATCGAAATGAGGATAAGACACATCCTTTCCCTGATCAGCGCGGTGCTGCTGATTGCAGGCTTCAAGGGATGCGGAGCGGCTGAATACAGGCTGACATTTGACGGATACGGTCTTGAATCCGAGAAGAGCTCCTATGCGGAGGGAGAAAAGGTGACCGTCACCTATGCCATGGTCGCGACGGACACCGACTATACCTTCTATGCCGACAGCGACGATGTGAACTTGCATCAGGAATTCGACGGCCGTCACGGATATGTTTTTACCTTCACCATGCCCGGGCATGATGTGAAGATGTCCGTCAAGTCGAGAAACAGCATGGAGCGGGATCCTTACGCGAATCCGCCCGGACCATCCGATCCCGGTTCTCCCGGGAACTGCATCCAAAACGAGAAGCTTCTCTTTGACTATTATGAGGCGACCGCGGCAAGCGTCGGAGGAGACGAGAGCACGGAATACTGCCTGTATTCCTATACCGACACCTGGCTGGTCCTTGCGCAGTACCGAAAAACCGAGGGCGCAGAGGAAACCATGGCCTTCTGCACCGTGCCTGCCTCCCTGCTGGACGACTGCATGGATCTGGTAAACCGGTATCAGATGCAGACGTGGAAACACGGATCCGGCTTGGAGGGGAAACAGTACGTTGTCAAGTTCCCGGTCGACGGCGCGCTGACAAGGGTCTCCTCCGACGTCATGCCGGAGGACGGGCAGGAGGCGTTCAGCGCGATCCGTGAGGTCCTCAGGACGGCCTGGAGTCAGTACGATTCGGCGCTGGATACCGAACCCTGGTTCTGCCCGGAGTGCGGCACCAGGAACGAGAGAAGATACTGCAGCGAATGTGGCCTGGAGAAGCCGGATTGACACCGGCTCTCGGGCACCCGGAAGGCCGTCAATCCTGACGCCTTCCGTCGCCGGGATGCTGAAAAGCGCCGCTGCGGCGTGGATCGGCAACGGACACAGGGATCTGGAAGACGCCTGAAATTTGAGGAGGCCGCCATGCGAAGGAGAGAAGATATCCTGCGGGACGCGGAGCTGCTGTACCGCTTCCACGCCGACTGCGGCGAGCCGCCGGCCAGGGCGGACCTGCTGCTGGCCGCCGGCAGCCATGACCTGCGGGTCCCCCGGCACGCCGCGAAGCTGTTCCTCGCCGGCGCAGCCCCCTGGCTGATGTGCACCGGGGGCCTGGGCAAGATCACGGAGGGGCTCTGGTCGGAGCCGGAGGCGCTGCTCTTCGCCCGGGAGTGCCTTGCCCTGGGGGTGCCGGAGGAGCGGCTGCTGCTGGAGGACCGCTCCACCAACACGGGAGAGAATTTCCGCTTCGGCCGGGAGCTGCTGGAAAGCCGCGGCATCCCCGCCGAGAGCGGCATCATCGTATGCAAGCCCTATATGTCCAAGCGCTGTCTGGCCACCGCCCGGAAGCAGTGGCCGGCGCTGCGCTGGGCCGTCAGCGCCCCGCCGATCCCCTTTTCGGACTACGCCGACGGCAGCTGCCCCCTGGAGCAGGAGATCCAACTGATGACCGGGGACCTTCAGCGGCTGCGGGTCTACGCCCAGCGGGGCTATCAGGTGCCGGTGGAGGTCCCGGAGGCGGTCTGGCAGGCCTATGAGCGGCTCGTCGCCGACGGCTACGACCGCTATGTGCTCCGATGAGGTGCTTAAAAGATGCAGATCCAGGCTGAAGACTATTTGCGGGACCCCTGCGGCGCCTCGTCGCTGCCCTTCTGGAAAACGGAGCGGCTGGTCCTGCCGGACAACATGTCCGTCCTCCGCGAGGATTCCTTCCCTGCCGGAGAACCGGGCGGCAGGGACGAGCCCTATTTCAAGCTCCTGCACGACCTGCGGCAGATCCCGCATCGGACGCTCCCGCCCGGCTTTGAGCCCGCCGCCTGCGGGATCGAGGAGTACGCGGCGCACATCAACGCCTGCTACACCCGGGAGCGGGTATCGCCGGAGGAGCTGGCCGCCTGTTCCTCTCATCCGGGTTATGACCCCTTGCTCTGGCTCGCGATCCGCGAGAGGGCGAGCCGCCGGCTTGTCGCCAGCGGGATCGGAGAAATCGACCCGCGCATCGGGGAGGGGATCCTGGAATGGATCCAGGTATCCCCGGCGTATCGGCGCAGAGGGCTGGGACAGGTCCTGGTGTGCCGGCTGCTGGAGCACATGCGGGGAAAGGCCCGCTTTGTCACCGTCTCCGGGAGATTGAACAGTCCCAGCCAGCCACTCGCGCTGTATCTCTCCTGCGGCTTTCAGCACCCGGTCATCTGGCACGTGCTGACCAGAGACTGATCCTGCCGGGGAGGCCGGATCCATCGTTTGCTTTTGGAGGAAAAGGTATGGTCATTTTGATCGCCGGCGCGTCCCACACCGGGAAGACCCTGCTGGCCCAGAGGCTGTTGGAGCGGCTGCGTTTCCCCTGCCTCTCCATCGACCATCTGAAGATGGGCCTGATCCGCAGCGGGCAGACCCCGCTGACGCCGGAGGAGGACGAGGCGCTGACGGGCTATCTCTGGCCCATCCTCCGGGAGATGATCAAAACCGCCGTGGAAAACCGGCAGAATCTCATCATCGAGGGCTGTTACATCCCCTTCGACTGGCGGCGGGACTTTGACGAGCGGTATCTGTGCCAGATCCGCTTCGTCTGCCTGGCCATGAGCGAGGGCTACATCGACGGCCATTTCCCCGAGATCCTGGCCCACGGCTCGGATGTCGAGGCCCGACTGGACGATTCCTGCTGCAGTCCGGAGCGGCTGAAGGAGGAAAACCGGATCACTGCGGCGGGCTTTCGGGCCTGGGGGGAGCCGGTGACTCTGATCGAAGAGGATTACGAGGGGACGATCGGAGCCCTTCTGGATAGGCTGAACCGGAGCAAAGCACGGAAGGAGGGACTGTCATGTCCGATACCAGCTGCGCCACCCGATACCCCATCGTTCTGATCCACGGGGCAGGCTTTCGGGATCTGAAATGGCCGGTCTACTGGGGCCGGATCCCCCGCGCCCTGGAGGAGCGGGGCGCGGCGGTCTTCTACGGCCTGCAGGACTGCTGGGGCAGCGTGGAGACCAACGCCGCCGTCCTCGCCGGGCGCATCGACGCCATTCTTCAGGAGACCGGCGCGGAAAAGCTCAACCTGATCGCCCACTCCAAGGGCGGTCTGGACGCCCGCATGGCCGCCTCCTCCCTGGGCTGCGGCGGGAAGATCGCCAGCATCACCACCGTCGCCACGCCCCACCGGGGCTCCAAGACCATCGACCGGTTGCTGCGCTTTCCCGATGGTTTCTTTCGGCTGGCCGCCTTCGCCGTAGACAACTGGATCCGCCTGATCGGAGACAAGAAGCCGGACTTTTTGAAGGTCTGCCAGGGCTTTTCCACCGCCGCCATGGAGCGCTTCAACCGAGAGAATCCCGATGTGCCGGGCGTGTTTTATCAGAGCTACGCCTGCGTCATGTCCCATCCCCTGTCGGATATCAACCTGTCCACCGCGAACTTCGTCCTCAACCGGATCGAGGGGCCCAACGACGGGCTGGTCTCGGTGGAATCCGCCGCCTGGGGCGAGACCCATGTCCTGCGCGCCAGGGGCTTTCGCGGCATCTCCCATCTGGACGCCATCGACCTGCGGCGCGCGCCCCTCTCCCGGAAGCAGGGCGAAGGCGTCGGCGACATCTGCCGGGTCTACACGGAGATCGCGGAGGACCTGAAGCGGCGGGGATACTAAATGAGGTGCGCCATGATCGACATTGCCAGGCTCAGCAGCCAATATGAAGTCCGCGCCATGGGAGAGGCCGACGCGGAGGAGATCCTGCGCCTGTGCCAGGCCAACACCCTGTTTTACGACTATTGCGAGGCCCGGCCCACGCGGGAGCAGGTCCTGAACGATCTGCGCGTCACGCCCCCGGGGAAGGACCGCTCCGACAAGTACTATCTGGGCTTTTATCGGGACGGGACCCTGGTGGCCGTGCTGGATCTGATCGACGGCTACCCGGAGCCGGAAATCGCCTATCTGGGCTTTTTCATGATGAACGCGGCCTTCCAGGGCCGGGGCCTGGGCAGCGCGATCATCACGGAGCTGGCGGCGGCCCTGAAGGGCATGGGCAAGACCGCCGTCCGCCTGGGCATCGACAAGGGCAACCCCCAGTCCACCCATTTCTGGAAGAAAAACGGCTTCCGGATCCTCCGGGAGGTGGAGCGGCCCGGCTGGACCGTGCTCCTGGCGGAGAAAGGGCTCTGACGGGGCCTGGCGCAGAAGCGCCTCCCGCTCCCCCGCCGCCCTGCTGATACAGAAGAAGCCGGGTTTCTCCGCAGCTGCGGAGAAACCCGGCTTCTTCTGTTGTCTGTCGGCGGGCTGAGGAGCCGACGCGGAGCGCTTAAATATCAGTTGCCGGTCTTCCGGAAGGAGAGCCAGATGTTCTGTCCATAGGGCTCGGTATAGAAATCGCCCTCGTCCACCAGCTCATAGCCCTCGGGGATCCCGATGACCTGGACATGATAGCGGCCCGGCGGGGCGATAAAGCTGGCAAAGCCTTCCTCGTCGGTGACGATCGGGGTGCAGGTGGTATCCGTGCAGAAATAGACGGTCACGTCCGGCAGCAGATTGTAGTCCAGGTCAAAGGTGGTCACGCTGTACTCGCAGAGATTGGGGTCATAGTCGGGGCCGGTAAAGCGGTCAAAGAGCTCGAGGAACTCCTCCGTCTCCGTCAGGGCGCCGATCTCCACCGCGGCAACCTTGCCGGTGCGATCCACCAGGATCGTGGTGGGGATGCCAATGGTCACATAATCTTCCAGATCGGTCCCCTCCGCGTTCGCCATGGGAAGCTGGATCCCCAGGTCGGCGGAGAATTCCCGCAGTACCTCGTCGGTATCCGTGGGCTCAATGGACAGGGCGATCACGGCAACCTGGTCCGATCTCTGAGACAGGGCTTCCTGCAGATAGGGGAACTCCATCCTGCAGGGGCCGCACCAGGTGGCAAAGAGGTTGATCAGCACCAGCTCGTGATTCTCCAGCGCCTCAGAGAAGGTAAAGGTCTCGCCGTAAATGGTCTCAACGCTGAAATCCTCCATCAGGATGACATCCGCTGCGGCGTCCTTGGTGAAGACCATACGGATGTCTCCCTCTTCCATGGTCAGAACACCGTTCTCAAAGGTGTAGGGAGTCGAAACGCCATCTTCATCGTAGATATTGTTCTCGTCCCAGGTAAGAAGCAGCTGCTCCTCGCCCTGGACAAGAAGGCCGGTCCCGTCTTCATGGAGTTCAAGGGTAAAGACAATGCCGGCGCTGATAATCGCCTCGCCGTAGTCCTCCCCACCAATGGTAAATTCGGTCAGCGTGTAAGTGCCGACCCGATCCTCCGGAGTATCCGCCAGAGCGCGGCCGTTCCAGCCCCCAAACATTCCCAGGGAAAGGAACAGCGCCAGCATCAGGACGCAGGACAGTGCTTTCTTCATGGATCGCTTCCTCCTTTTTCTTTTCGCATGTTTTACTCATGCCAGTACATTTAGTATAAACTTGTTCTCTCGCCCTGTCAAGGAACCGGTCGGAGAGCTGCAGGCCTTATCCGACGTCTCAGGCCCTTGACAGGGAAACGCCCGTTTGCTACAATGTGTAGTAAACGAGCGTTTACTTTTTGGAGAGAGAGGTCTGTTTATGCGCAATACGAAGGAGCAGATCCTGCTGACGGCCTTGGAGCTCTTTGCCCGCGAGGGCTTTGACGCCGTGTCCGTGCGGGACATCGCGGCGGCCCTGGGCCTGAGCAAGGGAGCGCTGTACCGGCACTACCAGAGCAAGCGGGAAATCTTCGAGAGCATCCTGCGCCGGATGGAACGGCGGGATGCGCAGCAGGCCCGGGATCGGGACCTGCCCGAGGAGACAGCGGAGCAGACACCGGCAGCCTACCAAGGCGCCAGTCTGGATGACATCGCCGCCTTCAGCAAGGACATGTTCCGCTACTGGACAGAGGACCCCTTCGCCTCCCGCTTCCGCAGACTTCTGACTCTGGAGCAGTTTCGGAACGCGGAGATGGGCGCGCTGTACCAGCAGTATCTGGCCGCCGGACCTCTGGAGTATCTGAGAGACCTGTTCTCCGCCCAGGGTCTGGCCCGGCCTCAGGAGGAGGCGGCCCTCTTTTATGGGCAGATGTTCCTCCTGTACAGCGTCTATGACGGTTCAGAGAACAGGCAGGCGGCAACGGAGCTGGCTGACCGGCTGATCGACGGACTCAGAGACCGGCTGCAGCGCTTGCAGAATGAAGAAAGGCGGAAAGAACCATGAAAAAGGAAATCCTTGTGATCCGCAGGGAGACCACGGCGGATCACCGAGCGGTGGAGGAGCTGATCCGGGAGAGCTTCTGGAACGTGTACCGCCCGGGCTGCCTGGAGCACTTCGTGATCCACCGGCTGCGGGAGGACCCGGCCTTCGTGCCGGAGCTGGACCTGGTGATGGAGCGGGACGGCCGGCTCATCGGGCAGAACATGTTCCTGCGGGCAAAGATCCAGGCCGACAACGGACGGGAGATCCCCATCATGACCATGGGGCCCATCTGCATCGCACCGGACTGCAAGCGGCAGGGCTACGGCAAGCTGCTGCTGGACGAGTCCCTGGAGCGGGCCACGGCCCTGGGCTGCGGCGCCCTGTGCTTCGAGGGGAACATCGACTTCTACGGCAAGAGCGGCTTCACCTATGCCAGCGCCTTCGGCATCCGCTACCACGACCTGCCGGAGGGGGCGGACGCCTCCTTTTTCCTGTGCAGGGAGCTGATCCCAGGCTATCTCCGGGACGTCACCGGGGTCTACAGCCCGCCGGAGGGCTATTTCGCCGCCGACCGGGAGCCGGAGGCCTTCGCGGCCTTCGACGCCCTGTTCCCGCCGAAGGAGAAGCTGAAGCTGCCGGGACAGCTGGTTTGAGCGCTTACCAGAGGCCGCAGAGCTTCAGGATCAGGGCAGCGCCCAGAACCAGGGCCGCCGCCGGCCAGAAGGCCGGAGGGCGGTCCCGGGGAAGGGTGCGGCCCGTCTCTGCCCGGGCGGCCTCCAGGGCCTGACGCAGCAGCTCCTTCCGCTCCTCCGCCGCCCCGGGCAGTCCCTCCTCCCGCAGCACGTAGATCACCTCCTGAAAGCGGGGATCCCGGGGCTTGACCACGATCACGTTCCGCAGCTTCCCCGGGGGCGGCGGCGGGCCGGGGCGGCGGCCAGAAGGGCGCAGACGCCGCAGCAGGTCCCCCAGACGCAGGCGCAAGCTCCCGATCATAGCCGCTCCTCCACCCGCAGGGCCAGCACCGTCATGTCGTCCCCGGCGCCGTAGCGCTCCTCCGCCTCCCGCAGGACCGTCCGGGCCAGGCCGCGCATGTCGTCCTGCTCCGTGCCCAAAATCTCCCGGATCCAGCCGTCCTCCGGCTCGGCCAGGACCCCGTCGCTGGCGATGAGGGCGGTGCTGCCCGGCTTCAGGCGCATCCGCACCAGATCCGGCGCGGCCCCCTCCCCCAGGGCCAGTCCCGCGGCCAGGCTCTCCCCCTTCACCGGGCGGATCTGCCGGCCGCTTTTCACATAGGAGGGGGCGGCCCCGTACTTGTAGAAGCAGGTCTCCCCGGTGAAGAGGTCCACGCACATCAGGTCCACGGTGGTGAAGCCCCAGTTGTCCCCGCCCCGGAGGAGCAGCACCGAGTTCAGCACCTTCATGGCTACCGCCGGGTCCGCCCCGGCCCGCAGGAACTTCTCCAGGATCTGCACCACCCGGGCGCTGTCCCGGGCGGCCTCGTCCCCGGTGCCCATGCCGTCGGCCAGGATCACGCAGAGGATCCCGGCGTCGGTCTTGAAGTAGCTGCCCCGGTCCCCGCTGACCCGCTCGCCCTTCTTTTTCAGGGCCGCGATGCCCACGGACACCGCCAGGGGCTCCGCCTCCAGCAGGATCAGGCGGGAGCTGCCCTCCCGCTCCTCCGGGCGGCAGAGCCGCAGCCCCACCACCCGGCTGAGCTTTTCCAAGTAGTCCGGCTGCTTTGTCAAGGGCGAGAGGCGGCCGCTCTCGATGACCACCCGGAGCCTGCCCCGGCCGTCCCGGTAGACGGAGACCTCCGCGTCCAGGTCCAGACTGCGCAGATAGCGCAGGAGACGCCGCTCCGCCAGGGGATCCGCCCCGTTGAGGCTGCCAAGCTCCGCGGCCAGGCGGCTCAGGAGCCGGGCCATGTCCGAATACTGGCCCCAGGCCACGCTCCGGTTCTCCTCCAGCCTGGCGCGCAGCTCCCGCCGGTAGTTGAGGGCCCGCAGCTCCCCGTTCACCGCAGTGACAAAGGCCTCCAGCGAGGGGCAGCGCTCCCGGAAGTGGGCAGGGATGTCCTCCGGGCTCAGGCTCCCCTTGGCCTTCATGGCCTGGCTGGCGTCGTTGAGGGCGGCCAGGGTGTCCATGTACTCGGCGTTCCAGCAGCGGTTTTTGTGGGGACAGGCGGCGCAGACCGCGTCTGCCGCCCGGTCGAAGACCAGGGCCACGTTCTCCTCGCTGTAGGGCTCGGTGAGCCCCTGCTGCACCGCCTCCACCAGATCCCCGTAGGCCTCCCCCAGCTTTCGCACCCGGCCCGCCACAAAGCGGCGCAGGCCCGATTCCCCGCTGCCCCGCTCCCCGCCCTGGAGCAGCAGCCCCAGCTGGCTCAGCAGGGACTGGGGCAGCAGCATGAAGAACACCGAGGCGCAGAAGCACTCGATGAGGGCCCCGGTATAGACCTCCGTGTTCCAGGCGCAGACCACCGCCAGGGCGTCGGCCAGCAGGAAGGACAGCACAAAGAAGAAGCGGCCGTGCCGGCCGAAGATCCCGGCCAGCAGCCCGGAAAAGGCATAGGCCATGGTGTAGAAGGGCGCGCCGGTGTTGGCCACGTCCACCGCCAGGCCCAGGACCGTGCCCACGGCGGCCCCGGCAAAGAGCCCGCCCTTCATGGCGGAGGCCATCACCAGCAGCAGGGCCAAAAGCCGACCCACGGAGACCGCGCCGAAGAGCGTGAGCCGGGAGAGGGCCATGAGCAGGCAGGCCGCCAGCACCATCAGCGACACGCCCCGGCGCAGTTCCTCTGTCTCCGTGGTTCGCGCGCCGCCGGTCAGCGCGTCCCGGAAGAAATACGCGCCGCCGAAGGCCAGGGAGCCCTCCAGCAGCAGCTCCGCCCAGAGGGGCCGGGGGCTCGGACCATAGGCAAAGCTGCCGAGAAAACCGGTCATGGCCATGACGATCCCCGCCGCCGCAGGCATGAACAGGGCCTGGAGGGAGACGGGCTGCTCCTGGAAGAGATAGGCCACGGTGAACACCAGCACCGAGGCCGCGATGTAGCGCAGGCTCCAGTCCAGCCCGCCGTTGACCAGATAGCCCAGCGCCGCCCCCAGCAGGGCGCTGATCCCCGCTCCGCCGGGCCCCGAGGCCGCCACCAGCGCCATGCCGAAGGGCCCGCCGGTGCCCAGCACCCGGGCGCAGGCCGTGGTAAAGCCCAGAAGGAAATAGAGGCCCCAGCGGGCCAGCGTGGGGGTCTGCCAGCCCCGGTTCAGGGCCGCCGCCTGCAGCGCCCCCATCCGCTTCTGTCCGTCAACTGCCATGCTCTCCGCCTCCGAAGTTTACATAAGATAGGATCATTATAGTTATGTAATATGGAGAAGGGCGTCAAACGGCGCTGTTGAATCGGAAAACATTGCCGGGAGAAATGGAGGGAAAGGGCGGGGGCGGGGCGGCGGGCGACCCCCTGTCATCCTGAGGAGGCGGAGCCGACGAAGGATCTCGTCCGGGTCGACCTTGCGCCGGGGGCGGGATCCTTCGCTTCGCTCAGGATGACAGCGGGGACCGCCGGGCAAGCAGAGCTGGGAGCGTCGCAGACAAGCTTGGTTCGTCGCGCGTTTCTCGCGCGTCGCTATGCTTCCCGCGCGTCGCTATGCTTCCCGCGCGTCGGGATGCCCGGCGGCGCGGACGGAAGAGACACCTCATCCGCCCCAGTGTGCGCACTGGGGCACCTGTCCACCTTGCGGTACCCGGAAAAATGTTCGCGCGATCGCTTGCTCCATTTTTCCGACCGCTGCGGAAATTCCGGCTTCGCTTTTTCTGCCACCGGCAGCGCGAAGCCGCAATTCCCCTCAAGGGGAAGGCAACGGGGCCGTCGATTTTTCTTGTAATCCCATGGGGGGCATGGTAAAATAAGTTGTTAAAACTGTTTGTCGGAGGTGAGCGGCTTGGAGGAGAACGAGATCCAGGAGGCATTGGATTACGAGGCCATCCAGGAGCAGCGCTACGGGGAGCTGGCGGAGCTGCTGGAGAAGAAGGACCGCAAGACCCTGCAGCAGCGGCTGGAGGAAATGAACGAATTCGACGTGGCGGAATTCCTCACCGAGATCGACGACGCCCGGATGCTCACGGTGTTCCGCCTGCTCTCCAAGGAGACCGCCGCGGAGGTCTTCGCCAATCTGGAGGCCCCGGAGCAGGAGCGCATCATCAACTCCATCACGGACCAGGAGCTGTCCGGGATCATCGAAGAGCTGTATGTGGACGACGCGGTGGACATCATGGAGGAGCTGCCCGCCAACGTGGTCAAGCGCGTGATGCGCACCGCCACGCCGGAGACCCGCAGCCTCATCAACCAGTACCTGCGCTATCCGGAGGACTCCGCCGGCAGCATCATGACCGCCGAGTTCGTGGACCTGAAAAAGTACATGAGCGTGAAGGAGTCCATCGCCCGGATCCGCCGCATCGGCGACGACAAGGAGACCATCTACGTCTGCTTCGTCACCAACGCCAGCCGGAAGCTGGAGGGCATCGTCACGGTGAAGGACCTGCTGCTCCACGACGACGATATGATCATCGAGGACCTGATGGACCGGAACGTGGTCTTCGCCACCACCACCGAGGACCAGGAGAGCGTGTCCGAGAAATTCTCGGACTACGACCTGATGGCCATGCCGGTGGTGGACAAGGAAGGCCGTCTCGTGGGCATCGTCACCGTGGACGACGTCATCGACGTCATGGAGCAGGAGGCCACCGAGGACATCGAAAAGATGGCCGGTATGACCCCCTCGGACAAGCCCTATTCCCGCAGCGCCCCCTTGGAGATCTGGAAGAACCGGATCCCCTGGCTGATGTTTTTGATGCTCTCGGCCACCTTCACCAGCATGATCCTCACTTCTTTCGAGACCCGGCTGGCCGCCGTGGCCGGCCTGGTGCCCTTCATCCCCATGCTGATGGGTACCGGCGGCAACTCCGGCGCCCAGTCCGCCACCGCCGTCATCCGCAGCCTCTCCCTGGGAGACACCGAGCCCAAGGACGCCCTGCGGGTGCTGTGGAAGGAGTGGCGGGTGGCCTTCCTCTGCGGCCTGAGCCTGTCCGTAGTCAACTTCGGCAAGATGCTGCTGGTGGACGGGATGCTGCTGGGAAATCCCAACATCACCATCCAGGTGGCCGCCACCGTCAGCCTCTCCATCGTGTTCATCGTCATGTTCGCCAAGCTGGTGGGCAGCCTTCTCCCCCTGGGAGCGGAGAAGATCGGCATGGACCCGGCGGTGATGGCCAATCCCCTGATCTCCACCCTGACGGACGCCGTGTCCCTGCTGATCTATATCCTGATCGCCAAGATCATTCTGCATATCTGAGGTGCTGTGGCTATGGATTTTACCGCTCTTCTCAATAAAATGGTGGTGTTCCTGGCGCTGATGGTCATCGGCTTCGTCCTGGCCCGCCGGGGCAGGCTGGACCGGGGCTCCATCAAGGCCCTGAGCTCCCTGACCCTGAACGTGTTCCTGACGGGCAGCATCCTCAACTCCACCCTGGGCTCCAATGTGGAGCTCAGCTGGAGCGAGCTGGGCACGACCTTCCTGGTGGTCTGGGTCATGCAGCTGCTGGGCTATCTCATCGCCTGGCTGGTGACCCTGCCCATGCCGGTGGACAAGGAGCACAAGCCCCTCTTCGAGCTTCTCATGAGCATGGGCAACAGCATGTTCGTGGCCCTGCCCATCGTGGACGCCCTGTTCCCGGAAAGCCGGGCCGTGTTCTATGTCTCCCTGTCCTGCCTGCCCTTCAACGTGCTGCTGTTCACCTACGGGGTCTGGCGGCTCCAGAGCGGGAGGGAGAACGCCCGCTTCCGCTTCCGGAACATCCTCAGCGTGCCCCTGCTGGCCGCCCTGGCGGCCCTGATCCTCTTCCTGGTGAAGCCGCCGCTGCCCAAGGCCGTCACGGGCCTGATCTCCACCCTGGCCGGAGCCACCACGCCCCTGTCCATGCTGGTGATCGGCGCGTCTCTGGGCTCGGTGAGCCTGCTGGACGCGTTTAAGAACGGCAAGCTCTATGTGGCGAGCGCTGTGCGGCTGCTGCTGATCCCGGTGCTGACCTGGCTGGTGCTCCGCCTGCTGACGGACGATCCGGTGCTGCTGATGACCAGCACCATCGTGGCCGCCAGCCCCGCCGCGGTGATCATCACCGTCATGGCCAACCAATACGACCGGGATTCGGTCTATACCGCCGAGGGCACCCTGCAGAGCACCGCCCTGTCCATGCTCACCATTCCCCTGCTGGTGTGGCTGCTGGGCTAAGGCGCGGGAAATGAAAAATGAATAGTGAATAATGAATAATTATGGTATCCCCTTCGGGGATGATTGAAAAATTGCCGCTGCGCGGCGTTTCGTCTTTTGCCGGAACGCTTCGTCTGCGGTCAATTCCGAATTCCGAATTCTCTTACCCCGAAAGTGTCCCCTTCGGGGATGATTCTAAGTAACCGCTGATCAAATCGCCTTCGGCATCTTGCGGACAATTTGTGCTCTGATTTCGAGCCTTTTTCTTGCAATACACAAAGTATTCCTGCGAAAAACTGCCTTCATCAGAACCCAAATTCTCTCGCAATCTGCTCTCGCCGATTTAATCATCGTTTACCTAATTTGTCGCCGCAGGCGACTCCTCAATTATTCATTATTCATTATTCATTATTCACTATTCACTATCATCCGGAGGTGTCAAATGCACATCCCAAGCGGCGAGAGCCAGACGATCGAGCTTCTGGATTTCGAGGAGGCCCTGGCGCTTTCCGGCAGATCCGGAGGCTACGACCCCGAAAAGTGGCTCTATGTGCCGGATTTCTATACCGAATACCGTTACATATTGGGCACCCGGGGGCGCAATCCCCTGATCTGCATCGGGGTGAACCCCTCCACCGCCGCGCCGGACGATCTGGACAACACGCTGAAATCCGTCTCCCGCATCGCGGCGGGAAACGGCTTTGACAGCTGGATCATGTTCAACGTCTACGCCCAGCGGGCCACCCGGCCCGATGACATGGACCGGGCGCTGAATCAGGACCTGCACCGGGAGAACCTGCGGGCCTTCGCCTACGTCCTGGCCGGGGCCGCAGCGGGGGGCGTCAGCCCGGCGGTCTGGGCCGCCTGGGGCGCGGTGATCGAAAAGCGAGACTATCTGCCCGGCTGCGTCCGGGACATGGTGCGCCTGGGCAAGCAGTTCGGCGCCCGCTGGCTCTGCGCCGGGGCCTGCTCCAAAAAGGGCCACCCCCATCACCCGCTGTACCTGCGCAAGGACGAGAAGGTCCGGGACTTTGACGTGGAAGGATATCTGGATACGCTATGAAAGACAGGCTGAAACTGGCCGTTCTGCAGCTGCGCACCGAGCTCAGCCGGGACGAGACCATGAAAAAAGCCGCCCGGATGCTCCGGGAGGCGGCGGAACAGGGCGCGGAGATGGCGGTGCTGCCGGAGATGTTCAATTGCCCCTACGCAGGCAAATACTTCCGGGAAGCCGCCGCCCTGGGTCACGAGGACAGCGTGGCGGCCCTCTCCGCTCTGGCGAAGGAGACCGGGCTCTGGATCGTGGGCGGCTCCGTCCCCGAGCGGGAGGGCGACAAGCTCTACAACACCTGCTTCGTGTTCGACAGCGAGGGGCGGATCGCCGCCCGGCACCGGAAGGTGCACCTCTTCGACATCGACGCCCCGGGCATGCGCTTCCGGGAGTCGGACACCTTCAGCCCCGGGCGGGAGATCACCGTTTTCGACACGCCCTGGGGCAAGATGGGCGCGGCCATCTGCTTCGACGTCCGCTTCCCCGAGCTCTTCCGGGCCATGGCGAAGCGGGGCGCAAGGCTCATCCTGCTGCCCGCCCAATTCAATATGACCACCGGACCCGTCCACTGGGAGAGCACCCTGCGGACCCGGGCGGTGGACAACGAGGTCTTTCTGGCCGCCTGCTCCGCGGCCCGCTATGTGGGCTTTTCCTACGAGTGCTGGGGCCATTCTCTGGTCAGCGACCCCTGGGGGACGCTGCTGGCCGCGGCGGACGAGACGGAGCAGATCCTGTACGCGGACCTGGACTTTGCCCGGGTGGATGAGGTGCGGCGGCAGCTGCCCACCTTCCTGCACCTGCGGGAGGATGTATACGAGGTGGCGAAATGAACATTCTTGAAGAAATCGCCCGCTACGCGCCCTTCAACGAGCAGGAGCAGCGGGACAAGGCCCTGATCCTGGACTATCTGGCGGACAATCCGGGCTGCTTTTACCGGGCGGACCCCGTGGCCCACATGACCGCCTCCGCTTGGGTGGTGAATCCGGCCCGGGACAAGGTGCTGATGGTCTATCACAAGATCTACGACTCCTGGTCCTGGACCGGGGGCCACGCCGACGGGGAGACGGATCTGCTGGCCGTGGCCCTGCGGGAGGTGACGGAGGAGACCGGCGTCCGCTCCGTCCGGCCGGTGACGCCGGACATCTTTTCCCTGGAGGTCGTCACCGTGGACGGGCACGAGAAGCGGGGCGCATACGTCTCCAGCCACCTGCACCTGAACCTGACCTATCTGCTGGAGGCGGACGATACCGAGCCCCTGCGCATCTGCGAGGACGAGAACAAGGGCGTGGCCTGGTTCGGTCTGGACGAGGCTTTGGCGGCCTCCACCGAACCCTGGTTCGTGAAGCGGATCTACGGAAAACTGAACGAAAAACTGAAAAAGACGCTGTGACAAGAATCACAGCGTCTCAAGCTGTCGACAAAGTGTCGACAGCTTGAGCGCAAAAATGGGAACTTCCCGAAAAAGTTCCCATTTTTGCGTAGATTGAACGTGAAGAGGGGATTACCGTCCCCTCTTCACAATCTCCCCATGCGAGTACGTACCTCGCCGCAGGGCTTTGTCTACAGTCTGAG
>JAFWQQ010000061.1 GCA_017545165.1 Oscillospiraceae bacterium
AAATGTTCGGCGAATTCGCAGATTGTACGAATTCGCCGAATATTTCTTTGCTATACGAGCTCTGGTCCGCCGGGAGGGCACAAGGCCCTCCCCTACGATACAACCAGGGTTTTCGCACTTGTTTCGCATTTTGCAACGCGCCCCTTGTGCGTCTGAGCGTGAGAAGTCCGCGGTGCGGACCGCATGGAACGCGGGAGCGGCGTGCCTCCCCTGGGGCCGTTCGCCGATCTCCCGCAAGAGGGCTGACGCAGGATTTTTTTAGGCCGGCCATGGACCGGGCTTCTTTCGCCCCAGAGCAGGGGCGGCGCCTCGCCGCAGGACGCCGGGAGGGAACGCAAGCCCCGCCCCCGCTGCGGTCAAATGGGCTACATAAAAAGATTTACATAATACAATCATGCTGGGCCTTTTCAGGGCTTCATCTTGGCTCTTCTGAGCAACATATAATAGCATGAGAAAAGGGAAAACAATCCAGAGATACGCCCCAGAAGAAAGATGACATAAAACGGTTAACATAACAATATGACCGCCCTTTGGGGCGGTCATATTGCCGGATGAGATGGGACCGGGGGCAGCTTCTGCCGGAGGGAGTGCTCTCCCCATCCAAGGCGATCTCAGAGCATGCTCCGGTAGTCCGGGGCGTTTTCCACGCTGTTGGGCGGGAAGAATTCCTCCACCGGAAAGCGGATCTTGCTGAACATCTCGCAGGGATCGTCCTGATCCGAACTGGGGCACTCCTTGTCTGGCAGGCTGTATTCGTAAGCCGGGATCAACAGCTGGGTGTCCCGTTCCAGACGGATGATGCTGAACTGGCCGATGCTGGCGTACCAGCGGCGGCCTGCGTCCGTCAGCACCAGCTCCTCCGGGAAGGCGTCGGCGATGAAGTCGGGGATGGTCCGCTGATCCAGATCCGTGTCCCCGGGGGCGGCGGCGTCCACCACCTTCATGTGCAGCGCGATGGGATCCACCGCGTCCACCTCTGCCACCGGAAGCTCCTCCGTCTCCGCAGAGGGCTCCTGATCCAGAGAGGAGAAGGTCTTTACGCTGCCCTCACTGCCGAAGAGCATGGCCCGCTTGTCAAATACGGCCAGGCCCAGGATGCTCTGCCCGTTGGGGAAGGTCTCGCCGCTGACCCGGTAGAAAAAGGTGCAGTCCACGGTGTACCAGCCCCGATTGAAGCTGATAGGCTCCACATTCACCGCGCAGTACAGCAGCTCCGCCTTCCTGGGCCGGATGCTCAGGGCGTTGTCTATGTAAGTTTGGGAGCCCACGGTGGGGAAGACGCGCAGATCCTCAATGCAGTCCTTGTCGCGGCAGCTGTCGAAGATCTTTCGGGTGTTGATGGATACGGCTTCCCGGATCACGGCCTCCTTGTTCACCGGTCCGGGCATGACGCGATCTGCCATGAAAATGCCTCCTGTCCTTGGGATTTCGTTACAGTCTATGCGCAGGAGGGCGGCGACGTGAATTTTTCCTTGAAAAAAGACGGGATCGCAGTATAATATAAAGTGAAAAAGCATCGAGGGAGGGCTGGGCATGGATCAGCTGGGCTTCATTCACGACAAACTGGATATCAAGATCCTGATCCTCTTTGTGCTGCGGCGGCTGCCCGCTGCCGTGGATCCGGAGACGTTGCTGGAGCTGTGCCAGGTGGACGGGGGCATCGGCTATTTCGATTACTCCGACTGCATCAGCGAGCTGCTGCAGAGCGAGCACATGACCGAGGACGATGAAGGCTTCCGGATCACCGAGAAAGGCGCCCGCAATGCCGATGCCGTGGAAAGCCGTCTGCCCTATTCCGTGCGCTCCCGGGCCCTGAAGCGCATCGCTCCGGTGGAGGAGCGGATGCGCCGCCAGGCCATGATCACCGCCCGCCACACGCTGGACGAGAAGGGCTGCATGGTGGAGCTGGCCGTGGCCGACGGGAAGGGCGAGATGATCCATCTGCAGCTGCTCTGCTCCGGAGAGGAGCAGGCCCGGAAGATGGAAAAGCGCTTCCGGAAGGACGCCGAGGCCTATTACCAGAAGATCGTGGAGCTGCTGAGCGAGTGAAAATAAGTTAACATAATATCGACAAAAGAAACAACGCCGGGGACTTCCGTATGGAAATCCCCGGCGTTTTTGCACCGGCTAGGTTAACATAATATTCACGGCATGCGGCACAGGACGATCAGCAGGGTGCCCTCCCGGACGGCGAGCTCCGCCTCGTCGGCAGCCCATTCGTTGCTGACGCCCAGGGGGAAGTCCCAGCGCAGCTCCGCGTCCGCAAGGGGGTACTTGACGCCCCGGAGCGTGACGCCGCGGCAGATCTCGCCGGCAGCGAAGACCGAGAGGGACCAGCCCTCCCGCCGGGGGAGACGGAGCGTATCGGAACGCAGGGTGAAGATCTCCGTGTCCGCGCTCAGGATGCGTACGCTGGCTCCGTGTCTGGCCGCGAAAGCAGCCGTCTGAAGATTGGCCAGCAGGTGGTCCAGCCGCCCGCCCAGGGCGCAGACCAGGGTGATCTCCGTGCAGCCCGCTTCCAGAGCCCGGCGCAGGGCGCTCATGGTGTCGGTGTCGTCCTTCTCCGTGGGCAGCCGCCCCACGGGGACGCCGCTCTCCACTTCACCGCCGTAAGAGTCAAAGTCCCCGACTACCAGGTCCGGCCTCACGCCGCAGCGGCAGGCATAGTCATAACCCCGGTCGCAGGCGATGACGAAGACCCCCTCCTCCGGAGGCGGGAAGGGGGAATACTCTCCCCCGGATATGATGAGACAGCGTTTGGACATGGCGGGAACCTCCGATCAATAGGCTGCGCTTTGCGGCGATCCGGCGGCGAAGGGCTCAGGCAATGCCCTCTTTGGTCGCGTTGCCGCGAAGCTCCACGGGGATGAGATGGTCCACTTTCTCTCCGCGGACGCCCACATAATAGCTTGTCAGATTGGCGGCGGAGCAGGCGAAGCGCTCGCCCAGGCAGGAGGCCAGCTCCGACCGCAGTTCCTCCGTCTCCTCCGGCCGGAGCGCCCGTTTGGGAAGGATGTACACGTTCTCCGGCGTGACATAGAGCAGGAACAAGGTGCTCAGTTCGAAACCGCAGGTCAGGTTGTGCAGATTATAGCTCTCCCGGAGGTCCTGCGCGGGGATCTCGACACGGAGACGGTGGCTTTCAAAAACCAGCCGGTACTCGCAGCCCAGGAGACTGTCCGGGCTGCGCAGGTAGCGGCGGATCTCCTTCTCCGCGCCGGCGAACAGCAGCAGTCCCCAGACCAGATAGCCCATGGCCAGGAAAAAGACCAGGGGATTGGCCGTTCCCAGCTTGGCCAGCGCCCCGAGATAGTACAGCAGCGCGGCTCCCAGCACGATGAGCATGATCTGCAGAGGCCGGCGATGGCGCAGAAACAGCCCGTAATAGCTGGCCGTGCGGAATTCCCCCAGCGTGAGCTGAAATCTGGCGTCTATCTTCTTCATCCCTGTACCCCCCTCCGCCGGAGACTCCGGCGAGATCGTCGTTCTGTTCTCTTATCATAACACAAATCGCGCCAAATGCAAAGGCGCGGGAAAGAGAAAACATGAAGTATCTTTTGATTATCGGCGACGGCATGGCCGACAATCCTGTGCCGGAACTGGGCGGGAAGACCCCGCTGGAGGCGGCAAGCATCCCGGCCATCGACGCTCTGGCCGCCAGGGGCGTGGTGGGCAGCGTGATCAACTGCCCCAAGCCCCTGCCCGCCGGCAGCGAGACGGGGATCCTGTCCATCTTCGGCTGCGATCCGCTGCGCTATTTTACGGGACGCTCACCCATGGAGGCGCCGGACGAGTGCACCCACAACGGGGATCTGCCGGGCAAGCTCCTGCCCATCGAGTGGCTGTCCTCCCGGCTGGTCGCTCCCCTGGTGGAGCGCATGGAGGCGGCGGGCATGGAGCATCGGATCCTGCTGCTGGCCGACCACAAGACCCTCACCGCCACCCGGGGCCACGACGGGGATCCGGTGCCCTTCCTGCTGTACGACAGCCGGCACGATAGCGGCCGGGGCGGCGTCTATACCGAGCGGGAAGGGGAGAAGGGACCTTTCCTTGAGCAGGGCTGCGAGCTGCTGGATTATCTCTTCGAGAGGAAATCGCTGAAAGAATAGAAGACCGGGAGAGACTGCTTTTCTGACGCAGTCCCTTCTGCAAAGGAAAAGACAGGCCCGAAATCAGCCGGGTGTTCATAAGACGGCTTTATACTATTATCTAATAGAAACTAGACAATCTTTGCGGCTGGATTTGCGCCATGCTTCGTTATCGTCCTTGGCAATACACAAAGTATTCCCTGCGGACGATGCCTCGCCTGACACAAATCCATCTCGCAAATATTAGTCTACTTCTTATCAGATAATAGTATTAAACGACAAACGGATATGGGCTTTTGGCTGATTGGGTTGGAGAAACAAAAAGACGAGTTTTCTCATTGCGGAAAACTTCGTCTTGTTGTTTTTTTCGTTCCTTTGAGAGGTCTTGTCAATGAGGACGGCTTTGAAGAGAGGTGCTTCAAGAGACTATTAAAAACCGTCCTGCGGCTTCAGACAGCAGAGCCACGATGAAGTTAAAGAGAGGATTCAATCAGCTTAAGATACAAAATACGAAACTCATTCGTACGAAACTCTGTTGGCTTGACGACAATGGCTGACTGCCGGGGCATTTCATCACCCTCTGTTCCTGTTGCTGCAGCTGTCATATTGTTCTTCCTGCATTTGCTCCTGGTATGCCATTCCCCAGCTTTCCATGGACTTGATGATCGGGCGCATGGATTCGCCCAACTCCGTCAGCGCGTATTCCACACGGGGCGGGACCTCCGGGTAAACGGTACGGTTGACGATGCCGTCAGCTTCCATGGAGCGCAGAGCCTCCGTCAGCGCTTTCTGGCTGATGCCGTCGATGCTCTTCTGCAGCTCGTTAAAGCGCCAGGGGCGGGCGAGCAGATTACGCATAATGAGCAGCTTCCACTTGCTGCCGATCAGAGAAACGGTGGTAGCTACCGGACATTCAGGCAGGATATCTTCTTTTGTTCTCATACAGCTCAACTCCATTAGTTTCAATTTGGATGTTACAGTCGAATAATACTGCAACATTCGTATAAACGCAAGAGCGTTTCAAATCAATTCCTTTGATACCAAATCAAAGCCCAGCGCCAGCGGGCACGGGTTTGATTTGGAGAGGAAGAACAAGGTCATCGGTCAATGCGGCGTCACTTGTGCAGCCGCACGACCTTATGGCCTTGTTCTGACGAGGTTACAAAAAGGTGCGTACTTGTGAAAAGCTTTCCCCTCCGCTATACTGCAATCAGCAAAACCCCAAGGAGGCAAAATACCATGAATTTCAACCGTTCCGCCAAAAAGAAAATGAGCTTCGAGCGCTTTTTGAGCTATGAATACGCCGGAGACTATCTCAACCAGACTACGGCCTACGCTGAGCAGATCGAACAGGCCGCGCGGGCGATCCGCGAGGCGGATCATGTGCTGCTCGGCGCCGGGGCCGGCATGAGCACCGCGGCCGGGGCCGAATACGGCGGCAAGTTCTTTGAGGAAAACTTTGCCGAGTTTCAGAAGATCTACGGCAAGGGCACCTATATGCGGGACATGTATTCGGCCGGCTTCTATCCCTTCCCCGATCAGGAGAGCAAGTGGGGGCTCTGGTCCCACCTGGCCCTGCTGGCAGGGGCCGATCTGGACGTGACGCGGCTGCATAAAACGCTGTTGAACGCGCTGAAGGGAAAGAAGCTTTTTCTGCTCAGCACCAACGCCGACCACCAGTTTGAAAAGGCCGGACTCCCGGTCGAGCAGATCTTCGCCACCCAGGGCAGTTACAAGCGCATCCAGTGCGCGCGGGGCTGCCATCCGAAGACTTACGGTGCGGTGGAGCTGTTCCGGCAGATGGAGCGGGAGCGCGTCAACGGAAAGATCCCAACAGAGCTGGTGCCGAAGTGCCCGGTCTGCGGCGGACCGATGGCCATGAACCTGCGCGTGGACGATCACTTCGTGCAGGACGAGGACTGGCACGCCGCCGAGGATCGTTTCAGCCGCTTCCTGTCCGAATGCGTGGACGGCAAGACCGTGCTGCTGGAGCTGGGCGTGGGCTTCAACACCCCCACCATCATCCGCTTTCCCTTTGAGAAGCTGACGCGGGAGCATGAGAACGTCACCCTTGTCCGTCTCAGCCGCAGCAAGGCCATGGTGCCCGCAAGCCTCGGCGAGCGCGCCATCGGCATCAACGCCGACATGGCGAAAAGCATCACAGACCTGGCGGAAAAGCTGAACCATACGGAGGCGGGCGAGCCATGATCATTCAGACCGGTATGCGCACGGACATCCCGGCCTTCTACAGCCGGTGGCTTCTGAACCGTCTGAAAGAGGGCACTGTCCTGGTGCGCAATCCCTACGATCCCCAATCCGTCACCCGCTACCGGCTGGATCCCGAGGTCGTGGATCTGATCGCCTTCTGCTCGAAGAACCCCGCCCCGATGCTTCCTCATATGGACGCGCTGAAGGACTACGGCCAGTACTGGTTCGTCACCATCACGCCCTATGGCCGGGATATCGAGCCGAACGTGCCGGACAAGGAGAAGGTCATGGAGGACTTCAAGCGCCTGTCAGACGTCGTGGGCGTGGACTCCATGGGCTGGCGCTGTGACCCCATCCTCATCACCGACCGCTATCCGGTGGAGCGGCATATCGCGGACTTCGAGCACATGGCCAAAACACTCTCCGGTTATACCGAAAGCTGCGTGATCTCCTTCATCGACCTGTATCAGAAGGTCAGGCGGAACTTCCCGGAGGCGCGGGAGGTGCGCAAGGAAGACCGCATCGCCATCGGCAAGGCCTTCGCCGAGATCGGCAGGACCTGCGGCATGACCATCCGGGCCTGTGCAGAGGGTACGGAGCTGGCGCCCTTTGGCGTCAACTGCGAGGGCTGCATGACGGTCGGCACCTTTGAGAAGGCGCTGCATGGCAAGCTGAAGGTGCCCAAGCGCAAAAACCAGCGGGGCGGGCAATGCGCCTGCGTGCTGGGGACGGACATCGGCGCCTACGATACCTGCGGCCACCTCTGCCGCTACTGCTACGCCAACACGGACGCCAATCAGGTGCGGCGCAATCTGCGCGCCCACGACCCCGCTTCGCCATTCCTGCTGGGCGGACCGATGCCGGGAGATCAGATCCACGAGGCCAGGCAGGAGAGCTGGCGTGTGGATCAGCTCAGCATGGAGCTGTGACAGGCCACAGTTGCAAAAAGGGCTCCTGACCCTGGCGGAACGAAAAAGCAGAAAGAGCGCACGATAAGACAGCATGAACCCCACCCGGCAGTGTTCGGATGGGGTTCATACTTATCTTGTGCGCTAATAAAGCAGCGACTGATAGATCCGCAGATTTTCGTCTCCGTGGACACAGAAGACGACCTTTTCAATTCGGCCGTTTTGCAGGTAGTCCTTCACGGTCGAGACGGCGATCCGGGCGGCCTCGTCCTTCGGAAAGCGGAACACGCCGGTAGAAATGCAGCAGAACGCCACGCTTTTCAGCCCATTTTCCTCCGCCAGCGCGAGACAGGAACGGTAGCAGGAGGCGAGCAGTTCCCGGTCACGGTCGGTCAGCGGCCCGTCGATGATCGGGCCGACGGTGTGCAGCACTTGCTTGGCCGGGAGATTGTAGCCCCCGGTGAGCTTGGCCTGGCCGGTGGGCTCCTCGTGTCCCTGCGCGCGCATGATCGCGGCGCATTCCTCGCGGAGCTGGAGCCCCGCGGCGGAGTGGATCACGTTGTCGATGCAGTTGTGTCCCGGCCGGAAACAGCCCAGCAGCGCGGAATTGGCGGCGTTCACGATAGCGTCCGCGTCCAGCCGCGTGATATCGCCCTGCCAGAGGACGAGTCGTTCATCCCCGGGGACGGGCGGCAGCTCCGCCACATGGACGACGCCCTTTTCCTCTCGCTCCCGCCTAAGCAGTTCGTCCTGCGCGTTCAAAAATCGCTCGGACAGCGCGCCGGGCTCGCGCACATTCATCAGGCAGCGCAGGAAATAGCGCCGGCTCTCCCAATCCCGCGGGACACGCTTTGCCTCCCGGCGATACTGCGGCATCTCGTCCAGCAGAGTCTCCGTCAGGAATTGAAGCTGCTCTGTTTCTTTCATTTCTCGATCACATCCACGATTTCCCCGATGAACATGGTGTGGGGCGGCACGCGGGTGTAGATCCAGTCGGCCACCTCCTGCGGCACCTGTTCCTTTTCAAACTGATGGGAATAGAGCTTCCTGCAGACGAAGCTCAGCTCCGCCTGTTCGAAATCCACACCGTGCTCGACTGCGACCGGCGTGAGCTGCGTCAGAGCCACCTTGTCCCCATCCCGGCCGGATCTGCTTCCGAGAACGCCCAGGTCCTGCCGATACTTCTCTGGGAAGAAGCTGACGGTGAAATAGTCGTTCTTTTCCAAAAAGCTGTGCGTATAGCGCGCCGGGGAGACATAGACCGTCAGGATCGGCTTGCCCTTGTGCGGCGGGCCCCAGATCGTGCCCATGCTGCCCCAGGCGATGGTCATGGTGTTGTAGTCGTCGATCCCTCCCGCCGTGACCAGCGCCCAGCGGTCGTTGAACAGGCGAAAGACGTCATAGCTTTTATCCATAAAGTCCAAGGTATCAACCTCCTTTTCATTCGTATTATACCCGTGTTCCGCCCGCTCGTAAAGTACGCGCAAAAAGGTGACGGTCAAGCGGACAGATAAACCTGTTTTCGCCCCTCGCCCGTCAGAGCGGGCGTTCAGAAGAGCGTTTTGAAGGGTAACCCGATTTGGGCATCCGGCTGGCAGGGTTGGAACGGAAAAATGACGCTGATCATCCACAAGGGGTATAGATCAGCGTCCTTGTTTATTTTTCGATCCAAGCCTGAAGCTCCGCTTCGGAGATCCCGGCGCTCAAGCGGGTAGAGGGAAGAAAGGTCCCCGTCCCGGCCTGCTCGCCCAGCGTTTCACCGGTACGTCCGGCACCGCTGCCGCCGGAGGTGCAGAAGGGGATGACCGTGATCCCGGTGAAGTCATGACTCTCCACAAAGGTGCTCAGGATGCGAGGGGCCTGTCCCCACCAGATGGGATAGCCGAGATACACGGTGGTATAGCCGTCAAGGGAGATTTCATTTGCGATCTCCGGACGGGCGTCCGGCGTGTTCTGCTCCACCGTAGCGCGGGTCGAGCGGTCGTTGTAATTCAGATCCTCCGCGGTGTAGGGCTGTGCAGGAACGATCTCGGCCAGATCTGCGCCTGTGAGGGCGGCGATCCGCTCCGCCGCGCCCCGGGTGGTGCCTGTGGCGGAGAAATACACCACCAGGACAGTGTTCTGCTTTTCTGCTTCGGATGTTTCTTCTGCAATCTCAGCTTGCGGGGCACTTTCCGTTTCCTGTTCAGGGATCGGGGCCTCAGTCTGTACTTGTTCCGGCGCTTCGGTAGGTGCAGGCTCAGACGCCGTCCGGGTGGGCGTACCGCCGCAGCCGGCGCAGACAAGCGCCATGGAAAGCATCAGAAATAACGCGATCCCTTTTTTCATCATAGTAATCCTCATTTCCCTATACGCAGGCTGTCGATCCAGCTCTTGAGCTCGCTTTCGGAAGCTCTAGCCGGGAAGCGTTTGCCGGGCAGAAGCTTCGCGCCCTTTGCCAAGTTCCCGATGCGCGCCTGCCCCTCGCCTAGATCGCTCCCGCCGGAGGTAAAGAAGGGCACGACGGTTTTGCCCGTCCAGTCGTAGGCGTCCAGGAAGCTGTCGATGATGCTGGGCTCGCGGTACCACCAGATGGGGAAGCCGACAAAGATCATGTCCGCCTCCGCAACCGGAGCCGCTGTATCCGCCAGTTCCGGACGGCAGTTCGAATCCTGCATTTCCACAGTGCTGCGGGCCTTTTTGTCCATCCAGTTCAGGTCTCGCCGCTCGTAGGGAACGGCCGGGCGGATCTCATACAGCGCCGCCTCCGCGGCGGAGGCCAAAGTCTTTGCCAGCTTGGCGGTGCTCCCGCTGGCGGAAAAATATGTGACCAGATTCTTGCTCATTTCAAAGTCCTCCTATCTCAATTTGTTGTAATCTTCGTCGGACACGGGCTCCAGCCACTCGTTGGAGGCGTTCTCCCCACCGACCTCGATGGCCAGATGGGAAAACCAGCTGTCGGCTGCCGCGCCGTGCCAGTGCTTGACGTTGGCCGGGATGTTGACCACCGTGCCCGGCGTCATCTCCACGGCTTCCTTGCCCCATTCCTGATACCAGCCGCGGCCGCCCACGCAGATGAGCATCTGCCCGCCGCCTTTGGTCGCGTGGTGGACGTGCCAGTTGTTGCGGCAGCCCGGTTCAAAGGTAACGTTGAACACCGGCACCTGCTCGGTGGACACCGGAGCGAGATAGCTCTGCCCCACGAAGAACTGTCCATAGGGGTTCTCCTCCCCAATGGGGAAGAAAATGCTGTTCTGATAGGCGTCCTTTTCGCTCACGGCACTCTCCGCTTCGTTCCAGATCTCCTTGGCCTGGCGGAACACGGCCCAGCCCTTCGGCCAGCCCACATACATCGTGGCGTGGGTGATGATCGCGGCGATCTCCGCCTTCGTCACACCGTTGTTTTTCGCGTTCTGCAGGTGGTAGCCCAGGGAGGAATCGGTGATCCCCGAGGCCATCAGAGAGACCACCGTGATGATGCACTTGGTTTTGGTGTCAAGCGCCTCTGCATTCCAAACCTCACCGAAGAGCACGTCGTCGTTGAGATGGGCGAACATCGGCGCGAAGTCGCCGAGCTGATTGCGCCCGGCCGTCTGTGTGATCTTTTTCGACATGTTATCCTCCTGTCAGCGTTTAATGAACATCAGATCCTGTTCCGGCAGCGCTTCGTCGCTTACAAAGCGCTCGACTTTCATATGCAGGTCGTACTTTTCCCGCAGGGCTGCGATCTGCGCCATCATGGGCGAGGCGTGGTGCGCGTCGAGGGCGGCCTGATCCCGCCACTGGTCGATGAGCAGAACAGTTTCAGGATCATCCATCGGGAAAAAATATTCATAGCGCAGATTGCCTTCCTCGGCCCGAATTGCCGCCGCGACCCCGCTGCCGGTCATTTCCTCAGCGAAGGCTCTGGCGCTGCCGTTCGAGCCGGTATAGTAGAGATTGACGGTAATCATAGCAAGCCTCCCAACAAAGTCCGGATAAAGTCATAAGCCATTTCATAGGTGCTCATATAGACGTAGGAGATCCCTGCCTCCCGCATGGCCTGCTTCTGCTTTTCCGTTACCATGGTATAGGGATAAAGACCATAGACAAAGGGCAGAAAGGCATACAGGAAGGTCTGCCGTCTTTGCTCGCTCAAAGCGGGAACAAACTGCTTCAGGCAGGCATCCATGGCGTCTTTCGACTTTCCATAGGAAGCCTTGAACGCAATCAGGCGCTCCATGCGGGAATTAGCCTCCATGTCAAACATATTCATGCTCAAAAGCTTGAGCATCAGGGGACGGCGCTCCAGCGCATGAGCCAGCGCGGAAGACAGCGCATCCAGAGCCAGGCTTTCATTCTGTTTGCACAGGCGGTCAAGGTCTTCCGTAAACAGCTCGTATTCCTGTGCGAAAAGCGCAAGGAAGATTTCCTCCTTCGTCTCGAAATAATTGTAAATCGAGGTGCGGGTAAAGGAGGTCTGCTGCCCGATCTCCTTCAAGGTGATATCCTTGAAGCTCATCGTCTCATAGAGTTTGCGGCAGGCGGCGATGATCTCCTCCCGCCGTGCATTGGTCAGTTCCGCAGATCCTTTCGGCATCTCTTTTCTCCCTCTCTATCTCAGTTTTTTCCCCAACTCATAAGCCGCCTGGGGATAGCGGCTGCGGCGGGTCTGTGAGGGCGTACCGCAGCCGGTTCCCAGCACCATGCCCATGTCCCGCAGATTCAGATACTTCACCAGCGTCAGATAATGCTCCCGGATGGCGTCCATGGTCCAGTCGTCATCATTCCAGGCCACCGAGAGAAAAGCGGACTTCATGTTCCGCGTATGGATCCGGCTGCTGAAAGCACAGAAGCGGTCAATGACCGTTTTGAGCTGTGCCGAGATGCCGAAGAAGTACAGCGGCGTGGCAAAGACCAGCATATCCGATTCCATGACCTTTTTTCGAATCTCTTGCATGTCGTCCTTCTGCACGCACGGCCCGTCATAGCCGCAGGCAATGCAGCCGGTGCAGGGGTGCACGTTCATATGGGCCGCATTCAGTACCGTTACCGTATGCCCGGCTTCTTCCGCTCCCTGCTGAAAACTGTCGATCAGCAGCTGCGTAGAGCCCTTCCTGTTAGGGCTGCCGCCCAGAACAAGGATTTTCATGATTGATCTCTCCTAAACAATCAAGTTGACAAGAATGCCTGTCAGCCAGGAAAACGCCATCACAAAGATCAGATACAGCGCAAAGCGCCGGATGCCCAGCACGATCTTCAAGGCGCCAAGGTTCGTGATCTTGGTGCTGGGGCCGGTGAGCATGAAGGCGGCTGCGCTGCCCATGCTCATGCCCTGCCAGAGCCATTCCTGCAAAAGCGGGATCGTCCCGCCGCCGCAGGCGTAGAGCGGCACGCCGACGGTGGCTGCCATCAGGACGCCCCAGGCCTCGTTTCCGCCGAAGATCTTTTCCATCGTTGTCTGCGGCACATAACGCTGGAACAGGGCGGAAAGCAGGATACCGAAAAGGAAAAACATCCCGGTGGCTTTCACATTGCGCCAGAGGTTTTTGAGATAGCGCAGCAGCAGATTCGGATCGGTGTCACGACGGGTCTGTTCTTCGAAGCCCGAGAAGTTGAAAAAAGGTTTGCTTCGATAAAACAGCCAAATCAGCAGCCCCGCCGCGCAGCCGCAGAGAAAGCAGCTGAGGATACGCACGGTCAACGCCGTGGGGCCAAGGGCCGCGCTGTATATCATCAGTTGGGGGTTCAAGAGGATCGAAGCCATCATGAAGGCCGCCAGCCAGTCGTGCCGCATGCCCTGTTTGGAGAAGGAGGCCGCGATGGGGATCGTGCCGTACATGCACAGCGGCGAGGCGATCCCCAGCAGGCAGGCCGGGACGATGCCGAGAAGCCCCCATCTGGTATCCTTCATCCGGGTAAATATCCTGTGGATACGATCCTTGGCAAAGACGCTGACCGCCGAACCGATGGCCATGCCCAGCACCCAGTACCAGAAAATCTGTCGGAATTGGAGATCGAAGTAGTACCAGATATATACGATCTCCCGGCGCAGAACCTCAATCATCCAGGTTCACCAGGGTATAACTTCTGCTGCCGAGGCCGATCTGCTCGGCATATTCCAGCGTGTGCAGGCCGTTACGGGATTCGATCCGGCGGATCAGGGAGGTGTTGCCCTCCGCCTGCCACACCAGGTCGATGCAGGCCTGATCCAGGGCCACTGGGTCAGTGGAGGCCAGAATGCCGATGTCGTGGATGTCCGGCTCGGCGGGATGGCCGTCGCAGTCACAGTCCACCGAAAGCCTGTTCATCACGTTGATATAGATGATATGCTCTTCGCCCACGTGATCACGCACGGCGGTGACCATCTCGGCCATGGCCTCCAGCCAGGCGTCCTGGTCGCTGTGCATGATGCTGCCGGAAGTGCGCGTCCCCGCGGAGTGGACGTACACCTTGCCGCTGGGGGAGGACATGCCGATGGCCACGTTCTTGATGGCGCCGCCGTAGCCCGCCATGGCGTGACCTTTGAAGTGGGAGAGGATCAGCCAATCGCTGTAATTCTCCGCATGGCTGCCGACGATGGCGTACTCGAGCCGCCGGCCGCCGCTAACAGGCCACTGCACTTCGCCCTCCTCATCCATCAGGTCAAAAGGTGCGAAGGAGGTAAAGCCGTGGTCCTCCGCCACCTGCCGGTGCATGGCGGAGCTGGAGCGGGAGCCGCCGTAGGCGGTGTTGCATTCCACGATGGTGCCGCCGAGGGACTGCACCAGCGGGCCGATCAGCTCCGCGCGGAGGTAGTTGCTGGCGGGCGGCTCACCGGTGGAAACCTTCACGGCCAACTTACCGGAGGGCTGCCAGTTGAGCGCTTCATAGACCGCCTGCAGCCCCTCCGGGGAAATGTCCGAAGTGAAATAGACAACGGAAGATACGGCTTCGGCAGGTGCTGCCTCCGTTTCCGGCAGGGAGCTTTCTGCCGGGATCAGCTCCTGATCGGCAGACGGGCTTGCCTGCGGCGCTTCTGATGCGGGCACGGTGTTCACCGCTGCGGTCTCCTCCCGCCTCTGCCCACAGGCGCACAGGGAAAGTGCCATTGCTGCCAGCAGCAAGAGAGAAAGTGCTCTTTTCATCGTGTGAATCCCCACTTGTGTAATGCGTTCAGTTCATCTTCATGCAGGAGCCGAGAATGTCTCCGGTCTCCAGATACTCATATGTCGGGAACTGAAACAGTACGGGCTTGAATTTGCGGTAGTCGATTTTGTCCTTTTCGGTCAGGATCTCCTCAGCTACATAGGTGCCGACAATACGGCAGATGAAGTTGTCAAAGCCCGCGAGATCATAGATGTCCTCCACCTCGCACTCCATGCTGACCTTGGCGGCGTCGATCATCGGCGCGCCTTTTTCACCCAGGGTATAGGCAAAGGCCCCGGACTTATCCGTCTTGTTGCCGCTGACGCAGCCCATGCGGTCGGCCTCTTTCAGCCAGGAGGAGTCCACCACGTTGACGGAAACCACCTTGTTTTCGCGAATACCCTTGTTGGTATAGTGGGCTTTCACCATGGAGAGCATCAGATGGCTGTGCGCCATGACGCCCGCGTGGGCCACCAGTGTCCAGTTCGGCTTGCCATCCACCATAGCTCCTACCACGATCACCGGCGAGGGATACAGCGCCAGCTGCGCGCCCGTGTTCTTTTTCATGTGATTACTCCTTCTCAAAAGCATATTGACACGATGTCAGAAAACACTATATCATCAGTCTGACACCGTGTCAACAGAATCTTTCTTTCTTCAGGTTATCTTTTTCACGCAAACTGCTTAGTGCAATGGGATATCAAGTCAAAAAAACACGCGGCAGAAGAAACTGCGCGTGATGAGGATTTCTTCCGAGCAAAAATGGAGCAGCGACTTCGTGTTGAGAGTAACGAGATCCTGCGGGTAAAGCGAAAGCAGCTCGATAAAGCAGAGAAGCGTATCCTTGAGCTCGACAAGCTCTTCGTGAGGATCTACGAGGACAATGTAGCCGGAAAGCTGAGCGATGAACGCTTTGCCGTCATGAGCAGCAGCTACGAAGAAGAGCAGCAGGCCTTGAAAACGAACGCTGAGACATTGCGGCAGGAGATCGAAGTACAGGAACAGCAGAATCAGAATTTGGAACTGTTTATCCATAAGGTTCATCAATATGCGGATCTGGAAGAATTGACCGCATATGCAGCCCATGATCTGATCAAGGCGATTTTTATCTGGGCTCCGGACAAGAGCAGCGGAAAGCGTCGCCAGAGCATCAGCATCTTTTATGATTTCGTGGGCTTTATCCCTCTGGATGAACTGATGAAACAGGAAACGGCATGACCCGTAAGTCATGCCGTCCCTGCAAAACACTATAAAACTGTTTTACGACACCCGCCCATCGGGCCTGCCTTTTTTGGAGCGGATGAGGGGAATCGAACCCCCCTTATCGGCTTGGGAAGCCGGCGTTCTACCGATGAACTACATCCGCGTGTGAAAGCAGTATAGCACGGAAGGGGAAAAGAATCAATCCCTTTTTTGCCCGTTTTTTTCGACGGCCGTCCCGCGCCCGCAAAGCCTTCCCCGCGCACGGGGAAAAGCAAACCGCCGCTGCCAGCGGCAGAAGAAGGCGGTTTGCTTTTACCGCAGCGGTCGAAAAAACCGAGGATCAGCGCAAGCCCGAAGGTTTTTTCGGGTACCGCAAGGCGGACAGGTGGCATCCGCCGATCTCACGCGAGGCGGATGACGGATGAGGTGTCGTTGCTTGTCCTTCCACCTCATCCGCCCCGCAGCGCCGACCATTGGTCGGCGAGCCTCTCGCCGGACGAAGCGACCCCGAGCACTGCTCGGCGCTACGGGCCCCCCTTGACGCAAGGGGGGCTTGCGTCGATCCGCGGCGCGATGTAGGCATCGCGCCCTACGTGCGCGACGTCCGTCTGCCCGTAGGGGCGACCTTTGGTCGCCCGCCCTTGCGGTCGCCTGCGGACGCGGAACAACCCCTCCGTCACGGCGCTTCCGTGAGACGCGCCGTGCCACCTCCCCTTGCACAGGGGAGGTATAACGCGCTAACGTTCCGTCTTTGCCGTAGGGGCCGTGGCATGTCCCGGCCCGCCGATTCGTGCCGACGTCCCGTCCCCCGCCGTAGGGGCCGTGGCATGTCCCGGCCCGCCGATTCGTGCCGACGTCCCGTCCCCCGCCGTAGGGGCCGACGCCCTCGGCGGCCCGCCGATTCGTGCCGACGTCCCGTCCCCCGCCGTAGGGGCCGACGCCCTCGGCGGCCCGCCGATCTGCGCCGACGTATCGTTCGCCGCGTAGGGAGCGGCCCCCTGGCCGCTCCGCCGATCCCCGTCCGGGTGCCTGCGTGAACGAGAACCCCTTGCGCCGATCCGCGGCGGGGCGAGGGCGCCCCGCCCTACGCGGGATCGTCCGTCCCCCGCCGTAGGGGCGCTTCATGAAGCGCCCGCGGTCACGGGGCACGGCTCGTCCGCTTCGCGGGGACCTCATCCGGCCCCTGCGGGGCCACCTTCCGCCTTGCGGTGCCCGGAAAAATGTTCGCGCATTCGCTTGCTCCATTTTTCCGACCGCTGCGGAAATTCCGGCCTCGCTTTTTCTGCCACTGGCAGCGCGAAGCCGCAATTCCCCGCGTCGGGGGAACGAAAGCGCGCCGAATTCGTCTAAAGGCCGGCATGCGGCGCTGTCCCGGGAAAAACCGCAAATGCCCCTTGATTTTTGCGCCGTATTCCACTATATTTGACAGTAGGGAAGTAGCGGGGTTTTCCTGGCCCCGAACCATTCTGCAACAAAAAACATTTGCAAATACGGAAAGGAGAAAACACTATGGGTCTTATTTCTGCAGCATTGGGTTCCGCCGGCGGCGTTCTGGCCGACCAGTGGAAAGAGTATTTTTACTGTGAGGCGCTGCCCAACAACGTCCTGGCCGTCAAGGGCAAAAAGCGCAATTCCGGCCGCTCCTCCAACACAAAGGGAAGCGACAACATCATCTCCAGCGGCTCCGTCATCGCCGTGGCCGACGGCCAGTGCATGCTGATCGTGGAGCAGGGCAAGATCGTGGACGTCTGCGCCGAGCCCGGCGAGTACATCTATGACTCCTCCACCGAGCCCTCCATCTTCTCCGGCAAGCTGGGCGAGGGCATTGTCAATGTCTTCAAGCAGATCGGCAAGCGCTTCACCTTCGGCGGCGAGGCCCCCAAGGATCAGCGCATCTACTACTTCAACACCAAGGAGCTCACCGGCAACAAGTACGGCACTCCCTCTCCCGTGCCCTTCCGCGTGGTGGACAACAATATCGGTCTGGACATCGATATTTCCATCCGCTGCTTCGGCGAGTACAGCTATGTGCTCTCCAACCCCCTGCTGTTCTACACCAATGTCTGCGGCAATGTGACCGACAACTATACCCGCGACCGGCTGGACAGCCAGATGAAGAGCGAGCTGCTCACCGCGCTCCAGCCCGCCTTCGCCCGCATCTCCGAGCAGGGCATCCGCTACTCTGCTCTGCCCGGCCACACCACCGAGCTGGCCTACGCCCTGAACGAGGAGCTCTCCGGCAAGTGGCGCGACCTGCGCGGCATTGAAATCGCCTCCATCGGTGTCTCCAGCGTCAAGGCCAGCGAGGAAGACGAGGCCATGATCAAGGAGCTGCAGCGCAACGCCACCTTCCGCAATCCCAATATGGCCGCCGCGCACCTGGTGGGCGCTCAGGCCGCCGCCATGCAGGCCGCCGCCGCCAATACCAGCGCCGGCCCCGCCATGGCCTTCATGGGCATGAACATGGCCAACCAGGCCGCCGGTGCCAACACCCAGAACCTGTTCCAGATGGGTCAGCAGCAGCCCGCTCCCGCCCCCGTGGCCAACACCTGGACCTGCCCTGCCTGCGGTGCAGCCGCCACCGGCAAGTTCTGCCCCGAGTGCGGCGCTAAGAAGCCCGAAGCTGTCCCCGGCTGGACCTGCCCCACCTGCGGAGCCGTGAACAAGGGCAAGTTCTGCGCCGAGTGCGGCACCAAGAAGCCCGCCTCCGCGCCCCAGTACCGCTGCGACAAGTGCGGCTGGGAGCCGGAAGCCGGTTCCAAGCCCCCGAAGTTCTGCCCCGAGTGCGGCGATCCCTTTGACAACAACGACATCGTCGGCTGATTCCTGACACAGAAGGCGCGGCGGCAGATATGCGGCTTCGGCCGACGCTGCCGCTGTGCCTTTGCGTCCTTTGGACTATGATACGAGAGGAGGACAGACATGCCCTCAAAAATCACGAACTATCAGTGCCCGGCCTGTACCGGCCCTCTGCGCTATGACGGCGCCAGCGGGAAGCTCTGCTGCGACTTCTGCGGCAGCAGCTACACGGTGAAGGAGATCGAGGCGCTTTACAAGGATAAGCTGGACCAGGCCGCCCAGGCCGACGTGCAGCAGCAGGCCGCCCAGGCCGCCCAGGCCCAGCAGGCCGAGGCTGCCGGCGAGGTCTCCTGGTCCGACGATAGGATCGAGGAAGGCATGCGCGCCTACAACTGCCCCTCCTGCGGGGCGGAGCTCATCTGTGACGAGACCACCGCCGCCACCAGCTGCCCCTATTGCGGCAACCCCACCGTGGTGCCGGGCCAGTTTCACGGGATGCTCAAGCCGGACTATATCCTGCCCTTCAAGCTGGACAAGGAGGCCGCCAAAAAGGCCCTGCGGGAGTATTACAAGGGCAAGCGCCTGCTGCCCAAGGCCTTTTCCGCGGAAAACCACATTGAGGAGATCAAGGGCGTATATGTGCCCTTCTGGCTCTTCGACGGGCAGGGAGACGCGGACCTGCGCTTCAAGGCCACCAAAGTCACCAGTCACCGCTCCGGAGACTATCAGGTGACCATTACAGACCACTATGACGTGCGCCGGGCGGGGACCGTGGACTTCTCCCGGATCCCGGTGGACGGCTCCCGCAAGATGCCCGACGCCCATATGGACGCCATCGAGCCCTTCGACTACAGGGAGCTGAAGCCCTTCTCCACCGCCTATATGCCAGGCTTCCTGGCCGAGCGCTACGATGTGGACATGGAGGAGTGTTCCAAGCGGGCCAAGCGGAGGGCCTCCAACACCACGGAGCAGATCGTCGCCAGCACGGTCCGGGGCTATTCCAGCGCCACCCCTGTGGGCAAAAACCTGGTGCTGCGCCGCGGAGCGGTGAAATACGTGATGCTTCCGGTATGGCTGCTGTCCACCCGCTGGAACGGACAGAGCTTCCTGTTCGCCATGAACGGCCAGACCGGCAAGCTGGTGGGAGATCTGCCGGTGTCCATGGCCCGGTACTGGGGCTGGTTCGGCGCCATTGCCGCGCCTCTGGCGGCGATCCTGGCGGGACTGCTGTTCCTGCTTTAAGAGGGGGTGGAGTGATGAAGAAAAAGCTTTGTGCTCTGCTGGCCCTGCTGCTGGCGTTCAGCGCCTGCTTCGGCGTCTCCGCCCTGGCGGAGGAGTCGGAGGACGAACAGAGACATATCATCGACGAGGCCGGGATCCTGACGGAGGAACAGATCCGCGGCCTGGAAGACATGGCTGCCCGTTACAGCGAAGCGGCTCAGATCGGGATCTATGTCATCACGGAATATGACTATACCCAAAACTGCCCCGGGTGGGTCACGGACGCCGCATTCCTCTGGTACGAAGGCTACAGCCTGGGCTATGGGCCGGATCGTGATGGGATCATCCTGTTTTTGAGCATGAAAGAGCGGGATTACGCCCTCATCTGTTGCGGCGACCGCGCGTCCAGCTGCTTGGGCGACGAGGAGCTGGATCAAATCGAAGCCGCATTTCTGGACAAGTTCCGGGACGACGACTGGGAAGGCGGAATGGCGGATTACATTCATAAGACCGCTGAGGTCCTCGAGGTAACAGAGGACGTGGCGGCTGTCGGGGCCTACCCAACCGTGGAGCCCGCCATGACGGGCATGGCCGTTTTTCCGCTGCTGATCCTGCTGGCGCTGATGTTCCTGCTCTGAGGGAGGTGCGCTGATGAAGAAAAAGCTATGCGCGCTGCTGATCCTGCTGCTGGTCTTCAGCCTGAGCTTCGGCACACTCGCCCTGGCGGAGTGGACGGAGGCTTCGGAAGAAGCGGCAGCGCAGGAGAGCGAAGAGACGGCGGGTGCCGCCCCGGTGCTTTCGGCAGAGGATGAAGCCGAGGAGGAGGCCGCGCTGGGTCTCGCCGCGAAGCCGGATATGGAGGCTGAAGCCGAGGAGAAGGCCGGAGAGCCGGAGGAGACCGAGGCTGCCGGAGAAGCAGAGAAGCCGCTGCAGGAGAGCAGCCGGTATGTGACCGATGAGGCGGGGATCCTCAGCGAGGCAGAGGTGGAAAGGCTGGAACAGACGGCCGCCAAGCTCAGCGAGGACCTCCAGGTCGGAATCTATATCATCACCGTGCAGGACTATCGGGCCTACAATACGTACAGCGTGGTCAGATGCACCGAGCAACTGTATGAGAAGCGCGGTCTGGGAATCGGACCGGACAAGGACGGCATCCTGCTTTTGCTGAGCATGAACGACCGGGACTATTCCCTGACCACCTTCGGATACTTTGCGGATTATGTCTTCGGCGACCACAACAAGACCCTGGTGGAGAAGGAGTTTCTGGATAATTTCCGGAACAACGACTGGGGCGGAGGCTTCGAGGATTATCTCAGCCAAAGCGGAGACCTGCTGGCTACCGCGCTTGACAACCAGCTCAACAAGGATTCCGATCCCTGTTCCATCCGTGGACAGCAGTATCCCAACAAGACCTATTACTATGGCGAACTGAAGGAAAAGGAAGAACAGGCAGCCCGGGAGTACCAGGCGGCGCTGGAGCGTCAGCAGAAGAGATCCAGGATCATTCGGACGCTGATCGTGATCGGCGTGCCCTGCCTGGTCGCTCTGATCGTCTGCTCTACCTTCAAGTCTCAGATGAAGACGGCCAAGGAGCGAAGCACCGCCGAGGAGTATGTGGTGCCCGGCAGTGCGGTCCTCCGCACCCAGGAAGACCGCTTCGTCAACCGCACAGAGAGCCGTGTACGCATCAATTCCGACTCCGGCTCCGGCTCCAGCCGCGGCGGCTTCAGCGGCGGCAGCAGCGGGGGCAGCAGCGGCGGCTTCCACTCGCACAGCGGCAAGTTCTGATGAGAGAAACAACAAGAAACGATACAGCGGCCCCTTGGGGCCGCTGTACAAATAAGGAGCGTTTATGAAGATCTGGATCGTTTGTACCGGCGAGAAGGAGGGGCTCTGGCCCGCCCGCTGCGACGGGGAGCGCTTTGCCGCCCTCTGCCGCCTGGCGCAGGAGGAGGAACCCGAAAAACGCGAGGAGAAGAAGCTGCCCTGGGAGGGCGGCAGGGTGCTGATCGCGCCAACGCCGGCGGCGAAAAGGACGGCGGACTTGTGCATCGAAGGCGGCTGTGTCGCCGAGGAGGAGCTGCTGGCTCCGGTGCTCTCCCTGCCCTGGACGGATCGGGGCGAGCACCCGCTCTGGCTCTGGCGGGAGATGGCCGCGCTGCAGCGGAAGCTGGGCAGCAAACGCCAGCCGGAGAGCCGCAGGGAGATCTCCGCCCGGGCGGAGGCCCTGATCGCCCGCCTGGAGCAGGAGGGGAAGGACTGCGTGCTGGTGGCGGACTGTCTGCTGACTGCGGAGCTGCTGGATCGGGCCCGGCTGCGCAATTACACCAGGGCCCGGACCGGGATCTTCGGCTATCGCCCCTGGGAGCGGGTCCTGCTCACCAAGCGGGACACCCACTGCGGCGGCTGCGGCCACAACTGCTCGCTCTCCAGCCCCGGCTGCGGCGTGGGCAAGGACAAGGCGGCGCGGCAGAAGAAGCTTTGAGAAATGGGTTTTGAGCGAACAGGGGACGCGGGAAATCGCGTCCCCAGTTTTTTACCCGTTCAGCTTCCAGACGCCCAGGTTCAGGTAGGCGGCAAACAGCAGCCATAGGAGATAGGGCAGCTGCAGCCAGGCGGCGGGGCGGTCCGTCTCGTAGAAGGACAGGATCATCCGCACGACCAGCAGCCACAGCACCGCCAGCCACAGGAAGGCCAGGCCGAAGGCCTGGAAGGAGAAGAACAGAAAGCTCCAGAGAAAGTTGAAGGCCAGCTGCAGCAGATAGAGCCGCAGACTCCTGCTGCGCCCGGGAGAGGGCGGCTTCATCCAGATCCGCGCGGCGCCGATCCCCATCAGAGCGTAGAGGATCGTCCAGGCGATGGGAAAGACCAGAGCCGGCGGCGAAAGCGGCGGCTTCAGGATCGTGTCGTTGTAGACCTCCATGGCCGAGCGGGTCAGAAGACCGGCCAGACCGCCTACGGCCTCGGTAAACAGGATCCAGGCCGCGTAGCTTTTCCAAGGCTTGTTTTTCATGAGCATCCTCCTGGTATTTTGGTATGTTCCACCTTGCTTAGGATATGCGCCGGAGGGGGAAATCATACGGATCGCTGCCTGGGGGACTTGACTTGTCTCGCGGATTATAGTACAGTTTCAATTGCACAGAAATTACTGAGAAGGGAACAATCAGATGAAGAACAGACATATGCACCGGGTGCTGGCGCTGCTGCTGGCCGCCGGCCTGATCCTCGGCCTCTGCTCCTGCAGCCGTCTGGAGGATTATATGGAACAGGAGGAGCGGCAGGCTCCTACTGAAGCCGGGACCCCGGCCGAACAGATTCCCGCCTCTGCACAGGAGACGGTGGAGACACCTGCGGCGGAGACGGCGGAGGAGCCCGTGAGTGAGCCGGAGGCGCCTGTCGATGGGGAGTCCATGGCGGCGCCGGTGGAAGAGCCTGCGGCTGTCAGCGAGCTTGACGCGGAGGCCGGGACGGAGCCCGCTGCGGAGATCGGGTCGGAGCCTGTGACGGATGTGCCCGCCCAGCCTGAGACGGCGAATCTGGACGAGGCAGGGGCGGCGCCGGAGACGGACGCAGCCGGGGAAGCTGTGCCGGAGACGGCGGAGCCCGCGGCAGAGGACGAGGCTGAATCCGACGAAGAGCCTGCGGCGGAAGAGGATGCGGCGCTCGCGTCCGAAGACCTGGGCTATGTGACGCTTGAGGACGAGGACGGGGACGGCATCATCAACTATAAGTTCTTCTACAAGGGAGCGACAGTGTATGCCCTGATCGTTCTGGATCCCTCCCGCGTCTTCGTAGGCACCGCGCTGACCCAGCCGGTCCCCTGGGGACAGGGCCTCACTCTGGACCAGATGGCGGAGAAGTACGAGGCCGTCGCGGGCATCAACGCCGGCGGCTTTGTGGACGAGGAAGGCGGCGGCATGGGTTGGCCTCCCAGGGGCATCACCTTCGGCCGCGGCACCGTCTTCGAAGGGGAACAGTACGGCCCGGTGGCCGCGCTGGACAATGACAACCACATGTGGGCAGGGTATTACGATTTCAGTGACTGCATGGCCATCGGCATCCGCGACGCGGTGTGCTTCGGCCCCTGCCTGGTCGAGAATGGAGTGAAGACCGATCCTTCTCAGCTGGAGGAGGGCATCGGAGCCAGAACGGCCATCGGCCAGCGGGAGGACGGAGCCATTGTCATGGTGGCCATCGACGGGCGCCAGGGCTACAGCATCGGCGTGACCTTCGAGGACTGCGTCAATATCATGGCGGACAAGTTTGGCTGCGTCAACGCCTCCAATATGGACGGCGGCAACTCCACCTGCATGTATTATGACGGGCAGGCGGTCAACCGCTCCTCCAACCAGGCCGGCGGCACCCGCTATCTCCCGGACGCCTGGCTGGTATCGGCCCTGCCGGAGGATTACGTCCGGCCCGAGGGCGTGCCGACTTCGGTGGCCATTCCGGAGAACGCTCTGGGAGAGGTGAAGCACTATGTGGGCGAGTGTGACGACGAGACCAAGGAGCGCATGTACACCTTCGCCTGGGTCTTTACAAAAGCCTATTACGGCTATTTCGGCACTCCGTACTACGAGCGCCACTATTCCGATATGCTCCAGTATGTGGCCCAGGACTGCGAGCTGCGGGACCGGGCGAAGCTGGCCCTGATGGATCGGAAATGGGTCAACACCTGGGGCACGGAGCCGGCCAACATCGTGGTGGACGGCGCCTATATCAACGAGGACGGCAGCTATGACATCCTCATCACCCTGGACGTCATCGAGCGTTCCGCCTATTGGAACTATGAGGCCAAGGGGATCCAGCTGCGGATCACCGTGGTGGACGCGCCCTCGCTGCCCTACGGCTTCCTCGTGACGAATACTTACTGAAAAGCGAAGAAAGCACAAAGAAAGCGCAAAGAGACAGCCCGCCGGACCAGGCGGGCTGTCTTCATCTGTCGACAAAGAGTCGACAGATGAAGACGCAAAAACGGGAACTTCTGAAAAAGTTCCCGTTTTTGCATGGATTGTACTGCGAGAGGGAATAACCAATCCCCTCTCGCGCTCTCCCCATGCGTGTCCCAGCCTAGCCGCATGAGTATTTCTATAGTCTTATACTAATATTCAATTAAAAGGATTGAACCAAGGCGGTTATTGTGGTAAAATAGTTCCGGTGATGCAAGGTGAAGAAATACACATTCACAGAAGAAGAAAAAGAGGAACTTCAGAGGTACAGAAAGCAAAACCGGG
>JAFWQQ010000009.1 GCA_017545165.1 Oscillospiraceae bacterium
CAGAAAGACTTCGATGCGCATGGGGGGATTGTGAAGGGGGGAGGGTATGCCCCCCTTCACGTTCAATCTTGCAAAAATGGGAACTTTTTCGGAAGTTTCCATTTTTGCTTTCAAGCTGTCGACACTTTGTCGACAGCTTGACCGGAGACGGGAACCCGTCTCCGGCTTTTTTCTGCCCCGGCTGCGCCGGGGCGGGGCGGCCCTTCGAAGGGGAGCGGTTGGTCTCCGGACCGGGATCGACGTGTTTCTTGACATCGGACCGCTCCTGCCTTATACTGAAAAAACAGAAATATTCCGGAGAAGCAAGGAGGTTTCTTTTGATGAAAAAAACACTTTCCTGTATCCTGGTTCTGGCGCTGTTCCTGTCCCTGGGTGTTTTTGGCGGATGGAACGGCCGCGCCCTGGCTGACGCGCCGGAAGACCGCGTCGGCACCTATGTCATGACCGAGCTGGTAATGGACGGCAAAGACTACACCGAGCTGCTGAAGTCCTCCGGGACCGTGTTCGCCCTCGAACTCCACGAGGACGGGACCTGTCTGCTCATCCAGGGTGAAGATGCTCGCTCCCTGACCTGGGATGAGGAAAACATCTATACCGAAGACGGCGTCCCTCTGCCCTATCTCTATGAAAACGGCACTCTGGTATTGACCGAAGAGGGCGTGCAGATGACCTTCCAGAAAGTGGAGGACGAAAAGCAGCCGGAGAAGCCGGAGGTGACGGATCAGAGCATCCTGGGGATCTGGATCGCAGAGACGGACCTGGCGTTCTTCCTTGATGGAGAGACGGACCCCGGCAGTGTCGAGACGCTGAAAGCGGTTCCGCTGCAGATGGTTCTGGAGCTCCGCTCCGATGGGACCTATATCCTGTCTATGGACAGTTCCGCCTTGCTGTCCACGCTGCGCGATTCCATGCGCAGCTACATGGAGAGCCTCCTTGCCGAAAGCGGCATGACGGTCGAGCAGTATGAGGCTCTGACTGGCGGCACGCTGGACGAAGCGCTGGATGAGACCTTTGCGGACGTGGATTTTGATCTGTCTGACCTCACCAATTCCGGCAGCTACAAGCGGGAGGAGGACAGACTGACGCTGACAAACGACTCCGGCCGGGTGGGAACCGGCACGCTGGACGGCAGCACCCTGACCTTCGACCAGGATTCCCTGAGTGGGCTGTGCTTTACACAGGTCATCCAGGAGGACGTGCTGGCCAAGAGTGATGGCGTGATGCGCTATGCCGAGTACGCAGCGGCCGAGACGGGGACAAGCGTGGTCGTCGAGGCCTACGTCCTGGATCATCAGACCTGGAGAGACGGCAAGGTCAGCGTTTATGCCCAGGATGCCGAAGGCGGATATTTCATTTATAACATGGCCTGTTCTGAGGAGGACGCCGCCGGGCTGGTTCCCGGCCAGAAGATCCGCGTCAGCGGAGAAAAGGCCGAATGGGGCCGCGAGGTGGAGATCATGGACGGCAGCTTCGAGTTTGTGGACGGCAGCTATCAATTCCGCCCTGTGGACCTGAGCGCTGCCTGGGGTTCGGAGAAGCTCATCGATCATCAAAACCAACTGGTCGCTTTCAAGGGCGTCACGGTGGAGGAGTATCGGGACAAGGGCGGCAATTTGACCGGCGCGGCCTTTGCCTACAAGGATTTCGAGAACAAGACCGACGACCTGTACTTCCAGGTCTCCAGGGACGGCGTGATCTATGAGTTCTGCGTGGAATTCAACCTCTGCGGCAGCGATACCGAGGTCTACAAGGCCGTGGAAGCCCTGCAGGTGGGCGACGTTGTGGATCTGGAGGGCTATCTCTACTGGTACGGCGGACCCAATCTCCACGTCATTTCCCTGACTGTGAAGTAAACCCCTTTTACCGCATCTTCTCAATCTCTTCAAAAACCAGGATCCCCGCGGCAAAAGCCGCGGGGATCCTGGTTTTTGGGGAAGAAGCGCCGGAATTGACAAGGACCGGGCGGCACAGTATACTGGAAACGCTATCCATCCTTCAAAGAGAGGAGCTGCACGATGAAAAGACGGATAAGCTTTGTCCTGGCGCTGACGATGATCCTGTCCCTGGGGCTGGTCGGCGGCGGGTACCCCTGCGCACAGGCGGACCTGCCGGAGGAAGAGGTCTTCGCGGGGACCTGGATCGGCATGGGAGACGTCCATGTGCTGGATTGGGATGTTTACCCCATCGGAGAATACCTTGACAGCGCGTATTTCCATGTCCTTATGGATCTGCAGGAGGACGGAAGCTTTCGCTTCGAGCTGGATTTTGAGCCGGCGATCCCGGCTCTGCGGCAGGCGATGGCCTCCTTCTGCGAAAAAGTGGCCTCGGAAGGCGGTTTTACCGTCGCTGAGGCCGCCCGGGAGTCCGATATGAGTCTGGAGGAGATGTACGATTGGCTGCTGGACGAGCTCTTTTTCAAAATGCTGAATCTCAATGATCCCAAGGGGAGCTATCGGGTAGAGGACGGCGAGGTCATCTTTGACAGTGTGATCGACGGCGAGCGATACCCGGATGTGAGCCGCGGGATCCGTGACGGCGACCGTCTGCTCGTCGATCTGGGCCGGCTTGGGCTTGTCGCCTTTTCCCGCGCCTCCCTGACGGGGGTCTGGCGCGGCGGACCGGACGCGTGGGTTTCCCTTCACCCGAAGACAGAGGAGGACTGGGGGGAGATCGCCCCCTCCTCGATCCTGGAGTTCCGTTCGGACGGGACCTTTGCTCTGTATGCGGACAGCGCCGATCCCATCCCCGGAGCGCTCCCCTTGCTGACGGAGCGGATGGAGGATCAGCTTCTGACACAGTTTGGCATCAGCCCGGAGATGCTGGAGGCCGCGACCGGCAAGACCCCGGAGGATATTGCCCGGGAGCTGGCGGAGCGGCAGGACACGGAGGGAGCGTATGGGGAGCTCACCGGCTTTCTCTTCTGGGAGGAAGGACCCGAGCCCCGTGTCACCGCCATCCGGAAGCTCACGGATCCGGAGACCTGCGCCTTCGGCCCGGTGGAGCTCACGCCTGAGAGGCAGTACGAGCTCAACGCCGCGCTGACGCCCTTCCTCGACTATTGGAACGAGTCCTTCCTCAAGCCCGAAAGCCTGACGGAAGAGTCGCTCACGGCCTTCGCGGTCTTCTATGCCGTCGACAGGGAGCGAGACCAGACCATGAGCCATGAAAACGGGGAGGAATCCCTCCCCTGGGAGGAGCTGAACCGGATCATCTCGCGCTGGTTCGATCTGACCGTGGACTATCAGGACGGCACGGCGGTCTCCGATTCCGGTCTGGAATACCGCTGCGAAGGCGGACGGGTGTACTACCCGGCCTTCGGCGGAGTGTATCCGCTTTTCGTCTCCGCGGAGAATGCCTTCCAGCTGACGGACGGCGTCATCCTCATCCGTTTCCGGCAGTATGTCTACTATCCCGAAACGGAGTCGGAAATCCGTTACGACGAGATGCTCCATATGGATGTGGGCACGGCGGAGGCGTATGTCGCGTCCGGGCTTCTGGGCTTCGTGAGAAGCGGGACGATCCTTGTCGCGCCGCGGGATCCCCAGGAGAGCGGCACCGAGGAGATCCAAGTCCTCCAGCTGCAGTTCGACTGAATCGAATGTGAGGACAGAAGAGCCTCGGGCTTGGCCGGCCCTGGCCCGGAGCTGCTTTTCAGCTCGCCGCGCTTCTTTGAAGCGATCCTTCAACAAGCTGCTTGACATCGGAATTCTTTGGTATTACACTGAATAAGAACCAGTTTGAACTGAAAAAGGAGGTCATACCATGAAAAAAGCGCTTTCCTGCATCCTTGTGCTGGCAATGTTCCTGTCTCTGGGCGTTTTCGGCGGGTGGAGCGGCCGCGCGCTGGCCGACACGCCGGAGGATCGCATCGGCACCTATGTTCTGACCGATCTGGTCATGGACGGCGAAAACTACACCGAGCTGCTGAGCAGCGCCGGCATCGTCTTTACCCTGGATCTTTATGCAGACGGGACCGGTCTTCTCGTTGAGGGCGAAGATCAGCTGCCGCTTACCTGGGATGAGAACTACATCTATGACGAGGATGGCGTCGCGGTTTCCTACACCTTCGCCGACGGAGTCCTGATCATGACGGAAAGCAGCATGATCATGACCTTCCAGAAGCAGGAGCAGGAAGACGAGGAAGAGCCCATCGAAAGGATCCCCAACGCGGAGCTGAACCCTGTGGGGACCTGGACCGGTTCCTTCGACATGGGAAGCTTCATCGCTGCGGAAGTGCCGGAGCTGGACGGCCTGATGGGAACTGCCCTGGCTGCCATCACCGTGGAGCTGCGGGAAGACGGCACCTATAGCCTGCTGCTTGACGCGGCTCCTATGGTTCCGTCTCTGCAGGCTGCGCTGTATACCTATGTGGGGCAGATCTGCGAAGAAAACGGCTTGACCATTGAGCAGCTGGAAGAGGCCTACGGCTCGTCGGTAGACGTGCTTGTCGAGGACGCCATGAAGGATTTCGATCTGGACGCCATCAACCAGTATGCGGAAGGCGTTTATCAGGTGACTGACGGGGTGGTGCTGTTCGACGACGGCTCTACCCGCGGCATCTTTACCGGCGATACGCTGATCGTCGATATGGACGAGTATGGCGAGGTCGTGCTGAGCCGTGCCGGGATCTACGGCATGTGGCTCGCCGAGGTGGACCTGGCCGCCTATCTGAGCGACTCCGATCCTGACCTTGTTGAGGCCATAGAGGGCGTTTCCCTGCCGGTTATTCTGGAGCTCCGTTCCGATGGGAGCTTCGACCTGTCCATTGACGCTGAGACCATGCTGCCGGCCCTGCATATCGCGCTGCGCGGCTGGCTGGAGACCTATCTTACCGACAACGGCATGACGGTCGAGACGTTCGAGAGCATAACCGGCCAGACCCTGGACGACCTGTTGGACAGCATCTTCCTGAGCCAGGGTTTTGCCGAGCTGCAGACAAGCTTCTCCGGCACCTATGAAGAGGAGAACGGCCAGCTGAAGCTGGACAACGGCTCCGGCAGTCCTCTGGTGGGCGTTCTGAACGACACCACCCTGAGCATCGAGGCTGACGAGCTGGGTGATCTGATTTTTGTGCAGGTCATCAATGAGGACGTTCTGGCCAAGGGCGAAGGCGTGATGACCTATGCCGAGTATGCCGCCGCCGATCTGGACAGCCCCGTGGTCATCGAGGCCTACGTGCTGGATCACCAGTCCTGGTGGAACGATCAGATCTGCGTCTATGCCCAGGACGCCGAAGGCGGCTACTACATGTACAACATGGCCTGCTCCGAGGAAGACGCTGCGCTGCTGGTTCCCGGCCAGAAGATCCGCGTGACCGGCTACAAGGGCGAGTGGGCCGGCGAGACGGAAATCGTCGACGCCAGCTTTGAGTTCGTGAAGGGCAGCTACAGCTTCCGTCCCGTCGACATTACCGAGGTCTGGGGCACTGTCGACATGATCCAGTACCAGAACCGCTATGTCAGCTTCAAGGGCGCTGTGGTGGAGCCCTATGACGAGACCGGGGCCGCCTTTGCCTATAAGGATCCCGACCGGAGGACCGACGACCTGTATTTCAAGGTCACCATCGGCGACACCACCTATGAGTTCTGCGTGGAGTACTACCTGCGCGGCAACGACACCGAGGTCTACAAGACGGTGGAGAATCTGCAGGTGGGCGATGTGATCGACCTGGAGGGCTTCCTCTTCTGGTACAACGGACCCAACCTCCACACCACCAGTGTGACCGTGCACTGAACAAGCAAAAAAACATAGAAGAATCGGACCGTCGAAAGACGGTCCGATGAGACTGTAGACAAAGCCCCAAGACAGCGTATCGACACGCATGGGGGGATTGTGAAGGGGGAGGGTATGCCCCCCTTCACGTTCAATCATGCAAAAATGGAAACTTTTTCGGAAGTTTCCATTTTTGCCTTTCAAGCTGTCGACACTTTGTCGACAGCTTGATCGGACCGTCGAAAGACGGTCCGATTCTTTCTTGTGATATCATTCATTCCTCGGCCACCAGGTGCTCGCCGATCTTGTACACGTCGCCGGCGCCCACTGTGAGGATGATGTCGCCGGGTCTGGCCAGGGCGCGGAGGGCGTTCTCCAGCTCCGGGAAGGAGGGGAAGAAGAAGGAATTGGGCACCTGCTGGGCCAGGGCGGCGGAGGAGATGCCGATGGTGTTCTTCTCCCGGGCGGCGAAAATCTCCGCCAGCAGCAGCACGTCCGGCCGCTTCAGCTGTTCCACAAAATCGTCGAAGAGGGCGGCGGTGCGGGAATAGGTGTGGGGCTGGAACACCAGCACCGTGCGCTGGTAGTTCAGGCTCTCCACCGTGTCCAGCAGGGCCTTCAGTTCCCCGGGGTGGTGGGCGTAGTCGTCGTACACGTCGGCCCCGTTGAACTTGCCCTTGAACTCGAAGCGCCGTCCCGCGCCGTTGAAGCCCGCCAGGCCGTATTTCACCGCCGTGGGCCGGATGCCCAGGCAGATGGCCGCGGCGGTGGCGGCCAGGGCGTTTTTCACGTTGTGGATGCCGGGCACGTGCAGGGTCACGTCGGTGAACTTGCGGCCCCGGTAGATGATGTCGAACTGGGAGTTGGCCCCCAGGAAGCGGAGGTTGCGGGCGTGCACGTCCGCCGCGGTGCTGAGGCCGAAGGTGATGCGCCTGCGGTCCAGCCCCTCCAGGGTCTGCATGGTGTTCTCGTCGTCGTAGTTGGCCACCACGAAGCCGTCCGCCGGGACCCGCTCGGCAAAGGCCCGGAAGGATTTTTCCACGTCCTCCAGGTCCTTGAAGAAGTCCAGATGGTCCGCCTCGATGTTCAGGATCACCGCCACCGTGGGGTGGAAGGAGAGGAAGGAGTTGTAGTACTCGCAGGCCTCCATCACGATGGTGTTGCCGTGGCCCACCCGGTGTCCGGCGTTCAGCAGGGGCAGGGTGCCGCCGATCATCACGGTGGGGTCCCGGTCCGCCGCCATCAGGATGTGGGTGCACATGCTGGTGGTGGTGGTTTTCCCGTGGGTGCCGGAGATGCACAGGGCGTTGCGGTAGTCCCGGGAGATGGCGCCCCAGGCCTCGGTCCGCTCGAACACGGGGATGTCGTGTTCCCGGGCGTAGGCGATCTCCGGATTGTCGTCGTGCACGGCGGCGGTGCGCACCAGAAAGTCCGCGTCCGCCGGGATGTTCTCCGCCCGGTGGCCCAGGGAGACGGGAATGCCCTTCTCCCGCAGCTGCCGGACATTGTGGCTCTCATTGCTGTCCGAGCCGGAGACCGAAATGCCCATGCCCTGCAGCACCTCCGCCAGGGAGGACATGGAGACGCCGCCGATGCCTACCAGATGGCCCTTTCGGCCTGGGGACAGATAGTTGGAAAAATCACTCATAAAAAACTCCGTTCATGCGGTGCGCGATTCTACTTGAAGCGCAGAGCGCGGAATGGTAAAATAGAAACAGGAAACCTGAACTATTATAATCCCGGCGGCAGGTCTTTGCAAGCAGAGATTTCACTGCCGGGAGCGTGCCGCAGGAGGCGTCTATGGCCGTGATCACACCACCCAAATATGTCCGGCAGGTCCTGGTGACCCTGCAGGGCCGGGGCTACCCCGCCTTTCTGGTGGGGGGCTGCGTGCGGGACATGGTGCTGGGCGTGCAGCCCCATGACTGGGACATCTGCACCGCAGCCCTGCCGGAGCAGATCCTGGAGCTCTTTCCCGGGGCCAAGCTCACCGGCGGCCGGACGGGGACGGTGACGGTGCGCGTCAACTCCCACCCGGTGGAGGTGACGCCCTTCCGGGCCGAGGGCCGCTATACCGACCACCGGCACCCGGACCTGGTGCAGTTCGTGGCGGACCTGACCGCGGATCTGAGCCGGCGGGACTTCACCATCAACGCCATGGCCCTCTCGCCGGACGGTTTGGTCAACGACCCCTTCGGCGGCGCCGCGGACCTGCGTCGGGGCGTGATCCGCTGCGTGGGGGAGCCGGAGCGCCGCTTTGACGAGGACGCTCTGCGCATGCTGCGGGCCCTGCGCTTTTCCGCCCGTCTGGGCTTTTCCATTGAGCTCTTCACCCTGGAGGCCATCCGGGAGAAGGCCCCTCTCTGCGCCGCCCTGGCGCCGGAGCGGGTCCGGGAGGAGCTGGAGAAGATCCTGCTCACGCCCCGGCCGGAGGTGGCCCTGGAGGCGGTGCAGCTGGGGCTGCTGGACCACTGGCTCCGGAACCGCCTGCCCGCCGAGCCCCTGCCGGAGCTGCGGACCCTGCCCCGGCGGATGCCGGATCGCTGGGCGGGCTACGCCTGGCTCCTGGAGCACGCGGGCTGTGTCTCCTCCGCGGGGGACTTCCTGCAGGCCCTGCGGCTGGACAGCCGGAGCATCCACGTGGCCCGGCGGACGGCGGAGATCCTCAACGCGCCTTTGCCGGAGACGGAGCGGGACTGGAAGCGCTGCCTGCGCCGCAGCGGCATCGAGGCGGCGGTCTGCGCCGCCCGCTGTGCCGACGCCTTTGGCCTGGGCGAGGGCAAGGCCCGGGCCGTCAAGGCCGTGCTCAAAAGCGGGGAGTGCTTCTCCCTGCGGCAGCTGGCCGTCACCGGGGAGGATCTGACCGCCCTGGGCCTGAAGGGCCGGGCCGTGGGCGAGATGCTGGACTTTCTGCTGGACTATGCGATCGATTATCCGGACAACAACCGGCGGGAGCTGCTGTTGAGCCTGGCCGCCGGATCGGAGGAATAAATGGACACTTGGGACGCCTTGAAAAAAGAATGCGCCGCCTGCCAGGGCTGCGAGCTCTGCCGGACCCGGACCAAGCTGGTCTTCGGCGTGGGAAGGGAGGACGCGGAGGTCCTCTTCATCGGCGAGGGCCCGGGGGAGCAGGAGGACCTGCAGGGGGAGCCCTTTGTGGGCCCCGCGGGCAAGCTCCTGGACGATATGCTGGAGATGATCGGCCTGGACCGCTCCAAGGTCTACATCGCCAACATGGTCAAGTGCCGCCCGCCCCACAACCGGGATCCCCTGCCGGAGGAGCAGCAGGCCTGCGCTCCCTGGCTCCGGCGGCAGATCGCACTTTTGGACCCGAAGCTCGTGGTCTGCCTGGGCCGCATCGCCGCCATGGGCCAGATCGATGCGGACTTTCGCATCACCCGCCAGCACGGCCAGTGGTTTGACCGGGACGGCCGGCGCTGGATGGCCATCTATCATCCCTCCGCCCTGCTGCGGGATCCCTCCAAGCGGCCGGAGACCTTTATGGATCTGCGAGAACTGAGAAAGGAGATCCGGGAGCGCTGCTGCCGGACCGATACGACATGATGGAAGCGCCGATCGCGTTCAAAACCGTCACCCTCTGCGACAAGCCTTGGGTGGACGAGCTGGTGTGGGCGGAGAACAGCCCCAGCGCGGACTACAATTTCGGCAATATCTATATCTGGGACAAGTATTACCGTCAGCTCATCGCCCGGGCGGGGGACCGGATGCTTGTAAAGCTCCGCTATGAGGGCAAGCCCGCCTTTGTCTTTCCCATCGGGGCGGGGCCGCTGCGCCCGGCCATCGAGCTTCTGCGCTCCTATGCGGCCTGGCGGCAGTACCCGCTGATCATCCGGGGCATCACCGATGAGCACTGCGAGCAGCTGGAGAAGGAGTATCCCGGCTGCTTTACCTACTCCCTGGAGGAGAACAACCGGGACTATATCTACCGGGCGGAGAAGCTGGCCACCTACGCCGGCAAGAGCCTCCACGGGAAGAAGAACCACTGCAACCGCTTCGAGGCCGAGCACGACTGGGAATTCGTCCCCCTGACCCGGGAGCTGATCCCCGCCTGCATGGACATGCTGGACGTCTGGACCGAGGATAACCTCCAGCGTCTGGACAAGAGCGTTGCCAACGAGCACGACGCCATCATCCGCGCCTTCGCCGCCTTTGAGCGCCTGGGCCTGGAGGGGGGCGTGCTGCGGGCCGAGGGGAAGATCCTGGGCTTCTCCCTGGGGGAGATGTGCGCTGAGGACACCTTCGACGTGCATTTTGAAAAGGCCCGGATCGACGTCAACGGCGCTTACCCCATGGTATGCCGGGAGCTGACCAGGATGCTCCTGGCCCGGCACCCGGGACTGGTCTACATGAACCGGGAGGACGACATGGGCTTTGAGAGCCTGCGGCAGTCCAAGCTGAGCTACAAGCCGGAATACCTGCTGAATAAGTACATCGCGAGGTGGAACGATGACTGAACCGATCATCCGCCCGGTCCGGCGGGAGGACTGTGATCCCCTGGCAGCTCTCTGGCGCCGGGTCTTTCAGGATCCGCCGGAGCTGTCCCGGGCCTTTCTCGAGGATCTCCCGGCGCTGGGCGGCGGGGCCTGTGCCGAGGAGGACGGTGTCCTGCTGGGCGCGGCCTATGCGGTGACGGACTATTTTCTGGAGGAGCGGCGGCTTGCCTATCTCTATGCCGTGGCCGTCCAGCCCGAGGCCCGGGGCCGGGGGCTGGGGGCCGCCCTGAGCCGGGAGGCCGCGGCCCTGGGGCGTCGGCTGGGGGCGGAGCTGGTCTGCACCTGCCCCGCCGAGGACTCGCTCTACCTCTGGTACGAGCGCATCATCGCCGTTCGCCCCGCCCTCCGGCAGCGGGAGGAGCGCGTTGAGAGCCGCCCCGGCGACATCCCGGCACCGCTTTCGCCGGAGGAATACGGCGCGCGGAGGGAGATCCTGCTGGCCGGAACGCCCCACGTGCGGCTTGGTCCGGCGGTTTTGCGCCGGGAGAAGGCCAACTGCCGCGCTTGCGGCGGGGATCTGCTGGCCCTGGGCGAGGGGATCGCCGCCGTCTACTGCGACGAGGGCGAGACCCGGATCCGGGAGCTGCTGGTCCCGGCGGGAGCGGACCGAAGCGCCCTGGCCGCCGCCCTCGGCGCGGCCTACGGGACGGAGCGGGCGCTGCTTCTCACGCCGGACCCGGCGGGGGAGCCCTGTCTGGCCGCTGACCGGCCCCTGCCCCCCGGCTGCGTCTGGGGCCTGACCCTGGATTGATCACGGAACGAAGTCTTGAAGATGAAAAAAGAGCGCCTCTCTTTTTGAGAGAAGCGCTCCTTTTGTCGTCAATCAGCTGGAAAACCCAGCGGAGTCTGGTCAGCTCTGCTTGAGCAGGATCAGGTATTCTCCGTCGAAGATTTTAAGCTGGCTGCCGTCATAGAGGTAGTAGAAGCTCTGATCCCCGTCAACGGTAAAGAAATACCGGTTCCAGGTCATAGGGTGCGTCTCGCCGTAGCTGAACCAGGTGCCGCTGCCGTCGGCGTTGACGGTGATGGAGAAGCTGCTGTCGGGATACTCTTCCCCCTCCTCGTAGACCACATAGCTGGAATAGCTGCCGGACGCAGGCGCGAGAGGCGTGTCTGCAGTTCCGGAGCGGACATAGGCGCTGCTCATTCCGTCCCAGGTGAAGGTCAGCGTGTCGCCCTGCAGCAGAAAGGCGCCGCCCTTGCCCTCAAGAAAGATGGCGCCTTCCGACCAGCGCAGCTCCGTGAAGTCCATATAGGAGAAATTCTCCTTGAATTGGGTGATGGCCTGATATCCACTTCCGGTTTCATCCAGGACCATGGTGATCTGCCCGGGGGCATAAGCCGGGTCGCCGGATTCGGACAGCGTCCATTTTCCCACAGGCCCGGCAGGCGTGGGCTGGGGAGCGGACGGAACGGTCTCTCCGCCGGACACGGGACTTGTGCCGCCGGAGACGGGGTCCTTCCCTCCGCCGCAGGCTGCCAGCGCCAGGATCATTGCCAGGGTCAGGAGAAGAACAAGGAGTTTTTTCATAGGGCACCTCCAAAAAAGATTTGGGAAAGGATCGTCTCAGTCGTCGAGGCGGAAGGTAAGCTGGATATCCACCTGATACTCGCGCAGGAACTCGCCGTCAAAGGTGTAGTAATATGACCTGTTGTTCTGGTCGAAGGTAAAAAAGTAGGTATCCCAGGTGAAGCTTGCGAAATAGTCGTCGTTTCGGGAGCTTCCCGTGCCGTCGGCGTTGACGGTCACGGTGGTGTTGATGATTTCCTTGGTCACGTCCTGCCCGGAGAAAACGGCGTTGACCAGGGTGTACCGGCCGGGCTGAAGAGGCGTGCGAGGCTCTGCGTCGCCGGCCCGGGTGAAGGCGAAGGTCTCCTCTTGGCCAACGAAGCTCAGGCTGTCGCCCTCCCAGGTGTAAGGATAGCTTTCATCCCCGGACAGGATGAGCGAATCCGTCCAGGTCAGGGGATAATAGTCGGTCCACTGGCCTTTCGCGCTGTTGTGCTCCACAATCATGCAGCCCTTGCCGTTTTCGCCCAGCTCCAGGGTCGCCCGGTTGACCGTGCCGTTGTCGAGAGAGACGGTCACGGTCCAGACGCCGATCCGGGGATCGGCAGGCTCCGTTTCGGCAGTCTTGTCAGCCGATGAGGATACGGCGGCGCTTCCGGACGCGAAAGAGGGGAACAGGGACGTCGGAAACGGGATCCTGCTGCAGGCTGTCAGAGAGAGCAGCAGGCTCAGCATCAACAGGATCAGAACAAGGCGTTTCATAGGCACCTCCGTATGGCCGCGTTCTCAGTCCGCCAGCTTTTCCATCTCCTCCACCAGCTCGCCGAAGAGGCTGAGGGCGGAGTTCACCGGCTCGGGGCTGGACATGTCCACACCCGCGATCTTCAGCAGGCTGATGGGATCGGTGCTGCAGCCGCCGGAGAGGAACTTCTTGTAATCCTGAACGGCGGGCTCGCCCTCCTTCAGGATCCGGTTGGCGATGGCCACGGCGGCGGAGAAACCGGTGGCGTACTGGAACACATAGTAGTTGTAGAAGAAATGGGGGATCCGCTCCCACTCCAGGGCGATCTCCTCGTCGGAGACCATGTCGGGACCGAAGTAGAGCTTGTTGAGTTCGAGGTACTTCTTGCTCAGGACCTCGGCGGTGAGGGTCTCGCCCCGCTCGGCCATTTTGCCCATCTCCAGCTCAAACTCGGCAAACATGGTCTGGCGGTAGACCGTGCCCTTGAACTGATCCATGAAGTGGTTCAGCAGATAGGCCCGCTCCTTCTTGTCCGTGGTTTTGGACAGGAGATGGCGCATCAGCAGCACCTCGTTGCAGGTGGAGGCCACCTCGGCCACGAAGATCACGTAGTCGCTGGTGCTGACGGGCTGGTACTTGGTGCTGTGGTAGCTGTGCAGGGCGTGGCCCATCTCGTGCACCAGGGTGAACATGCTGTCCAGGCTGTCCTTGTGGTTCAGCAGCACGTAGGGGTGAGGCCGGGAGTTGCCGGAGGAATAGGCGCCGCCCCGCTTGCCCACATTCTCGTACACGTCGATCCAGCGATTGGCAAAGCCCTCCTTCAGCAGCGCGATATAGTCCTCGCCCAGGACGGCCAGAGCCTCCAGCGCGGTGGCCTTGGCTTCCTCGAAGCTGATCTTCTTGGCGGCGTCGGCCACGATGGGGGTGTACACGTCGTACATGTGCAGCTCCTCCACGCCCAGCAGCTTCTTGCGCAGGGAGACGTACTTGTACATCTTGTCCAGGTTGCCGTGGACCGCCTCGATCAGGTTCAGATACACGGGCACGGGCACCTCGGTCTGGTCCAGGGAGGCGGCGATGGTGCTCTCGTACTTCCGGGCCTCGGAGAAGAAGCGCAGCTGCTTGAACTGGGCGTCCAGGGTGGCGGCCACGGTGTTGCGGTATTCGCCCAGGCGATGGTAATAGGTCTTGAAGGCGTTCTCCCGCAGCACCCGGTCCGGGCTCTCCAGCAGGGGCACGAAGGAGCCTCCGGTGAGCTGGTGCTCGACCCCGTCCTTGTCGGTGACATTGGGGAACTTCAAATCCGCGTTGCGGAAGACGCTGCCGATTTTTTCCGCCCCCTGGGCCATCTCGACGGCGGCGGAGAGCAGGCGCTCCTCGGCGGGGGAGAGGATGTGGGCGGCCCGGCGGCGGATCTGGTAGAGGCTGCGGCGGTACTCTTCCAGGCCCGGCTGGGCGATGTAGAAGAGGTTCAGCGTATCCTCGGGGATGGCCATGATCTCAGGAGAGGCAAAGGCGGCGGCGGAGGCGACGGCCACATAGGTGCTCATGGCCTTGCCACGCATGTCCTGGTAAAAGCCGTTGCCGGTGTCCTGGTCGCTCTTGCAGCTGGCGTAGCCGTAGAGGGTGCCCAGGCGGACTCCCACCTCGTCCTGCCGGCGGAAGAAAGAGAGCAGGGTCTCGGCGTCGTCGCCCAGGTGGCCCTGGAAAGCGGCGATCTCAGCGGGAAGGGCTTTCAGCGCTTCAAACTCGGCAAACCAGGCCTCGTCGCTGGGGAACATGTCCTGCAGGTTCCAGGTGAACTCCTCGGGGACCTCGCTGCGCAGGGGGATCTTCTTGGTATCCATGAAATGTTACCTCCGGTTCATTTGTTTCAAGTGGTCAACAAAACCAGTATAGCACAGAGGGCCCGGCGCCGCAAGGGAAAGCTGCCCCCCGCGCCGAGCAGGCATGTAGGTTTGTCAATGATGTGTTACAACGTTCGGAAAAGAAGAAAGAGCCTGTTTAGGTGAGAGCCAGCCGAGTGGACGCATTGGGAAATCGTTGTATTTTCTGTTCCAAACAGCAAGCTGCTTCTGGAAGTCGTCGAACGAAAAGAACTTGTGGTCGGCATAGAAGTATTCATTGTCTTTGCGGTGGCTGCGCTCGACCTTGCCGTTGTGCCTGGGGGTGAAGGGCTTAATGCATTTGTGCTGAATGCAAAGTCGATCCAGCGTCACTTCAAAGAGTGTTTTCTTGTCGGAGCACTGAGAGTTGAGCCGGTTGGTA
>JAFWQQ010000010.1 GCA_017545165.1 Oscillospiraceae bacterium
TCGTACAATCTGCGAATTCGCCGAACATTTTCTCAAGACAATACTCCGTGCTGCCGGGAGGGGGCGAGCCCCTCCCCTACGGTGGTGACTGGGCTATGCGCCTATTTTGCAACAGCCCCTTTTCGCCTAAAAGAGCAGGGCGGTGGCCACGCCGAAGTACACCAGCAGGGACAGAGCGTCCACAATGGTGGTGATGAAGGGGCTGGCCATCACCGCCGGGTCCAGGCCAAGCTTCTGGGCGCACATGGGCAGGGTGCAGCCCACTACCTTGGCGATGAGCACGGTGACGGCCATGGTCAGGCACACCACCGCGGCTTTGATGAAATCGACGTCCGCCCCCATCATGAGCCGGTCCACCAGCATGATCTTGCCGAAGCACAGCAGAGCCAGGGCGCAGCCGCAGAGCACCGCCGTCTGGATCTCTTTCCAGATGACCTTGGGCAGGTCCGCGAATTCCAGCTCGCCCAGGGACAGGGCGCGGATGATGGAGACCGAGGCCTGGGAGCCGGAGTTGCCGCCGGTGTCCATCAGCATGGGGATGAAGGCCGTGAGGACCACGAACTTCTGCAAGGCCTCCTCAAAGCCGGTGATGATCATGCCCGTGAAGGTGGCCGACACCATCAGCAGGGCCAGCCAGGGGATGCGGTGCTTGAACAGGTCCAGGGCGTTGGAGCGGAGATAGGCCTTGTCCGTGGGCAGGATGGCGGCCATCTTCTCGATATCCTCGGTGACCTCTTCCTGCATGACGTCCATGGCATCGTCAAAGGTTACGATACCAACCATGTGCCCGTCCGTGTCGATGACGGGCAGGGCCAGGAAGTTGTACTTGGAGAGCATCTGGGCCACTTCTTCCTGGTCGGTATGGGTGTTGACGGAGATCACGTTTTCGTCCATGATCTTCGAAATGGGAGTGCTGTCGTCCCCGCAGAGGATCATGTCCTTCACCGAGACCTGACCCTTCAGCTTCCGGTTCTCGGTGACGTAGCAGGTGTAGATGGTCTCCTTGTCCACGCCGGTGCTGCGGATGCGGTTGATCGCGTCCCGCACGGTCATGTTCGGCCGCAGGGAGACATACTCGGTGGTCATGATGGAGCCCGCGGAGTTTTCCGGATACTGCAGCAGGTCGTTGATCTGCTTGCGGGTGTCGGGGTTGGCCTGGGCCAGGATCCGCTTGACCACATTGGCCGGCATCTCCTCCACCAGGTCCACCGCGTCGTCCACGTAGAGCTCCTCAATGATGTCGTGCAGCTCCGCGTCCGAAAAGCCGCGGATCAGCAGCTCCTGGAGCTCCGGGTCCAGCTCGGCAAAGGTCTCCGCCGCCTGCTCCTTGGGCAGCAGGCGAAAGATCTTGGGGATGCGGACGTCCCCGATCTCCTCCAGGATGCCGGCCACATCCGCCGGCTCCATGGTGACCAGAACGTCCTTGATCGTGGAATACTTCTTCTCCCCCAGCAGCGCCTCCACGGTGCTGGTGAGGGTCGCGTTGCGTTCTGCCATCGGTCGTTCCTCCTTCTTTCAATCGTTTTGGGGCTTTGCGAAGAACAGGAAGGACCGGGCCCGGCAGACCGAAGTTTCCGTATTCAGTTATGCAAGAGGAAACGTCCTATCGGTACGTTTCCCGACCGGCTACTTCGACCTGCGCAGGAGCCGGTACTGCTTCCCTCGTCCATGACGTTTCCTCCTTTTCTTTGTATAGAATCGCCGTCTCCGGCGCCTTTTAGAATACCCTGATTTGGGCACTCTGTCAAGAAAAAAGCTGTGAAAAGCCATGCTTTTCACAGCTGAAAATGGGCGGGAAGAACAGCGCCGCCTCTGCCGCGCGGGGAACGGCGGGCCCGTGACCGGGACCCTATCCCCGGACGCCCCGGCGGACCTTGCCCGAGAGCAGGTCCACCAGCCATACCAGCAGCACCAGGCTCAGGGAAATGGCCCCGGCCTCCCGCCAGGCGTAGTGCTGCATGGCGAAGATCAGCGGCGCGCCGATGCCGCCTGCGCCCACCAGACCCAGCACCGCCGCCTCCCGGATGTTCACGTCGAAGCGGTAGAGGGCGGCGGAGCCCAGAGCGGGCAGCAGCTGGGGCAGCAGGGCGTGGCGCAGACGCAGCAGCGGAGACACCCCCATGGCCGCCAGCGCCCGCCAGGGGCGCAGATCCACGCCGTCGATGGCGGCGATGAAGCGCTTGGTCAAAAGCCCGATACTGCAGACCGCCATGGTGAGCACCCCGGTGAAGGCCCCCGGGCCGGTGACCCGAATAAAGATCAGGCCCCAGATGAGGAAGGGGATGGAGCGCACCGCCACGCTGACCAGACGGAAGAGCGCCGCCGCGGGGCGGGGCATCAGCCGCCCGGAGCCCAGGATGGCCAGGGGCAGACTCAGCAGCGCCCCCAGAGCCGTGCCCACCAGGGCGATGCACGCCGTCTCCAGCAGCAGCCAGCCCAGGCCGTCCCGCCCGGGCACCAGGAAGAGGGAGAGCTCCGGAGAAAAGAGGCCGGAGAAGAGGCTTTTGGCCGTCTGCAGGTTCCCCCGGGAGAAGTCCGGCGCTTCCAGGGTAGCGGTGCTCAACAGCACCAGCAGCGCCAGCGCCGCCAGCAGCAGGCGCTTGGCTCCGGGCCCGATGCGGCGCTGGCCGCGGATAAGACTGCCCAGCCAGGCGCTGAGGCTTTCGATCAGGCACACCGCCAGCAGCAGGGCCAGCAGGATGGACCCGACCTTGGCGTACTCCCGCCAGGAGGTCTTTTCGTTCAGCAGCAGGCCCAGGCCGCCGGCGCCCACGTAGCCCAGGATGGCGCTGTGGCGCACATTGGTCTCCAGCAGGTACAGGGCGTTGGAGAGGAAGGAGGAGCCCACCTGGGGCAGACAGGCCCGGAAAAAGGCCGGGCCCCGCCGGGAGCCCATGGCGCAGAGCGCCTGATAGGCTCCGGTGGGGGCGTTCTCGATGTCCTCATAGTTCAGCCGGGTGAGGATGGCAAAGGTATAGAGCGTGATGGCCACGGCGCCGGCAAAGCTCCCCAGCCCAAAGAGAAAGGTGGCCGTCAGGGCCAGGATCAGGGTGGGGAAGGCCCGGAGCACCTGGATGAAGACGCGCAGAGGCAGGCGCAGCAGCCGGGGGCGGCCCAGATTCGCCGCGCAGAGCGGCGCTGTGACCAGGGCCAGCAGCGCCCCCAGGGCCGTGCCGGTGAGGGACATCTGCAGCGTGGCCCAGAGCGGGGAGAGGATCCGGGGGAAATAGCCCCAGTCCGGCGGCAGCATCTTGCCGAAGATGTCCCCCATATGGGCCCGGCGCTGCCAGAAGCGGGCAAAGGAGCAGCCGGTGAAGCGCCAGGCCAGCACCAGCGCCAGCGCCACCTCCAGGCCCAGCAGCAGACGCAGGAGACGCCGCTTCCTCATGGCGTCTCCTCCTGCCCCCGGGCGTAGATCTTCTCCAGCTGAGCCGGGTCTGCGTCCGCGGGGCCGTCATAGACGATGCGGCCCTCCCGCAGGCCCAGGAGCCGGTCGGAATACGCCCGGGAGAGCTCCAGGTTGTGGCTGTTCATCAGCACGGTGAGCCCCTCCTGCCGCTGCAGATCCTTCAGCAGCTCCAGGATCTGCCGCCCGGTGACCGGGTCCAGAGAGGCCACCGGCTCGTCCGCCAGCAGGATCACCGGATGGCGCATCAGCGCCCGGGCGATGGACACCCGCTGTTTCTGCCCGCCGGAGAGGTCCCGCACCGGCTCCTCGGCCTTGTCCCACAGCTCCACCCGCTCCAGCAGCGCGAGAGCCTCCGCCCGACGGGCCTTGCCGAAGAGGCCGAGAGCCGCGGGCAGGCCTCTCATATCCGGCAGGGCGGCGTGGAGCACGTTCTGCAGGGCGCTGACGTTTTCCACCAGGGCAAAGTCCTGGTAGATGGTGCCGATCTGCTTCTGCAGGGCCCTCCGCCGTCCGCTCCGGGCCCGCTCCAGGGGCACGCCTCCCAGGAGCACCGAGCCGCTGTCGCAGCGCTCGGAGCCGTTGAGGATGCGGATCAGGGTGCTTTTGCCCGCCCCGGAGGGGCCGATGACGGAGACGAAGGCGCCTTTCTCCACCGAAAAGCTCACGTCCCGCAGGGCGTGGACGCTGTTATGAAATTGTTTGCTGACGCCTTCGACCTGTAGAAGCATGATACCCTCCGGAAGAGTGAACAGATAACGGTGAACAGTGAAGAGAGAATGAAAAAGGATTTCTCCTTGCGAAAACCGGGGGCTTATTCGCCGAGCTCGCGGAGCAGGGCCTGGGCGGCGCGCTCGCCGTCATAGTCGCTGTCCTTGCCCCAGGTGTAGCCGATCTGGCTGAACACGCTGAAGACGGCCTGGCCCTCCTCGGTCTGGGCCAGCTCGATGAAGCACTCGCCCAGGGCCGTGCGGAAGGCCTCGTCCGCCATCAGCTCGGAGCTCTTGCTGTAGGCGATCATGTCGTTATAGATCCCCTGGGTGACGCCGATGACCCAGGTCTGCTCCTCCATGGGGGCGGTGCCGCCGAAATCGGACTGCCACTTGGCGGCGTTTTTCAGCCGGATGTGGCCGAAGGAGACCATCACGTCCACCTGGCCGGAGGCCAGACGGGCCACGCTGGTGCTGTGGGAGTCGGCCTGGACCACGTGGGACAGCTCGTTGATGCCGTGACCGTAGGTGTCCAGCAGCCAGAGGCAGGGGTAGATGTAGCCGGAGGCGGAGCTGGGATTCAGCACCGACCAGGTGGCGTTGTCCAGATCCTCCCAGGTGAGGGCCTGGCCGCTCTGCAGCTTCTCGGCCAGGGCCCGGCCCTTTTCGCTGGGACCGGCCAGGATGATGCAGCGATAGTAGGTGCTGGTCTCCTCGGTGTTCTGCTCCAGGGTCCCGTCGTTCCAGTCGGCGGGGTCCTCGGAATCCTTGTTGATGGCGTAGCGCAGGGCGGTCAGCAGCACGTCGCAGTCCTCGGAAAAGAGCACGTAGGTGGGGCCGGAGAGGAAGCCCAGGTCGGCGCTGCCGGCGCTGAGGGCCTCGCCCACGGCGGTATAGCTGGTGCCCACGCTCAGCTCGATGTTCTGCACGTCGTAGCCCTTTTCCAGAAGCTTGGCCTTCAGCAGGGCCTCCAGGGGCTCGGCGGCGGTGAGGATGGCGTCGGAATCGGCGTAGGGGGAGAAGGCGATGCGCAGGGTCTCCACAGAGACAGGGGCAGGGGTCTCGGTCTTGTCAGCGGGGGCTTCGGCCTCGGTCTTGTCAGCGGGGGCTTCGGCCTCGGCGGGGGTCTCGGCCTCGGCGGGAGCTTCGGTCTTGTCGGCGGGCGCTTCGGTCTTGTCGGCGGGCGCGTTCCCGCAGCCGCAGAGCAGGGTCAGGCTCAGCACGAGAGCCAGGAGAAAGGCGATGCTTTTTTTCATGTTTTTTCCTCCGATTCTTCGAAATGGGGCTGCGGAAAAACAAAAAAGGCATGTGCGCGGCTGCACATACCTCTCCCGATTCCCCGGCAGCTGCTGCATCCCGTACGGGCGGGATGGTGGGCGGTCGATCCTCCCTGGGATCCTCTCAACCCGGAACACGGGCTCCCTCGCAATCTGGTTTCGTCATCGGATTTTGTTCTTCGAGCGCCGCGTCAGGGCGCTCCCCCTCCCACGGCTTCCGTAAACCGAGCTGAGTGTAACACAGTACGGCCGGATTTGCAAGAGCATTTTCCTTGACTTTGCGCTTCGGAAGGTATACACTGGGCAGGACAAAAGGGGTGTCCGCCTCGGCGGGCTGAGAACATACCCAGAACCTGATTTGGATCATGCCAACGTAGGGAAATAGCCTGACTGTGCCATCGGCGGCTGTTTCCGGCTGCGGATGGCCTTTTTGCACGCAGGAGGAGACAGATGAAGCGTGAAGATCTGCGGCTTTACGCCGTTACCGACCGGAGCTGGCTGGGGGAGGAGAGCCTCTGCAGCCAGGTGGAGAAGGCCCTGCGGGGCGGCGTCAGCTTTGTGCAGCTGCGGGAAAAGCAGCTGGACGACGAGCGCTTTCTGGCCGAGGCCCGGGAGCTGCGCGCCCTCTGCGCGAAGTACGGCGTGCCCTTCGTCGTCAACGACAGGGTGGACATCGCCCTGGCCGTGGACGCCGACGGGGTCCATGTGGGGCAGGAGGATATGGCCGTCAAGGAGGCCCGGCGCCTGCTGGGGCCGGGGAAGATCGTGGGCGCCACCTGCAAATCGGTGGAGCAGGCCCTGCGGGCGGTAGAGGAGGGCGCGGACTATATCGGCTCCGGCGCCATGTTCCCCAGCACCGCCAAGCCCGAGGCCCAGGGCATCAGCTTTGACGAGCTGCGGGCCATCTGCGCCGCCTCCCGCATCCCGGTGGTGGCCATCGGCGGCATCACCGAGGCCAATCTGCCCAGCCTGGCCGGCACCGGCATCGCCGGAGCGGCGCTGGTCAGCGCCATCTTTGCCCAGAAGGACATCGAGGCCGCCGCAAGACGGCTGCGGGCCCTGACGGAACATCTGTGATCAACAGCGGTACATTGGGGGCACCACCTTGTATCGCTATAAAAAAGCTTTGCTGTAGAAAGGAGAACAAGATGAGAACAGCATTGACGATCGCTGGATCCGATTCCAGCGGAGGCGCCGGAATTCAGGCCGATATCAAGACCATGACCGCCAACGGCGTATACGCCATGAGCGCCATCACGGCCCTGACAGCCCAGAACACCACCGGCGTCCAGGGAATTTTCGAGGTCAGCCCGGCCTTTCTGGCCGAGCAGATCGACAGCGTCTTCACCGACATCCGGCCGGACGCGGTGAAGATCGGCATGGTGGCCTCGGTGGGCCTCATCGAGACCATCGCGGAGCGTCTGCGCTTCTACAAGGCGGAGAACGTGGTGGTGGACCCGGTGATGGTGGCTACCAGCGGCGCCCGGCTCATCAGCGAGGACGCGGTGGAGACCCTGAAGGAGCGGCTCTTCCCCCTGGCCGCCGTGCTGACGCCCAATATCCCCGAGGCGGAGGTCCTGGCGGAGATGCCCATCCGCAGCGCCGAGGACATGGAGCGGGCGGCGGAGAAGATCGGGAAGGCCTACGGATGCGCGGTCCTGTGCAAGGGCGGCCATCATCTCAACGACGCCAACGACCTGCTGTACCGGGACGGCGGCTTCCGCTGGTTCGCCGGCAAGCGCATTGACAATCCCAACACCCACGGCACCGGCTGCACCCTTTCAAGCGCCATCGCCTCCAACCTGGCCAAGGGCTTCCCGCTGGACACGGCGGTGGAGCGGGCCAAGGCCTACATCTCCGGGGCCCTGGCGGCCATGCTGGATCTGGGCGCCGGCTCCGGCCCCATGAACCACGCCTTCGATCTGGGCGGCGAGTTTGCGAAGGAGGCGGACTGAGATGAAGGAAAAGCGCACCTCCGTCTTTGAAAACGGCCTCATCTGGTTCGGGGCCGGCGTCTCCATCGCGGAGATCATCACCGGCACCTATTTCGCCCCCCTGGGCTTCGGCAAGGGCCTGGCGGCCATTTTGCTGGGCCACCTCATCGGCTGCGTGCTGCTGTTCCTGGCCGGTCTCATCGGCGGCAAGGCCCGCAAGAGCGCCATGGAAACGGTGAAGAGCAGCTTCGGGCAGAAGGGCGGCCTGCTCTTCGCCCTGCTGAACATCCTGCAGCTGCTGGGCTGGACGGCCATTATGATCTATGACGGGGCCCTGGCGGCCAACGAGATCCGGGGCGTGGGCTCCTGGATCTGGTGTCTGGTCATCGGCGGGCTCATCATCCTCTGGATCCTCATCGGCATCCGGAACCTGGGCAAGGTCAACACTGTGGCCATGGCCGCCCTCTTCCTGCTGACGGTCGTGCTGAGCTTCGTGATCTTCCGCGGCGAGGGCGCTGCCCAGGCCGGGGAGGAGGCCATGAGCTTCGGCGCGGCGGTGGAGCTGTCGGTGGCCATGCCGCTGAGCTGGCTGCCCCTCATCAGCGACTACACCCGGGAGGCGGAGAAGCCTGTGGCGGCCACGGCGGTCAGCGCCCTGGTCTACGGCCTGGTGAGCTGCTGGATGTACCTCATCGGCATGGGCGCCGCCATCTTTACCGCCGAGAGCGATATCGCCGCCATCATGGTCAAGGCGGGCCTTGGCGTGGCCGGACTGCTGATCATCGTGTTCTCCACCGTCACCACCACCTTCCTGGACGCCTATTCCGCCGGCGTCTCCAGCGAGGCACTGTCCAGGAAGATCCCCGGCAAGTGGGTGGCCGTGGGCGCGGCCGTGGTGGGGATCCTGGCCGCCGTGTTCTGGCAGCCGGAGGACATCACCGATTTCCTGTACCTGATCGGCTCGGTCTTCGCCCCCATGATCGCCATCCAGATCGCGGACTTCTTCCTGCTGAAATATGACGCGGGAGAGCGGGCCTTCAGCTGGGACAGGCTGCTGGTGTGGCTGGCGGGCTTCGTGCTCTACCGCTGGCTGATGACCCTGGATATCCCTGTGGGCAACACCCTGCCGGATATGCTGATCACCATGCTGCTGTGCTGTGCCGTCGGCAAGCTGCTCCGGCCCAAGAAGGCCTGAAACACTGAAAGCAAAAAAGAAGCGAGGGTTTTCCTCGCTTCTTTTTTGCTGTAGTAAGGGGATCACTCCTCCGGCTCGAACATGTCCTTGCCGGCGCCGCAGAGCTCGCAGGCAAAGTCTTCGGGCAGGTCTTCCCACTTCACGCCGGTCTCTTCCTCGTCATAGACCCAGCCGCAAACGGTGCAGACATACTTCATCGTGCATTACCTCCTGTATATTTGTTGGGATGGATTGCCTGAAATCGCTGTGACGCGCTTTTCACCTGCCGTCCTCGTCCATATACCGGGCGCGGTTGAACTGGTCGTTCAGATCGTGGACGTTCCCGATGATCTTCTCGGAAAAAACCTCGTCCGTTTCCTCCTGCGCGGAGGGACCCTCTCTGGCGTCCCGTCTCTTCAGAAAGTATCCGAGGACCGCCAGGAAAACGACAGCGGCCAGAAAGCCGAAAAACAGCTTGCCGAAAAAGCCTAACATGACACATGCCTCCTTTGCATTGCTCTCATATATCTACGTCTGCATAAGATCAGACGTCGGAGGCGCGGAAATGTTTCCGGAACTGCTTACTTGCCGAAGTAGCGGTCCAGCAGGCCCTTGAAGGCTTTGCCGTGGCGGGCCTCGTCCCGGGCCATCTCATGGACGGTGTCGTGGATGGCGTCCAGATTGTACTTCTTGGCAAGCTTCGCCAGCTCGAACTTGCCGGCGGTGGCGCCGTTCTCGGCGTCGACACGCATGGACAGATTCTTCTTGGTGCTGTCGGTCAGCACCTCGCCCAGGAGCTCGGCGAACTTGGCGGCGTGCTCGGCCTCCTCCAGACCGGCCTTTTCCCAGTAGGCGCCGATCTCGGGATAACCCTCCCGATAGGCGACCCGGGCCATGGCCAGGTACATGCCCACCTCGCTGCACTCGCCCTCAAAGTTGGCGCGCAGGCCCTTGATGATCTCATCCTTCACTTCCTCCGGCACGTCGGCGCCGAAGACCTTGCCAACGCCCAGCACATGCTCGGCGGCCCAGCTCAGCTCCTCGGCCTGAAGCGTGAAGCGCTCGCCGGGGACCTTGCAGACGGGGCATCTCTCAGGGGGCGTGTCCCCCTCATGGACGTAACCGCATACGGGGCAAACCCATTTCTTCATGGAATGATCCTCCTCATATTAGAGTTTTAGTGGGGGGTAAATCGCTTGTCTCCACTCTACCAGAAGGAGGGCATTTTGTAAAGCACCCCCGATAAAAATTCACATTTCCCCCGGCTCCGTCAGGGCCAGCAGAGCGGGTCCCGCCGCGTCGGCGAAAAGGCGCACGGCGGCCAGCGCCTCCTGCAGGGTGTTGCCGCTGCTGCCCACCTCCAGGATCAGAGAGCCGGCCGTGAGCTGCTGGTTGTAGCGCTGGGGCACCAGAGATACCGGGCGCATCAGCGTGGGATGGGCGGCGGCCACGGCCTCCTGCAGGTACAGGGCGAGGGAGAGGTTTTCCCGCCAGCGGGGATGCTCCAGGCCGCTCTCGTCGCTGCCCACCAGGATCATGATCTGGCTGGCCACGGTGCCCTCCTCCTCGGCCATGGTCTTATAGACCACTTCATCCGTCCCCAGGGCGTCCCGGTGCAGGTCCAGCACCACGGCAATGCCCGGATACTGCTTCAGATAGCGCTCCACCGCCTCGCCCGAACGGCTGTAGGAGCCGGTGTAGCTGGGGTAGTCGTAGATCTCCCGGTCGTGCAGCACCCGCAGGCCCTGCGCCTCCAGCTGCTGCGCCAGCTCGTCCCCCACCCGGATCACACTGTAGTGGGGATCCTGGGTGCGGCTCACGTCGCTGGCCTCGTAGAGGTCCAGGCCCACGGGGTTGTAGGCCTCGCTGCCGTGGGTGTGGATGATCAGGATCTGGGGCCCCTCCGCGGGCAGACGGAGAGCCGGACCCTCCGCCAGCAGCTGCTCCGGGGAAAGGGCGTAGGCCGTGTCGTTTTTCAGAAGCTGGACGGCGGAGATGGTGGTGGGCAGGATCTCGTGCCCGGGGTCGCTGGCCAGCAGCGTCACCAGGGGCTCTTGCGCGGGGACTTCGTCGTCGGGCGGCACAGGGGCTTCAGCGGCGGGGAGCGCCGCGGGCGCCGACGCGGGAGCCAGCCCGGGGGAGAATTGCGCCGGCGCCGCCCGAAGGAGAAGCTTCGCGGCGGGCTCCGCGTTCAGCCGCAGCGTCAGCAGAGCGATCAGCAGCACCGCCAGTCCCAGCGGGGCCAGTTTTCCGGATTTGCGCATGTCCCGTCCCTCCTCATGCTGTTCTCAGATGCAAGGATATGCGGGAGAGAAAGAAAAATGAACAGTGAACAGTGAACAGTGAACAGAGAACAGTGAACAGTGAACGGAGAACAGTGAACAGTGAACGGAGAATAAAGAATAGAAAAAAGAACAGGGGAAGGAGGCCCTTTTGCGGAGGCGAGGCGCTGACTTGCAAAGATGGGGAAAACATGGTATATTCGGGAAAAGAAAGGAAGTGTTTTCGATGACCTATACCTATCATCCCGAAGGAGTCTGTTCCCAGCTGATGGAAGTGGAAGTGGAGGACGGCGTCATCCGCCGGGTGGAGGTCCTGGGCGGCTGCAGCGGCAACCTCCAGGGGATCTCCAGGCTGGTGGTCGGCATGGACGCCGAGGAGGCCATCCGCCGGATGGAGGGCATTCGCTGCGGCTCCAAGCCCACCTCCTGCCCGGATCAGCTGTCCAAGGCCCTGCGCAAGTGCCTGGCGGGAGAATAAGTCATGCTGGAGGAGATCCTGCGGGAGAACCTGACGACCGTCGAGCCGGCGCTTGAGCGGTTTCGGCGCTATTACGAGCTGCTCACCGAGTGGAACAAGGTCATGAACCTGACGGCCATCTCCGGCGAGGAGGACACGGCCAGGCTCCATTTCCTGGACTGCGCGGCTTTGACCGGGCTTGCGGACCTGACGGGCAAGCGGGTGATCGACGTGGGCACCGGCGCGGGCTTTCCCGGGCTGGTGCTGAAGATCCTGCGGCCGGATCTGGACCTGACCCTGATGGACAGCCTGGACAAGCGGGTGAAGTTCCTCTCCGCCGTCTGCGCCGAGCTGGGCTTTACCGACGTGCGCTGCCTCCACGCCAGGGCGGAGGAGGCTGCGGCGGGAGAGCTGCGGCAGAGCTTTGACCTGGCCTGCTCCCGGGCCGTGGCGCGGCTGAACCTGCTGAGCGAGCTGTGCCTGCCCTTCGTGAAGCCGGGCGGCCTCTTTATCGCCATGAAGGGCCCGGAGCTCAGCGAGGAGCTGCGGGAGGCGGAAAAGGGCATCCGGCTCCTGGGCGGCGAAGTGGAGCGGACGGCGGAATACGCCGTTCCCGGCACCGAGCTGCGGCACAACGCGGTGCTGATCCGCAAGGTGACGGACACGCCGAAGAAGTACCCCCGCAAGTGGGCGCAGATGAAAAAGAATCCTCTTTGAACATCAAAGAGGATTCAAGCTGTCGACAAAGTGTCGACAGCTTGAAAGCAAAAAAGGAAACTTCCGAAAAAGTTTCCTTTTTTGCAGGATTGAACGTGAAGGGGGGCATCCCTTCGCCCTCCCCCCTTCACAATCCCCCCATGCGAATCGAAGTCTTTCCGCGTGGCTTTGTCTACAGTCTGAATCCTCTTTGAACATCAAAGAGGATTCTTTTTCCATGAAGGAATGAAGGAATGAAGACCCCTTCCGGCCTCGCCGCAGGCGGCTCAGCCACCTCCCCCAAAGGGGGAGGCAAGACGCGGCCTTGCTTCCCCCTTCGGGGGAAGTCCCCAGTGCGCACACTGGGGAATAGGGGGAATTACAATCTGTCGCCGCAGGCGACACCATTATTGTTCACTGTTCACTGTTCACTGTTCACTCAGTAATCGTTCCAGCTCCTCCGCCGTGTCTGCGATCCGCTCCGCGCCGGCGGCGATCAGCTGCTCCCGGCTGCGAAAGCCCCAGCTGACGGCGACGCAGGCCATACCGGCGTTTTTCGCCGTGGCCAGGTCCACCTCCGTGTCCCCGACATAGACGCAGCCGGCAAGGCCCAGGCCCATCTGCCGGACCGCAGAGAGCACCGCGTCCGGGTTCGGCTTGCGGCGGACGCTCTCGCTCTCGCCCACGGCGGTCTCCAGCAGGCCCGGGAAATAGCTCCGGGCCAGTTCCTGCACCGCCGGGTCCGGCTTGTTGGAGATGATGGCCTGCTTCACGCCCCGGGCCTGCAGCCGCGCCATCAGGGGCAGGATCCCGGGATAGGGGCCGGTTTTCACGTTACAGTGAGCGTCGTACCAGGGCTTGTAGAAGGCCAGGACCTCCGCCTGCCGCTCCGGCGGGGCGCAGACCGACACCAGGTGCGCCGCCCCGTTGCCGAGACCCGCCCGGACCTGGTCCAGACTGACCTCCGGCAGATCGAAACGACGCAGACTCACGTTGATCGCCGCCCAGAGATCCTCCAGGGTGTCCAGCACCGTCCCGTCCATATCCCACAGTACCCCTTGAACCGCCATGGCAGAGGCCTCCCTCCAAATGACTTTTCTTCTATTATATCCGCCTTGTCAATGATTGCATTTCCCGCCGCGCTGTGCTAAAATGATCGGGCAATAATCTATAACACGAGGTGCGCCATGGAAGGATACCGTATTTTAGAGATCAAACAGAGCGTATTTGAAAACAACGACCGGCAGGCCGACAAGCTCCGCGCCGAAATGAAGCAGAGCAAGACCTTCCTGCTGAACCTGATGAGCTCCCCTGGCTCCGGCAAGACCACCACCCTGAAGGCCACCATCGCCGCACTGAAGGACGAGTTCCGCATCGGCGTTATGGAGGCGGACATCGACTCCGACGTGGACGCCGCGGCCATCGAGAAGACCGGCGTGAAGGTCATCCAGCTGCATACCGGCGGCATGTGCCACCTGGACGCCGCCATGACCCGCCAGGGCCTGGAGGGCATGGGCGTGGAGGACCTGGACTTCGCCATTCTGGAGAACGTGGGCAACCTGGTCTGCCCCGCGGAGTTTGACACCGGATCTGCCAGGAACGCCATGATCCTCTCCGTGCCCGAGGGGGACGACAAGCCCCTGAAGTACCCGCTGATGTTCTCTATCTGCGACGTGCTGCTCATCAACAAGATCGACGTGCTGCCCTACTTCGACTTCGACGTGGACAAGTGCAAAGAGTATGTCCGCCGCCTGAACCCCAACATGAAGGTCATCCCCATCTCCGCCCGTACCGGCGAGGGGATCGACGAGTGGGCCCAGTGGCTCCGGGAGCAGATCACCGCCTGGAACGGGTGACCAGTTCGTAGTTCGTAGTTCGTAGTTTTTAGGGTACGGAGAGATTGCGCTCCTGCGGCCTTCGGATAGTTTGGAAGTCGTCAAAAGGACCTTGTTTCCCCGCGCGTACGAAAAAGCAAGAGGATGTGAAACGCATTCACATCCTCTTGCTTTTTCATTTAAAAGAAACTGCGAACTACGAACTAAAAACTACCGCTGATGGTATTCCGGCGTGGTCAGGTCGATGGCGGCGAAGGTATAGCCGTTCTCCAGGCCCCACTGGATCATCCGCTCCAGCGCCTGTACCGAGTAGCCCCGGGTGTCGTGCTGGAGGACGATGGCCCCGTCATAGGGCGTGGAGGGGTCTATGAAGTTGGCGATGACCCCCTCGGTGCTGCGGCCGACCTCCGGCTGCACGTCCCAGTCGTAGAAGCGCAGGCCCATGTTGTGGATCATCTGCCGCACACCGTCATAGCCGTCGTCAAACCAGAGGGCCAAACCCTGGGCGGTGGTGCTGCCGCCGGGGAAGCGGATCACCTGGGCATACTGGCCGGTATACTTGAAGATCACTTCCTGGGCGGCGGTCAGATCCTCCGTATAGGCCTGGGGACTGCGGTAGATGACGTCGTATAAGTGCTGATAGCAGTGGATGCCCAGGGTGTGCCCCTCCTCCACGATCCGGGGCAGGATCTGCAGATCCGCGTCTTTTCGGCTGCAGATCACAAAAAAGGTGGCCTTTACATCATACTTGGCCAGAACGTCCAGCACATAGGCCGTGTTGTCGCAGGGGCCGTCGTCAAAGGTGAGGTAGATGGTCTTGTCCCGGTGCACCACCTCCGGCAGCTCCGCCGGGATCACATGCACCAGACGGGTCTCCTGGGCCAGAGGGCCGTCCTCGCCGGGGAGCCGGTAGCTCAGCTCGTAGTCCCCTACAAAGCAGAACTCCACGGCCCCGTCCACCACAACGTCCTGACTGCGATCCTCGCCCTCGGCGCCGTAGGCCAGCCAGCCGGGATCCTGATAGATCTGCCCGCAGGTCCACCAGATTTCCTCCCCCTCCAGAAGCTGGATGCAGCTGCTGGGAGCGGGGCTGGACTTGAGCGGAAAGAGCTCGGTGATATCCGGCATGGGTACGCTTGCGGGGGAGCCCGCAAGGCCTGCCGACATCAGCAGCGCCAAGGCCAGCAGGATCAATATGAGTTGCTTCATCGCTTTCCTGCGGCGGGAAGAAAAGGATCCCCCGCCCCTTCTTTCTCGTTATTCTTCCAGCAGGGCCTCGACCTGTTCCCGCTCCGGCATGGAGCGGATGGCGCCCTTCCTGGTGGTGACCAGATAGGCCGCGGTGTTGGCAAAGCGCAGCATTGCCCGCAGCTCCTCCTCGCCCAGCCCGTCCAGGCCGTGCTCCAGCACGTAGTTCAGCACGCAGGCGCAGAAGGTGTCCCCCGCGCCGGTGGTCTCGATGACGCCGCCCCGGCTGCAGGCGGGGACGAAGACGCGGAGATCCCCGTAATAGGCGTGGCTGCCCGCGGCCCCGGCGGTGACGTTCAGCAGGCGGATGTTGGGGAAGCGCTCCCGCAGGATGGCGGCGCCCCGGTCAAAGTCCTCCTCGCCGGTCATGAAGAGCAGCTCATTGTCCGCGATCTTCAGGATGTCGCAGCGCGCCAGACCCCAGGCGATCCATTCCTTCGCGTCCTCCAGACTGTCCCAGAGGGGCGGGCGGAGGTTGGGGTCGAAGGAGATCAGCGCGCCGGCGGCCTTTGCCAGCGCCAGGGCCTCCATGGTGGCGGAGCGGCAGGGCTCGTCCGTCAGGGAGAGGGTGCCGAAGTGGAAGATGCGGCAGTCCGCCAGCAGCTCCCGGTCCAGCTCCTCGGGGCGCAGCAGGATGTCCGCCCCCGGCTTGCGGTAGAAGCTGAAATCCCGGTCCCCGCCGGGGAGAGTCTGCACCACCGCCAGGGTGGTGTGCACCTCCTCGTCCCGCCGCAGGCCCCGCAGGTCCACACCGGCCTCGGCCACGGTGTTTGCCAGCAGGTCGCCAAAACCGTCCCGCCCTACCTTGCCCAGAAAGGCGCAGCGCTTGCCCAGCTTGCGCAGCATGGCCAGCACGTTCGCCGGCGCGCCGCCGGGATTGGCCTCGAAGAGCAGGTTGCCCTGCTCGCTGCGGCCGTTCTGGGTGAAATCGATCAGCAGCTCGCCGAGAGCCGCCACGTCAAAGCTCTTGTAATCCATATGCTCCTCCTGTACAGGGCGAAGGGAAAAGCTGCCGGGGCCGGCAGCTATTCCTTCTCCTGTCGGTTCGTTTCGCTTTGCGCTCAGAGTTCGTTCTTGTCCCTGAGCAGGTCTGCCAGCAGCTTCTCCCGGACCACGCGCACCTGGGTCTCCCGCACCTTCTGGCGCAGGGGCAGCACCGCCCGGGGAGAGACGGACAGCTCGTCCAGCCCGATGGACAGGAACAGCTCCGTCAGCTCCAGGTCGGCCCCCAGCTCGCCGCAGATGCCGCACCAGATGCCCTCCTTGTGGGCATTGTCGCAGGCCATCTTGATGAGCCGCAGCACCGCCGGATGGTGGGCGTTGAAGAAGCGGCCCAGGTCGTTGTTCTGCCGGTCGCAGGCCAGGGTGTACTGGGTCAGGTCATTGGTGCCGATGGAGAAGAAGTCCACTTCCTTGGCAAGCCGGTCGCTGATGACGGCGGCGGCGGGGGTCTCGATCATGATGCCCACGTCCACCTCGTCGGAGAAGGGGATGCCCTCGGCGGTGAGCTCCTTCTTCACGAGCTCGCACATCTTCTTGGCCTCCCGGACCTCCCACACGGAGGCGACCATGGGGAACATGATGCTCAGGCGGCCGAAGGCGGAGGCCCGGTACAGGGCCCGCAGCTGGGTCTTGAAGATCTCCGGCCGGTTCAGGCAGATGCGCAGGGCCCGGTTGCCCAGGGCCGGGTTCTCCTCATGGGGGAGCTTGAAGTACTCGATCATCTTGTCCGCGCCGATGTCCAGGGTGCGGATGACGACCTCCTTGCCGCCCATGTCGCTGAGGACCTTCTTGTAGGCCTCGAACTGGTATTCCTCGCTGGGATAATCGTCGCAGTTGAGATACAGGAACTCACTGCGGAACAGGCCGATGCCGCCGCCGTCGTTTTCCAGAACGGCGTGCACGTCCTCGGGATTGCCGATGTTGCAGTAGACCCGGATCTCCTGCCCGTCCTTGGACACGTTGGGCAGGCCCTTGAGCTGGTTCAAGAGCTCCTGGCGCTTGAGGATCTCCGCCCGCTTCTTCATGAGGCGGGCCCGGGTGTCCTCATCCGCGTCCAGGACCACGGAGCCGGTGCCGCCGTCCACAATGACGTCCCGGCCCTGATACTCCTCCTTGAGCTGGTCGCCCACGCCGATGATGGCGGGGATGCCCATGGTGCGGGCCAGGATGGCGGTGTGGCTGGAGCCGGAGCCGCCGGAGGTGACAAAGCCCAGGATCTTGGACTTGTCCAGCTGCACGGTCTCGCTGGGAGCCAGATCGTCGGAGGCCAGAATCACGGGCACGGGGGAGTCGATGCCGCCCTGGACCACGCCCATGAGGATGCCGACGATGCGGCCGGAAATGTCCTTCACGTCGGCAGAGCGGGCCTTGAAATACTCGTCGTCCATGGCGGCGAAGGCCTCCGCCTGAATGACGCCGGCGTCGGTGACGGCGGCCTCGGCGTTGAGACCCTGCTCCTTGATGAAGCCCTCGATGGCCTCCTCATAGTCCAGGTCCTCGCACATCATCTGGTGGGTCTCGAAAAGCATGGCTGCCTCGTCCCCGGCCTCGGCCCGGGCCTTCTCCGCCAGCTCGCCCAGCTGCTCGATGGCCTTGGCCTGGGCCTCCTTGAAGCGCAGCCATTCGGCCTCCCGGTCCTCCACCTCATGGCGGGTGAAGGCGCCCTTGGCTCTCTGATAGAAATAGAGGGGTCCCGCGGCCACGCCGGTGGAAACGCCCTTGCCTTGAATGGTGATCATAGGGTCAAGCTCCTTTCATGAGAAAGAACAACGGCTGTCGCAGGGGCAGCCGTTGTTCGCTTCGCTTTTTTACAGGTTGGCCTTCAGGAAAGCCTCGATGGCGGCGGCGGTGGCGGCCTCATCTCCGCCCTCGACGCTGACGGTGATGGTCTCGCCCTGCTTGATGCCCATCTGCATCAGGGCCATGAGCTTGAGGGCGTTGACGCTCTTCTCGCCCTTGGTGATGGTGACGGCGGAGCCGGCGTGGCTCTTGATCTCCTTGACCAGCAGGCCGGCGGGACGGGCGTGGATGCCCACGGGATCGGTGATGGTGTACTCGAAAGTCTTCATGTTGTTTACCTCCGTATGTTAATTGATTATTTCAAGCCGCACTCGACGCCCTCCAGGTCGTCGGAGTTGGTGAGGAGCATGACCACGGTGTCGTTGTAGCCCGCGTTCTTGATGGCCTCCCGGTCAAAGCCCAGAAGCCTCTGGCCGGCCTTGACCTCGGCCCCCTCCTCGACGAAGGCGGTGAAGCCCTCGCCCTGCATGTTCACGGTGTTGACGCCGATGTGGATCAGCACCTCCATGCCGTCCTTCTCCAGGGTCACGGCGTGCCTGGTGTCGAACACGGAGGTGACGGTCCCGTCAAAGGGCGCGATCACGATGCCGTCCTCGGGCACCACGCCGATTCCTTCGCCCAGGATGCCGGCGGCAAAGGTCTCGTCAGGGATCTGCTCCCGGTCGATGACCTGGCCCTTGCAGGGCTGCAGGATCTCGCCGGCGGCGCAGCGGATGACGGAGGGCATGGGCTCGGCGGGAAGCTCTTCCACGGGAGCGGGGGCCTCCTTCTTGGCCGGAGCGTCCTCCTTCCAGATGACCCAGGTGATGAGAAAGGCGATGCCGGAGGCGATGAGCAGCTCCACCAGGTACATGGGGACGTTGTTCACGGCGGGGATGCCGGGGATGCCTGTGACGCCGTAGGTGGTGGCGCCGAAGGAGACGGTCTCGCCGGCCATGTTCGTCCCATGCATCCAGGAGGCGAAGAGAGAACCGACCGCGCCGCCGATCATGCCGGCCACAAAGGGCTTCATGAAGCGGAAGTTGATACCGAAGATCGCCGGCTCGGTGATGCCCAGAGAGGCGGAGAGGGAGGAGGGCAGCGCCACGGACTTGGTCTTCTGGTTATGCACCTTGATGGCCACAGCCAAGCAGGCGCCGAACTGGGCGAAGTTGGCCGCGGAGGCGATGGGCATCCAGGAGTTGACGCCGGTGGCGGAGATCATGCCGGCCTCAATGACGTTGTACATGTGGTGCAGGCCCATGACCACGGTGAGCGGGTAGATGGCGCCCATGATGGCGGCGCCGATACCGTAGCCGACGGTTATCAGCCACTTGGCGCCGGCCAGTACCCAGTTCTCGAAGATGGAGAACACCGGGCCGATGATGGTGAAGGTGGCGAAGGCCGTGATCAGAACGGTGCAGAGCGGAGTTACAAACAGGTCGATCATTTCCGGCACGTGCTTATGCAGCCATTTTTCTATGGTGCTCATAAGCAGTACCGCCAGGATGACCGGGATAACGTGTCCCTGATAGCCTACCTGGGAGATGGTAAAGAAGCCCATGTCCCATACAGGGGGCTGATTCGTGGGAGTGACGGTCCAGGCGTTCATCAGCGCCGGGTGAACCATCATCAGACCGATGACGGCGCCCAGGAAGATGTTCCCGCCGAAGACCCGGGCGGCGGAGATGGCCACCAGCACGGGCAGCAGGGCAAAGGCGGTGTTGGCGACCAGATCCAGGAATCCGAACCAGCCGGTGTTCTCAAAGCCGTCTACGAATTTGGGGATGGCTTCCACCAGGCCCATCATCAGGCCCGAGGCCACGATGGCGGGCAGAATGGGCACAAACACGTCGCCAGGGGTTTTCAGGATCTTTTTCCAAAGGGGCATGCGGGAGGCTGCAGCGGCCTTCACGTCCGCCTTGGAGGCGGCGGTGAGACCGGTGACGGCCAGGAACTCGTCATAGACCTTGTTGACGGTGCCGGTGCCGATGATGAGCTGAAGCTGGCCGTTGGAATCGAACAGGCCCTTGACGCCTTCCACGTCTTCCAGAGCCTTGATGTCCAGCTTGCTGTTGTCGGCGATGACGAGGCGGAGGCGGGTGGCACAGTGTGCCGCGCTGATGATGTTCTCTTTTCCGCCCAGGTGGGAAAAGATCTCCTCAGCACATTTGCGGTAGTCAAGCGCCATATGCATTTCTCCTTTTCCATACTGCGGCCCCCGCGGGGACGCGCCCAGGCACGGGAGTGCTTCCGGGAAACCGCATTAATAAAATAATTTTACATGAAAACCGAGGCAAAGTAAAGAATTGACAGTCTCCGATCGGTAAAAAATCAGGCGGGATTTTTGGCGCTTTCTACCAAACCGAGCCTGCGAAAGGCCCAGGCCAGGCCGTCCTCCTCCACGGAGGGGCAGACCAGGTCGCTCTGCTTTTTCAGATTGGGGCTGCCGTTTGCCATGCAGACGCTGGTCCCGACGGTCTGGATCATCTCCAGGTCGTTCATGCTGTCGCCGAAGCCAATGGTGTCCTCCAGGGCGTATCCCAGAGCCTCGCAGACCCGACGGATGCCGCTTCCCTTGTCGAACTGCCGGTTGATCAGCTCGCCGTTGAGGCAGTTGGCGCCGGCCAGGTCCTGGACCAGGAAATAGAACTCTCCCTCCAGCTCCCGGATGGCCGGTTCGAGCTGCTCGGGCCGGGAGCACATGAAGACCACCTTGTAGATGGGCCGCCCGTCGTACTCCTGCATGGGCCGGATGCCCAGGTCCTTTTCCAGGGCCTCCCGCCAGCGCAGCAGCTCGCTGTTGCCGCCGGAGCTCTGCTGCAGGAACTCGCCCATGCCCTCGTCGCACCAGCTGGCGTCCTTGGCCTCGATGGTGCGCAGGACCCCGCCCTCGGCAAAGAGCCGCAGGGCCTTGTCCTTCTGCTCCTCGGTCATGGGGCAGTCGTAGAGCACCCGGTCCCCGGCAAAGACGTAGCCGCCGCCGCTGGCCACCGCGCCGTCAAAATCAAAGCGCAGCAGGGGCTTGAGCATGTCGAAGTTGCGCCCGGAACAGAGAAAAACCTTGTGTCCCGCCTTTTGAGCGGCGCGGATCGCCTCCAGGGCGCTCTCCGGCGGCTCGTTGCTGCCCGGGGAGGTCAAAGTACCGTCGATATCCAGAAAAATCAGCTTGCTGTTCATGCTTCTCTCCTTCTGCGCCGGGTCAGGTCTCGGTCTGCTCCATGTACCGGATCATGGCCTCGGAGGCTTTCTTGGCCCCATCCACGGCATGGACGACGGTTTTTGCTCCCGTCACTACGTCGCCTGCGCCGAAAACGCCGGGCCGGGTCGTCATATAATTCTCGTCTACGGCCAGAAGACCGCGCTCGGTCATTTCCAGCCCGTCTGTGGTGCGCGCCAGCTTTCTTCTCGGCATCTGACTGATGGAGATGATGGTCGAGTCGGCCTTCTCCTGCACCGGCTCGTCTTTGTTCCTATCTTTTCAGAGCTGCGTTCTCAGCCCTGCCACTCCTTTGAGAAGTCGCACAGCAGCCAGCGGAAGCCGCCGGAGGGCAGATCCACGGCATGCTTGTCCACATCCTCGCCGCTGATGAGATCGACGTAGCTTCCCAGCTCGTCCAGATGGATCCGGGCGGGACCCTCGCCGAAGTTGAAGAGGGCCACCAGCTTTTCGCCCTTGTAATAGCGGCCGACGCCCAGGACACTGTCGTTGGCGGTGTTCACGATCCAGGTGTCCGCCATCCCGTCAAAGACCCGGTGCTCCGCCCGCAGCTTTTCCAGCCGCCGCAGGGCCTGGAAGATCCGGCCCTCCGGGGTCTCGGGATCGTTCCGCTTCTCGGCGGCCTCCCAGTCCATGTCCCCCCGGTGGAGCCAGCGACTGTCCACCGCCTTGTTGGGATCGTCGTGATAAGTGTAGTCGTTCAGGCGGGCGATCTCGTCCCCGCTGTAGAGCACGGGCAGGCCGCTGAGGGTGAACATGTAGGCGTGAAGCATCTCGTCCAGCCGCAGGGCCCAGTCCAGCATGGCGGCATTGTCCCGCTCCCGGGCCAGCTCCACCCCGCAGAGGGAGGCGGTGGTGCCGCAGAGCCGGGCGTCCCCCAGCCGGGGATCGTTGTTGTAGAGCTCGCCCCGGGCGGGACTGCCCAGCCACAGGCCGGTGAGATAGTCGTTGAGGAATTTCTTGTGGGGCACCTCTTCCATGCCGAACCAGCGCAGGAAGCCGTAATCCAGGCCCCAGCCGATGTCGTCATGGCAGCGGAGATAGTTGAGGAAGCCGTACTCCTTGGGCAGGACGAAGACCTGACCCAGCTGGTGGCGCAGCAGGCGCACGTCCTTGGTGGCCACGGTGTGCCAGGTGGTGGCCATGGTGGTCACGTTGTAGAGCAGGTGACACTCGGGCTTGTCCACCGTGCCGAAGTAGGGCACCACCTTGCTGGGCTCCATCACCACCTCGCCCAGCAGCAGGGTGCCGGGACAGACGATCTCGCAGGCCATGCGCATCAGGCGCACCAGACTGTGGACCTGGGGGAGGTTGCGGCAGTTGGTGCCCAGCTCCTTCCAGATGTAGGGCACCGCGTCCAGCCGGATCACGTCCACACCCCGGTTGCAGAGGTAGAGCATGTTCTCGGTCATGTCGTTGAAGACCACGGGGTTGCAGTAGTTCAGGTCCCACTGATAGGGGTAGAAGGTGGTCATCACCACCTTGCCCGCCTCCTGGTTCCAGGTGAAGTTGCCCGGGGCGGTGGTGGGGAAAACCTGGGGCACCGTGCGCTCGAAGCGGATGGGGATCTCCCAGTCGTCATAGAAGAAATAGCGCTCCTGGTACGCCCGCTCCCCGGCCTTGGCCCGGCGGGCCCACTCGTGATCCTCGCTGGTGTGGTTCATCACGAAGTCCAGACACAGCGCCATGCCCCGGCTGTGGCAGTCCGCCGCCAGGGCGGCCAGATCCTCCATGCTGCCCAGCTCCGGCTGGACCTTCCGGAAGTCGGAGACGGCATAGCCCCCGTCGCTCCGGCCTTCGGGGCTCTCCAGCAGGGGCATCAGGTGCAGGTAGTTGACGCCGGCCTCCTGCAGGTAGTCCAGCTTCCCCCGCACGCCCTGCAGGGTCCCGGCAAAGGCTTTGACGTACAGCAGCATCCCCACCAGGTCGTGGCCCTTGTACCAGGAGGGCCGGGCTTCCCGCTGCAGGTCCAGGTCCAGCAGGGGACGGGGACGCTCCTGCCAGTTGCGGTAGAGCATGTCCGCAAAATAGGAAAACGCCTGCTCGTCGTTGGGGTACAGCGAGAAAAACAGCTCCTTCAGCTCCTGCTCGCGGCTTTCAAAGCGCCCGGCAAAGGGCTGCTTCCAAAGGGTCTTGTTCATCGGTTCTCCTCCCGGTTTTTGCCTTTTTCAGGGGGCTGCGCTCTGCCGCGGGATCGATCCCGTGTTCGAGCGATATCTGTCAAGAGTGTAGCATGAGAGGAAAAAAGAATCAAGATCGGAAAACAGGCATTTCCGTATGGATCCTCTTTTCGGTTCAGGACGCCTGCTCCAGCTGAGGCAGGTACCAGTCCTCGTAGTGCTGGGGCATCATATCCCGGGGATAGATCATATCGGAGGTGTCCGCCGCCGACACATCGTCCCAGAGCCGGCCCCAGGGCCGCAGGATGTAAAACAGCCGCAGCTGATTGCCGCTGCCCTCCGCGTCATAGTAGGTGAAGGAGAGGGTGAAGGTGTGCTCCAGCCGGCCCTCCGCCGTCTCGCCCGGGTCGCAGATCCAGGCCCCGCGGGGGTAGACCTGGCCCAGATAGCCGAAGGATTCGCAGACCATCCGGCCCTGCTCCGTGAGCCCCGGCTCAAAGCGGACCGCGGCGCGCAGATCCGGCTCCGAGAAATCACTGATGTCCCAGATGCGCAAAAGCCCGGAATCCCCCAGGACCTCGATCTCCGCCACCACGTCCCAGGTCTGGCCTGCCTGGCCGGCGAAGCTCCCCTCGGCGGAGGCGAAGACGCCCCAGCCATACCATTTGCCGCTCCACCAGCTCCAGTCGTTTTCCGGGGCCGGACTGGGGGTGGCCGCGGGGGCCGGAGCCGGCGCGGGTTCAGGAGTCGGAGCCGGCGTGGGCGCGGGAGTCGGCGTTGGTTCGAGGGCCGGGGTCGGCGTGGCCGTGGGCACTGGAGGGGAAGAGGCCTCCGGGCGGGGATCGCTCTCCGGGGCGGGAGCGGGGCTCACAAAGCTGCAGGCGGCGAGGCTCAGCAGCAGGGCAAAGGTCAAAGATGCGATCAAGAGCTTTTTCATGCATTCCTCCTGGGTGGGATAAGGCCTCCCGGCCTCAGGGCGAAAAACGGGACGCGGCGGTCCCGGAGAAGCCGGTTTCTCTCTCCCTTTATAGCATATCCTCCCGCCGCTGTCCACGAAAAGGACTTGCATTTTCGGGGCTTTTCTTTTATAACGGAAGGGAAATCCAGAAAGAATCACATTCGGAGGAGAATCATGCAGCAGAAAAATCGCAGACGGAAGAAAAAGAAGGCCCTTCGCCGGCGCCTGGAGCTGACGGGGGCCGTGCTGGGCCTGCTGGTATCTCTGGGGCTGGTCTGGCTGGCGGCCAGCCGGACCCTGACCGGGGGAGATGTGCCGGAGGGAGAGGAGCCGGGCCTGCTCCAGAGCGTTCAGACGAGCGCGGAGCCGGAAAACGAGCCCGCGGAGGAGCCTGCCCCGGGGCTGCTGACGGAGCTTTCGACGCAGCCGACAGCGGAACCGACGCCCGAGCCGACACCGGAACCCACGCTGGAACCGACGCCGGAGCCCACGCCCGAGCCCACGCCCGAGCCGACGCCGGAGCCCATCCACTACACCATCCCGGAGGAGGCCAACGCCGGTCCCAGGCCGGATGAGAGCTGCTACGGCGTGATCAGCATGGATGAGCCGGAGAAGCTGCTGGAGGTGATCCAGGAGGCCAGGGATCGGGGGCTGCTGGGAGAGGACGAGACGGTGGCTTACGATCCCACGGTGAAATTCTACCGGGGCATCTACAGCAAAAATATCGAGTATTATCTGGACGACACGATCCTGGTGCTGCTGTGGAAGGAGAACATGGACGGCATGTGCTGCACCTTCACCGAGGTGAAGATCGCCGATCCCAGCCAGATGCGCCGGAAGTTCGCCGACGACCGTTTTGACGCCGGCAACCAGTACTTCGCCACCTATCTGGCCCAGCAGACCAACGCGGTGGTGGCCATGAACGCCGACTTCTACCGCTTCCGGGACGTGGGGATCGTGGCGTGGAACCGGGAGCTCTACCGCATGAAGATGGGCACCTACACCGGCTCCTACAAGCTTTACAACTGCGTGGAGACCCTCTTCATCAACGGCAGCGGGGACTTCCTCTACAAGCGCCTGGGCGAGGAGAACACCGAGGAGAGCATCCGGCAGTTCATGCAGGAAAACGACGTGCTCTTCTCCATCGCCTTCGGCCCGGTGCTCATCGAGGACGGCGAGCCCCTCAGCTGCAGCTGGTACCCGGTGGGCGAGGTGAACCAGGGCTATTCCCGGGCGGGCATCGGCCAGATGGGGCCCTGCCACTATCTCTACATGTCTCTGAACCACGGAGATCAGGCCGCCCGCTGGACGGTGAATCAGTTCGCCGAGCACTTCGCCCAGAAGCCGGTGATCACCGCCTATTGCCTGGACGGGGGCCAGACCGAGGAGGTGGTCTTCCGGGGTCAGGCCTATAACTACATGGACTTCGGCAAGGAGAGACCGGTGAGCGACATCCTCTATTTCGTCACCGCCATCCCGGAGGATCAGCGCTGAGAAAACAGCACAGACAAGGCCGCGCTGCATAAGGTGTTTTTGCAAGAAGCCGGGGCCCGGCCGCGGGCTCCCGGGCGGCCCGGCGGGCTTTTTACCCTAGTGGGGAATGTGAACACCTATCGCAGGATTGCTACTTAAGAGGGAGATAATACTATGAAAAAGCTGAACGTAGCGTGCATTGCGAGCGCTGTCTATTTGGGGCTGTTTCATCTATTGTTGATCGTCTTTCTTCAAGAAACGCGTATTTTCTATGAAATATGGGGAACCCGTGAGCCGATCAGTACATTTGAGCTTGTGTTTTATGGGCTTTTTGCCGTCGCCTTGCTGGGGAATCTTATCTGCATCTTTGCTGTGAACTGGCAAAGAGCGTATCGCTTTCGTCTTTCGATGATTGCTTATTGCATCGCAGCCATCCCTTCCGCCGTGGTTTGCGGCTTGCTGCTTGAGGAGAGTTTTCTTCTCCCTCTGCTTGATGTTTTTTGGCACGTACTGGTCTTGTTCATCACGATCCTCGTTCACAAGCAAGAAAACCCTTCGTAAGGGCAAGGCGAAGGTTCATGCGAAAAATTGAAGGGGAAAGCCCCTAAAAAGGCTGCAAAAACCAAGCCCTGAAGCTTCCCCGATCTGGGCGAATTGACGCCCGGATCGGGGTCACACTACCGCTGAAAGCACCCACAAAAAGGCCCGATTTTGATTTCCTGGTTCCTGCTGTGCCCAAGAGACGGGACTCTATTATCTGCAGAGCAGGTACTATGATCCGGAGATCGGGCGGTTCATCAACGCGGACGCATTTGCGAGTACGGGTCAGGGGATTCTGGGAGCCAATATGTTTGCGTATTGCGGAAATGAGCCGGTGATAATGTCTGATGATAATGGGACGATAAAAGTAGATTTTTTAAAAAAATAAATATAAAACGATAAAATATGAATGTCTTTCTATTATCATTGATAATGACAATTGTAATGGCAACTACTTCTATATTATATACAGTATACAAAAATGTAATAGAAAATAATATATCACCAGAATCTAATAACACAACTGTTCCTACAATAGATATAACAACTAACATAATAGATTTGAATACTTCATTTATACAAGAAACTGATAAGCCAACCTTAGAACCGACAACTCTAGAAACTACAATTACTACTGAAAATAAAAATGAAAATCAAACTACAACATTGGAAACATCAAATTTAACTGAAAAAAATAATGATAGTCCAACAGAAAACTTATCAGAAAAAACAACTTCAGAACCAAGTATTATATATTATCCTGCTTGTGATAGTTCCTATATTTCTTTAGTAGATGCACTTAAAAGTATTGGAGAAGATTCAAGTTACTCTAAAAGGAAAATTATTGCAGAATTAAATGGAATTTCTGATTATTCTGGAACTGGAGAACAAAATACTGAATTATTAAATAAATTGAAAGAAGGAATTTTAATTAAATCTAAATCATTTGAAGAACCAAAAACTCAAAATGAAATTAAAGAAACAGAAACAGAAAAAATAAATACTAATAATACAATTACTCCTTTTCAAACAATATATAGTCAATCAAAAATAAATAATATGATACAAAATTTGGAAAAAAACATAGGAAAATTTAATTCAAAAAAGGAAACATTGGTAATTATGGCCTCTGTTCTACTTAATTATGGATATGAACTAGCTTTTACTTCTGGAATATTGGGAAATATTTTTGGAGAAGGACAAATAGGTAAATTTGAAAGTTCAGCTAGAAAAGATCCTTCCACTTTAACAAAAAATCTAAAATATATGAATGATAATTATGATTATCTTACAAAATATTCTGGCAAATTTATATTTGAAATATCACTTTTTGAAATAAAATCCATTTTAGAAGAGCTTGAGGCAAAAGGATGGAATGAAGGAAAATTTGGATTAGGTTGTGTACAATGGACTGGAGATAGAACCCTTAATTTAGTTAATTATTACCTTAAAGAAACAGGAAATACAGAATTTATTAATTTTGAACAAGCATGTTCTGCTGAATCAAAATTAATAATTTATGAATTAGATAATGGCTACAAAACTGTTTATAATAACTGGAAAAAAGAAAATTCTTTAGTTGATACAGAAGATGCTGCATACAATGCAGGGATTATTTTTTGTAAAGAATATGAGAAACCATTTAATATGACTTTTAAATGTATTGAAAGAGGAAATAATGCAAAAGATATATATAACATTATGAAAAATTAAAATAAATTTTAATTAGATTAAGAACAAACTATA
>JAFWQQ010000011.1 GCA_017545165.1 Oscillospiraceae bacterium
ATTTGTGTCAGGCGAGGCATCGTCCGCAGGGAATACTTTGTGTATTGCCAAGGACGATAACGAAGCATGGCGCAAATCCAGCCGCAAAGATTGTCTAGTTTCTATTAGATAATAGTATAAAGCGGGATAGAGACAGATACGGCGGGAGGGACAAGTCCCTCCCGCCTCAAGCTGTCGACAAAGTGTCGACAGCTTGAGAGGCAAAAATGGAAACTTCCGAAAAAGTTTCCATTTTTGCAAGATTGAACGTGAAGGGGGGCATACCCTCCCCCCTTCACAATCCCCCCATGCGTGTCGACACGCTGTCCTGGGGGGTTGCCTACAGTCTGCGGCGGGAGGGACTTGTCCCTCCCGCCTGTTTTGGGAAAGCGGGAATATTCCGATAAAAACCGCATAAAAATGTGAAGAAAGCCCTTGACAAAGGGGAAAACAGCTGGTATATTATCAAAGCTAAAACAAAGCAGGTACGGCATCCCCGTCCTCACCCGGCGGCCAATGAGCCAGCCGCGGTCAATAGAAGCCGCGTCCCCCTGGGGGGAGTACGCTGTTTTTATGCGTGGGTGCTGTGCATCCGCGTCTTTTTATTTTTCGGAGGTGTTTCCCATCGCAAACGCTGTTCATCAAATCAACGAAGAGATCAATGACAAGGAAGTCCGCCTGATTGGAGATCAGGGCGAGCAGCTGGGCATTATGTCCGCAGCCGAGGCGCTCAGGATCGCGGAAGAGAAGGAACTGGATCTGGTCAAGATCGCTCCGGGCTCCAATCCTCCCGTCTGCCGCATCATGGATTACGGCAAGTACCGTTTCGAGCAGACCAAGAAGGAGAAAGAGGCCAAGAAGAATCAGCGCATCGTGGAAGTCAAAGAGATCCGCATGTCCCCGGGCATCGACACCAACGACTTCAACACCAAGCTGAAAAACGCCCAGAAGTTCCTGGCGGACGGCGACCGGGTCAAGGTCTCCGTGCGCTTCCGCGGCCGCGAGATGGCGCATACCGAGATCGGCACCACGCTGCTGAAGGACTTCGCGGCCCAGTGCGCGGAAATCGCCAATATGGACAAAGCCCCCAAGCTGGAGGGCCGGAATATGTCCATGTTCCTGTCCCCCAAGCCCGTTACACCGGCCAAGAAGCCGGCCAAACCCAAAGCGCCCAAGACCGAGACCGTCGAGGGCTAACACACGGAAGGAGAAGAAAGTCATGCCCAAACTGAAGACCCACAGCGGTGCCAAGAAGAGATTCAGTCTCACCAAAACCGGCAAGGTAAAGCGCGCCCACGCTTTTAAGAGCCATATCCTCACCAAGAAGGACACCAAGCGCTGCCGTCGTCTGCGCTCCGAGACCTACGCCGACGAGACCAATGCAGCCACCATCAAGAAAATGATCCCTTACAAATAAGGGCAGACGCGAAATAGGAGGAACAATCAATGGCTAGAGTTAAAGGCGCAATGATGACCCGCAAGCACAGAAACAAGGTGCTTGGCCTGGCAAAGGGTTACTGGGGCAACAAGTCCCGTCACTATAAGATGGCTCAGGAGCAGATGATGAAGTCCGGCCGCTACGCTTACGTCGGCCGCAAGCAGAAGAAGAGAGACTTCCGTCAGCTCTGGATCACCCGCATCAGCGCGGGCTGCAAGATGAACGGCCTGAACTACTCCAAGTTCATGCACGGCCTGAAGCTGGCCGGTATCGAGATGAACCGCAAGATGCTCTCCGAGACTGCGATCCACGATCCTGCCGCCTTCACCGCCCTGTGCGACCTGGCGAAGAACGCCCAGTAATAGCAGACAAGCCGAAAACCCCGACCTTCGAGTCGGGGTTTTCCGCGTTTTCCGGGACCTTGCGTCCTCCTCCGGGACCTGTCTGCCCGCGGCGGAGCCGGTCTCCAGTATGTTCCTGTTGCGCGGCGGCGGGGAAGGGTGTAGAATACAGTCATGAAAAACGTGACGAAGAAAAAACGCGGCTTTGCCGCCATCTGGAAGCTCTGCCCGCTGCGGCATGCGCTGCTGCTTCTGGGCTGCCTGCTGGTCGCCGGACACCTGGCCGCCCGGAAGGACTACGCCCTGAACCGGGCCCTGTCCGAGGGTTTTGTGCGCCCGATCCACCGCTTCCTCAGCCGCCTGTACGATCCGCTGCCCTTCTCTGTGGCGGAGCTGCTGATCGCCCTGGCGGTGATCGGCGTTCTGGTTTACATAATATTTTCTTTGATCCGCATGATCCGGCGAAAGACCTGGGGAAAACAGGTTTACATAACCTTTATCACTCTGCTGACTGCCGGGGCGCTGATCTATGGGGGCTTCTGCCTGCTCTGGGGCGTGTACTATTACGGGGACGATTTCATGGCCAAAAGCGGCCTGAAAAAGGAGAAGATCTCCACCGAGCAGCTGGCGGAGGTCACAGCCTGGTACGCGGAGCTGGCCAATGAATACGCCGACCAGGTGCCCCGGGACGAGAGCGGCGTCTGCGCCCTGGACCGGCGGGCGGTGCTGGAGCGCTCCCCGGAGGTCTACCGGGAGCTGGAGCGGCGCTTCCCCTGCCTGGAGGGGCCGGCGGTCCACGCCAAGGGGATCCTCTGCTCCCGGGTGATGAGCTATGTGGATTTCACCGGCTTTTTCTTCCCCTTCAGCGCCGAGGCCAACGTGAACATGGACTTTCCGCCCTGCCTGCTGCCCGCCACCGTGGCCCATGAGCTGGCCCACCAGCGGGGCGTGGCCAAGGAGCAGGAGGCGAATTTCGTGGCGGTGCTGGCCTGCCTGGACTATGGGGATGCGGAGTATGTGTATTCCGCGGCGCTGCTGGCCTACACCCACCTGGGCAACGCCCTCTACAAGGCCGACAGAGCGGGCTGGGAGCAGGTGTACGGCGGCCTGAGCGAGGACGTAAGGCGGGATTTCGCCGCTAACCGGGCCTACTGGCAGCAGTTTGAGACGCCGGTCCAGGAGGTCTCCAACTCGGTGTATGAGGGCTTTCTGAAGAGCTATGACCAGGACCTGGGGCTGAAAAGCTATGGGGCCTGCGTGGACCTTCTGGTGAACTATTATTATACGGCCCAACAGGGGCAGGAGAAATGACAGGCGCGACGTGGGCGCCTGTCTTTTTTTCGCCTTTCGAGGCTTCCCCGCGCCCGTAGGGGCGACCTTTGGTCGCCCGCTCTCTTGCCTCCCCCTTAGGGGGAATTGCGGCTTCGCGCTGCCGGCGGCAGAAAAAGCGAAGCCGGAATTTCCGCAGCGGTCGGAAAAATGGAGCAAGTGAACACGCGAACATTTTTCCGGGCACCGCAAGGCGGACGGTGTCATCCGCCGATCCCCCGCGAGGCGGATGACGGAAGGGGTCCTCCGTCCCGTACCGCGCCCGCCAAATACGCTCCGCGCCTCGTAGCGCCGAGCATCGCTCGGCGGCTCTGGGCGGATTTCGCCGACCAATGTTCGGCGCTACGGGGACCGCCGTCCGTCTTGCGCCGATGCCTGTCCCATACCGCAGGGGCGACCTTTGGTCGCCCGCCTTTGCCACCGCGTGCATGATCCGCGGCGCGATGTGGGCATCGCTCCCTGCGCGGCTTGACCGGACTCCACCGGGGGATGGCTCAGGATCCGTTTTCCTCGATTGCAGAACGGGAAAAGCTGTGCTATACTTTCACAGTGTGGAAATATGAGTTTTCCGGGCGGAGAAGGCTCTGCCCGGGACGGAGGACGCCATGAAGGATTTTACCCATTTCAACGAAGAGGGCCGGGCGAAGATGGTGAACGTGGGGGAGAAGCCGCCCACGGTTCGCACCGCCGTGGCCGGAGCCCGGGTCCTGGTGAACCGGGAGACCTTTGACCTGATCCACAGCGGCGGCATGAAGAAGGGCGACGTGCTCACCGTGGCCCAGGTGGCCGGGGTCATGGGAGCCAAGCGCACCCCGGAGCTGATCCCCATGTGCCACCCCATCCTCATCGACGGGGTGGACCTGCAGCTGCGCCTGGACGAGGAGCGCTGCAGCGTGGAGATCCGCGCCGCCGTCTCCTGCGACGGGCGCACCGGCGTGGAGATGGAGGCCCTCACCGCCGCCGCCACCGCCGCGCTCACGGTCTACGACATGTGCAAGGCCGTGCAGAAGGACATGGTCATCACGGATCTGCGCCTGCTCTCCAAGACCGGCGGCGTCCACGGGGACTTTACCCGGGAGGAACAGAATGGATAAACAGGAGATCACCGCCCTGCTGGAGGGCGTGGCCGCAGGGACCGTGACCGTGGAGGATGCGGTGCTGCGGCTGAAGACCGCGCCCATCCGGGAGCTGGAGGGCTATGCCAAGGTGGACCTGCACCGGGGCCTGCGCCAGGGCGTGCCGGAGGTCATCTACGGCCAGGGAAAGACGCCGGAGCAGATCCTGGGTATCGCCAGGACCATGCGGGAGACGGGGCAGGAGACCGTGCTGGTCACCCGCATGTCTGAAGCGGCGGCGGAGCTGGTGGAAAAGGAGCTCCCCCTGCGCTTCGATCCCCGGTCCCGGACCGGCATCGTCGGCAAGACGCCGGAGCCCACGGGCAAGGGTACCGTGGTTGTGGCCACCGGCGGCACCAGCGATATCCCCGTGGCGGAGGAGGCCGCCGTCACCGCCGAGGCCCTGGGCAACCGGGTGACCCGGCTCTACGACGTGGGGGTCTCCGGCATCCATAGGCTTCTGAGCCATGTGGACGAGATCATGAGCGCCCGGGTCATCGTGGCCGTGGCGGGCATGGAGGGGGCGCTGCCCTCGGTGATCGGGGGTTTGGCGGACTGCCCGGTGATCGCCGTGCCCACAAGCGTGGGCTATGGGGCCTCCCTGGGGGGCGTTGCGGCGCTGCTGAGCATGCTGAATTCCTGCGCCAGCGGCGTGGCGGTGGTGAACATCGACAACGGCTTCGGCGCGGGCTACCTGGCCAGCGTCATCAACCATCTGGATTAGGTTTTAGGATAACGATGACACTGCAAGAATTCTTTACCGAACATCCGCGGGCGGCGCTGGCCTTTTCCGGCGGCGCGGACTCGGCCTATCTGCTGTACGCCGGGCTGCGGGCCGGGGCGGAGCTGTGGCCCTACTATGTGAAGACCGCCTTTCAGCCCCGCTTTGAGTATGAGGACGCGCTGCGGCTCTGCCGGGAGCTGTGGGCGGAACCGACTGTTCTGCAGGCGGACGCGCTGGCGGACGAGCGGGTGCGGGCCAACGGCCCGGAGCGCTGCTACTATTGCAAAATCGGAATTATGTCAACCGTTTTGAACGCTGCCCGGGAGGACGGCTATCCGGTACTGCTGGACGGCACCAACGCCTCGGACGAGGCGGGAGACCGGCCGGGGATGCGGGCGCTTTCGGAGCTTGGGGTGCTCTCGCCTCTGCGGCTCTGCGGCCTGACGAAGCCGGAGATCCGGCGGCTTTCCAAAGAGGCGGGGCTCTTCACATGGGACAAGCCCGCCTACGCCTGCCTGGCCACCCGGGTGAAGACCGGGGAGCCCATCCGCCCGGAAACGCTGCGGGCCGTGGAGGCGAGCGAGGATTTTCTCTTCTCCCTGGGCTTTTCGGATTTCCGGGTGCGCACGACGGATGGGAAGGCCCTGCTGCAGTTCCCGGCGGGGCAGCTGGCGGCTGCGTATGAACATGAAAAACAGATCCGCCTGCGGCTGGAGCCGCTGTTTGCGGAGATCCGCATCGATCCTGAGGGGAGGAGAACGAGCCTGTGAAGATCCTGTATTTTGACTGCGCCATGGGCGCTGCCGGGGACATGCTGGCGGCGGCTCTGCTGGAGCTGCACCCGGACCCGTCTGCCTTTCTGGCGAAGCTCAACGCCGCCCTGCCGGAGCGGGTCCGCGTCACGGCGGAGCCGGATGAAAAGCAGGGCATCCGCGGCACCCACTTCCGCGTTGCCGTGGACGGGGAAGAAGAGGGCGCGGAACAGGGCCATGCCCACCCCCATACCTCGGTAAAGGAGATCCTGGAACGGATCGAGGGCCTTGAAATCCCGGCGCCGGTGAAGGCGGACGCCCTGGCCGTCTACCGCCGCATCGCGGAGGCGGAGAGCGAGGTCCACGGAAAGCCGGTGGAGAACATCCACCTGCACGAAGTGGGCTCCCTGGACGCCCTGGCGGACGTGCTGGCGGTGTGCTGGCTGATCCACGAGCTGCAGCCGGACGAGATTTCCTGTTCGGAGATCGCCGTGGGCAGCGGCACGGTCAAATGCGCCCACGGGGTCCTGCCGGTGCCCGCCCCCGCCACCGAGCGCCTGCTGCGGGGCCTGCCGATCCGGGCAGGTGAGGAGCGGGGCGAGCTCTGCACCCCCACCGGTGCGGCCCTGCTGGGGCATTTTGCCTCCGCCTTCGGCCCGCTGCCGGAGATGCGTCTGAAGAAGACCGGTATCGGCACCGGGACCAAGGACTTCCGGACCGCCAACATCCTGAGGGCCTTCCTGGGCGAGGGGGAGGACGGCGCGGAGACCGTGCTGGAGCTGCGCTGCAATCTGGACGACAGCACCCCGGAGGAGATCGGCTTCGCCATGGAGCGGCTCTTTGAGGCCGGAGCCCTGGACGTGTTCACCGCGCCCATCGGCATGAAAAAGAACCGGCCTGGAATTATGTTAACTGTATTATGTAAACAAGAACGTCGGGACGAGCTGCTGCGCTGCCTGTTCCGGCACACCGGGACCCTGGGCGTCCGGGAGACGCTCTGCCCGCGCTATACCCTTCGCCGCAGTCTCCGCACGGTGGAGACCGAGGCCGGGCCGGTGCGGGTCAAGACTGCCGAGGGCTTCGGCGTCCGGCGGGAGAAGCCGGAATACGAGGACCTGGCCCGCATCGCCCGGGAAAAGGGGATCAGCCTGCGCCAGGCTGCCGCGCTTCTGGAGAAAACGACATGAAGATCGCGGTGATCGGCTTTTCCGGCTCCGGCAAGTCCACCCTGGCCCGGAAGCTGGGGGAGCTCACCGGGGCTCCCGTGCTGCACCTGGACACGGTGCAGTTTCTCCCGGGCTGGGAGATCCGGCCCGAGGAGGAGAAGCAGGCCATGGTGCAGGACTTCCTGGATGCCAACAGCGCCTGGGTCGTCGACGGGAACTACCGCAAGCTCTCCTTTGACCGGCGGCTGGAGGAGGCGGACCAGATCTGGATCCTGCTTTTCAACCGCTTTACCCGCTTTTCCAGGGTCCTGCGGCGCTATCGGAAGAATCGGGGACAATCCCGACCGGACATGGCCCGGGGCTGCCCGGAAAAAGTGGACGCGGAGTTCGCCCGCTGGGTCCTCTGGGACTGCTGCACGCCGGAAAAGGCGGAGCGCTTCAGGGACGTGGTGCGGCGGTACCCGGAGAAGAGCCACCTGCTGGAAAACCAGCGGCAGGTGAATGCGGCTCTGCAGCTCTTTGAGGAGAGGCGGCTGTGATCGGCGCGGCGGTGACTGTGCTGGTGGACCGCCCTCTCGGCAGCGCCCACCCGGCGTACCCGGACTTGATCTATCCGGTAAACTACGGCTTTATCCCCGGCATCATGGCCCCGGACGGCGAGGATCAGGACGCCTATGTCCTGGGCGTCGACCGGCCCGTAAAGCGCTTTGCCGGCCGGGTCATTGCGGTGATCCGCCGCCTGGACGACGTGGAGGACAAGTGGGTGGTCGCCCCGGAGGATCGGCATTTCACGCGAGAAGAGATTGCCGAGGCGGTCCGCTTTCAGGAGCGGTTTTTTCAGACAGAGATCAGGATGATCGAAGAATAATACGCATGCCTCCCTGCTGATCGGCAAGGAGGCATTTATTTGCGATTGAAGGTTTACATAACATAGATTGGCCGCCGCGAAAGGGCAGCGAGGCGCCCGTTGCCGGGCCCCAACGGCGGAGGACGGGGCGTTGACGCGGGACGGCGGGGAACAACCCCTCCGTCATTTGCCTCGCGGGAGATCGGCGGATGCCACCTTCCCCGTGCGCGGGGAAGGCTGCGGCGGGCGGCCACATCCGGGGGCTTCAAGCAAAAGCATAAAAGACACAGGCCTCTTGCCGAAGGGCAAGAGGCCTGTGTTAACATAATATGGTTTACATAACATTGAACGCTCAGCGGTTCACGGCGGCGATGAAGCGCAGGAAGGCGGCCCTGCCGGCCTCGTCCCGCTTGTAGACGCCTGCGTCGGTGAGCACCTGCATGAACACCGCGCCCACCTCCTGCCGCAGGATCTCCGCCGCGTTTTCCTCGGTGAAGCGATGGCGGCGCAGAAGCTCCTCGGCCCAGTCCGCGTGGGAGGCGGTAAGGGGGTTCGCGCGCAGGTCCTCGCCGGCCAGGATGGCCCGGCGCAGTTCCTCCAGCTCGGTTTTCAGGCGGCTGGGCAGCACGGCCAGACCCATGACCTCGATGAGGCCGATGTTCTCCTTCTTGATGTGGTGCAGGTTCTGGTGGGGGTGATAGAGGCCCAGGGGGTATTCCTCGGTGGTCAGGTTGTTGCGCAGGACCAGGTCAAGCTGGTAGTTCTCGCCCCGGCGGCGGGCGATGGGGGTGATGGTATTGTGGGGCTCGCCCTCGGTTTCGGCAAAGATCAGGGCCGCTTCGTCGCTGTAGCCCCGCCAGCAGCCCAGGATCCGGTCCGCCAGGTCCGCCAGGCGGAAGCGGTCCGGCCCGGTGAGGCGGATCACGGACATGGGCCACTTGACCAGGCCCGCCTCCACATCCTCATAGCCCCGGAAGGCCACGGGCGTCTCCACCGGGGCCTTGGCCATGGCGAACTCATAGCGCCCGCCCTGGAAGTGGTCGTGGCTCAGGATGGAGCCGCCCACGATGGGCAGGTCCGCGTTGGAGCCCACGAAGTAGTGGGGGAATTGGGTGACAAAGTCGAAGAGCTTGAGAAAAGCCGCCTTGTCGATCTTCATGGGGGTGTGCTCGGCGTTGAAGACGATGCAGTGCTCGTTGTAGTAGACATAGGGGGAATACTGCCAGTACCAGGGGGAGCCGTTGATGGTGAGGGGGATGATCCGATGGTTCTGCCGGGCCGGGTGGTTCATGCGGCCCGCGTAGCCCTCGTTCTCGGCGCAGAGCTGGCACTTGGGGTAGCCGGACTGGGGGGCCAGCTTGGCCGCGGCGATGGCTCGGGGGTCCTTCTCCGGCTTGGAGAGGTTCACGGTGATGTCCAGATCCCCGTACTCGCAGGGGTAGACCCACTTCAGGTCCTTTTGGATCCGGTCCCGCCGGATGTAGTTGGAGTCACAGCTGAAGCGGTAGTACCAGTCCGTGGCGGCCTCGGGATAGTCCGCCCGCAGGCCCTCGAAGATGGCGCGGACCTCGTGGGGCGGGGGCAGGATGGCGCCCATGAGCCTGGTGTCGAAGAGATCCCGGGCGGTGATATTGTCGTCGATGAGACCCCGGCGCACCGCGTCGTCGGTGAGCTTGTCCAGAATTTCCGCCAGCTCCGCCTCCACGGGCTCGCCCTGGGCCTCGTCCAGACCCAGGACCTCCAGCAGGCGGTTGTAGGCCCAGATCTCGTCTCCCTCCTGGATCAGGCCCCGCTCCAGAGCGTAATTCACCAGCGCGTCGATATAGCCTTTCATGCCCGCACCTCCTCCAGCAGCACGCCGCCCTCCGGGCGGATGGACAGGACCTGGCAGCTGCCCTTGCCCAGCACGGCCTCCATGCCGTCCCGGAACTCGTCCAGCAGATCCAGGGGCACAAAGGCCTGGATGGTGCCGGCAAAGCCGCCGCCGTGGACCCGGCAGGCGCCCCGGCCACGAAGCAGACGGGCGGCCAGGGCCAGGCTCAGGGCCAGCTCCTGATGGCGGGTGGAGCCGGTGGGCACCACGTTCTGCAGGTACAGCCAGCTGGAGCGGCCGGATTCGTTCACCAGCGCCAGGAAGCGGGCGAAGTCCCCGGCCTTCAGGGCCTCCACCTGCTGGCCCACCCGGCGGTTGTCGTCAAAAATATGCATGGCCCGCAGCGCGGCCCGGTCCCCGGCGGCGGCGCGGACCTGGGGCAGACGGGCGAAGAATTCCGCCTCGTCCACCTCCCGGAGATGCTCCTTGCCGAAGACGCGGCAGACCTCCCCCATCTCCCGGGGGATGGCGGCGTACTCGTCGGTCAGGTCGGCGTGGTCGGCCCCGGAGTTCACGATGCACAGCGCGTGGCCGCAGGCGGCGAAGTCGAAGGCCAGGGGCTCCACCACCGGGTGGGCCTGATCGGCGAAGTCGATGGTCACGATGCCGCCCACGGAGGAGGCCATCTGGTCCATCAGGCCGCAGGGCTTGCCGAAGTAGACGTTCTCCGCATACTGGCCGATCTGGGCGATGCGCACGGCGTCCAGCCCGCAGCCGTCCAGCCGGTTGATGATCGTGCCGATCAGCACCTCAAAGGCGGCGGAGGAGGACAGGCCGCTTCCCGGCAGGACCCGGGAGCTGACGCAGGCGTCGAAGCCGGAGACCTTGTGCCCCCCGGCGGCGATGGCGGCGGCCACGCCCCGGATCAGGCTGAGGGTGCTGCCGAATTCCTCCGGCCGGACCTCCAGCTCGTCCAGAGACACGGTGCAGAGGGGATAGCCCTGGCTGAGGACGCGGATCAGCCGCTCCCCGTTGGGGGCGACGGCCGCCACGGTGTCCACGCTGACGGCGCCGGCCAGCACCCGGCCCAGCTGATGGTCCGTGTGGTTGCCGCCCAGCTCTGTGCGGCCGGGGGCGGAGAAGATATAGGCCGCTTCGCGGCCAAAGGTGGAATGGAACTGCTGCTTGAGTGTTTCGTACATGTTCAAGTCCTCCCGGACATATTACTTCATATTAAGGATAGCACAATCTGTCGAAGGGGTCAACGGGGAAAGCGTGAAACAACACGGGGAAAAGCTTAGTGTAAAATAGATGTAGGAAAAATAAAGACAGAGGGCACCTCAAAGTGGTTTAATGAATTCACCACAAACCATTAGCCACAAGAAAGAGGTGTCCCCTGTGGAAAAGATCATAAACGAAGTAACGGAAAAACTCAATAGGGAAATGAAAGAATTCTTCTCAGGCAGGGAAGCCGATGTCGGCTCAGCCGAGAGGTACTTTGGGAGCCGGATCGCCGAGGCGGTTCTGGAACTGCTGCGCGCATATTATGAGAAGCGTGATCGGGAGCTGCTGGAGGACAAGGCGGGCCGGAAACAAGCGGGTCTTGTGGTGGAGCGGCGCGGAGACAAGCGAGAGATCCTGACGCAGTTAGGACGATTGGAGTACGAACGAACGTACTACAGGAAAGCCAGCGGCGGCTATGAGTATCCGGTGGACAGAATCGCGGGGATCGAAGCATATGAGCGCGTCAGCAGCGGCGTCGGCCTGGCGCTTGTGGAAGCGAGCCTTGAGATGTCGTATGGGAAAGCAAGTGCATATGTGACGGGCGAGCAGATCTCCCGGCAGACGGTGATGAACAAGATCCGTGCAGCCAGGCCGCGGCAGGAACCGGTGGAATACCGAGCTGTGCGGGAACTGCACATCGACGCGGACGAAGATCATGCGCATCTGCAGACAGGAAAAAGCACCATTGTTCCGTTGATCAGCGTATATGAAAGTGTTGAGCATCAAGGAAAGCGAGGAACATGCAAAAACATCTTCCACATCAGTGAATACGGGAAAAGACCTTCTGCTTTGTGGGAAGAGGTCAGCGACGAGCTGGAGCGGCGCTATGATCTGAGCAACACGAAGATCTACCTTCACGGCGATGGAGCGCCATGGATCAAAGAGGGGCTGGAGTACATACCCAATTGCCGGTTCGTTCTTGACCGCTACCACAAAAACAAAGCGATCAAGCAGGCATTAAGCGGCATCGACCGTTTGGCCGGGAGCCAGTACGAATCCCACATTCGCAAGGCTCTTGATGAGGGGAGCCGTGACCAACTGGTTTCCATTCGTGACACATTGTTAAGCCGCTACCCTGACCGTGAAAAGACGATTCGGGAAAATATGGACTATCTGCTGAGCAACTTTGATGCCATTACCATCACGAAACGTGACGAGGCTTCTCTGAACGGCGGCTGTACAGAACCCCACGTCAGTCATGTCCTTTCTGCAAGGCTGAGCTCCCGTCCTATGGGATGGAGCAAGAAAACCTTGCAGCGCCTGGTTCCTATTCTGGCAGCAGGTGCTGCCACATTTGAAGAGCCTCAGAAGCAAAACTTACGTTATCCGCCTGCCTCAGATTTCCTGAAAACTGCTGAGAAGCACTTCCTGCCCAACACTGTCAGTCTCGCTGATCCGGACAGAGCCGTATCTTTCCCCGCTCGGCAAAACAAGGTTACCGCGCTCTTCAA
>JAFWQQ010000062.1 GCA_017545165.1 Oscillospiraceae bacterium
GCCGCCCGTCCCTTGCCTTCCCCGCGCACGGGGAAGGGGGACCGCTTGCGGTGGATGAGGTCCCCGCAAGGCGGTTCCCGTCATCCCGCTCGCCCTCGTCCTTCGCCGTAGGGGCCCAGCCACGGGCTCCTCGGCGGCCCGTCATTCTGCGACAACGATCCGTCCCCGCCGTAGGGGCGCTTCACGAAGCGCCCGCCGTCCGTCCCTTGCCTTCCCCGCGCACGGGGAAGGGGGACCGCTTGCGGTGGATGAGGTCCCCGCAAGGCGGTTCCCGTCATCCCGCTCGCCCTCGTCCTTCGCCGTAGGGGCCCAGCCACGGGCTCCTCGGCGGCCCGCCATTCTGCGACAACGATCCGTCCCCGCCGTAGGGGCGCTTCACGAAGCGCCCGCCGCCCGTCCCTTGCCTTCCCCGCGCACGGGGAAGGGGGACCGCTTGCGGTGGATGAGGTCCCCGCAAAGCGGTTCTGCTTTCTGCCGCCCCCTGTCCTGCAGCGTCAAAACACCCTGCGGATGCTTTTGCTCAGGGCGGCGGGATCAGGACGCGATCCTCCCCTCAGACGCTGCGGAGGGGAGCGGCGTCGCCTTAACGGGAGGCCAGTGCGCGTTCAAGCCACACGGCGGCAACATCGATGGCGGCGTAGAGGCTGTCTTTCTCGCTCTTCTTCACGATCTTGTCCCGGGTCTTGATGCTCGGGTCAGTCAGTTGAAGAGAGACGGAAACCTTGGTCGCCACGTCAAGATCCTTCACCTTTTTGGTGTCCAGGATCTGCAGCTGGATGATGTACTTATCCGCAAAGCTGCCGTAATAGATGATGTTGTCCTTCCTTTGGAGAGGATGTCCTTTATACTCCAGTGTTTTTGCCAAGAAAAGCACCTCCAGTAATGTAATCAAAATGTAACACAATGAACTTCTTTTGTCAACATAATTCCGCCGAAAAGCGGTCCGAAGTGGGGGGCTCCCGCCAGATTATTGGACCAATTTCCGTAAAAAAGCGGGAAAAAAGCAAATTTTACGCAAAAGGATGCATCTCCATCCCCCACAAGGTAATTGTTTCCAACTCCCCGTTTTCCGCTCCGCCAGCGCGTTCTTATGTCAACTCTCGCGGTTTTTCGTCAACCTCGCCCTTTTGCTGCTCTCGTTTTTAGTCGCTTTCGATCCTCTCCCGGCCTCAAGAGCATCTCGATCTGCTTGCTTCTTTCTCGTTTTCTATTTCTCCTGGTCTTTATTTCTCCTGGTCTCTATTTTCGATCTCTTTTTTCTTAGCCGTTATCCTTCCTGATCTCTTTTTCTGAGACTCTGTTCTTCCTGATCTTCTTTCAAAGCCCCTGTTCTTCCTGATCTTCTTTCAAAGATCCTGTTCTTTCTGATCTTTTTTCAAAGATCCTGTTCTTCCTGATCTTTTTTGATCTTTTTTCTTAATCTTTTTTCTCGGTTTTGGCAATGGCGTCGCCGGCCGCTTTAACTTGTTAAAGCGGCCGGCTGATTTCAAACTTGTCTGAACCGACCCCCCGAAAAATCGGTTCGGTCCGGTCCGCCGGTCCCCGGCTTATCCGAAAATAATGGTCCCTTCGTCGCTGCCGCCGCCTCCGTCGTCTCCGGGCTCCACATAAACTCCGCCGCCGCCGTCGTCATATCCGCTCCACCCGCCGGGATCTACGGAGATACTGCCGTCGTCGTCGTCAATGATAATCGCGTCGCCCGGATCTTCGTCATCAGCATTCAGGCCGAACACGCCGGTATTCTCGCCCAGGTACGGCCAGGTAAAGTCCTTCCAGGCATATCCGTCAAGCACCGAGGCCATTACATTCCGCCAGATCCTCGCCGCCGGGTTTCCGTTGATGCTGATCTTCTCCGGGATGTCATATCCCGTCCAGACCACCGCCACATAGTACGGTGTCACTCCCGCAAACCACCGGTCTTTCTGATCCGTCGAAGTGCCCGTCTTCCCACCGACCGGGATAGACCATAGCCTTGCCTCGCTGGCAATGCCCTCCTCCACGTTCTTTTTCAGCATATAGGTCATGGTATACGCCGTGTTGGGCTGGAAGGCCTGGATCGTCTTCGGGGAATTGTCCAGCACCACGTTCCCTCTGGCGTCAGTCACCATGGAATAGGTCCTGCTGTAGGTGAAAACGCCGTCGTTGACGAACGCGCAGTAGGCCTGGCAAAGCTCTCTTACGGAGATACCGTAGGTCAGCTGTCCCAGCGCCATCGGAGCATAGGAGATGTCGTCATTGACCAGGCTTGTCACGCCCAGCCGCTGGGTCAGATAATCATAGGAAGTCTGCGGTCCTCCCGGCAGGATATCCACGATCTGCGCCGCCACCGTGTTCAACGACCACATCAAGCCCTGTTCGATGGTAATGATGCCATAGTTCTGATAGTTGTCGTTATGGGGGTACCAGCTCGTCCCCCGCAGATGAATCATCGCGGAGTCATTGACGTAGGTTCGGGGAGTAATAAGGCCCAGATCGACCGCCGGTCCATAGGAAGCGACCGGCTTGAAGGACGAACCGGGCGGGCGCGTAGCGCCGCCGTAATCATAGCCGTTGACATATTCGGGAACCGCTCTGTTCAAGGGGAAATTGCTTGTCTTCTCTCCTACGCCGCCAGATAGCGCCAGAATACGACCGTCGTAAGGATCCATAATGACAATAGCGCTTTGGAACTGCTGGTCTGTATTGTTGCCAGGATGCGGGATCTGGCTGGGATCCGTGTACACAGCATCCACAATATTCTGGATTCTGGGATCGATGCAGCAGTAGATCTGATAGCCGCCGTTATAGAGAAGCGCCGTTGCCGCGTTGCGGCCGATTCCCTTGGCGTCCATAAGGTCGTGGATCACATCGTTGATAACGACTTCTTCATAATAAGAATAAATTACAGCGGTGGTATCCTCCTCGGGACTGTGGGCAAAGACCAGTTCTTCTGCGACTGCAGATTTGTAAGTCTCAAAATCAATATACTCCTGCTCATACATTTCCCGCAGGATGGTTTCCTGACGATCCTTGTTGTTCTGCTTATTGTAGAAGGGATCATAGTACGTGGGCTTGTTGGTAATCCCAACGATTGCCGCGCATTCCGCCAGGCTCAGATCCGACACATCTTTTCCGAAATAGGTCTGAGCGGCAGCCTGTACACCATAGCAGCCTTCTCCGAAGTAGACCGCGTTGAGATACCACTCCACGATCTCCTTTTTGTCATACTTCTTTTCCATCTCCAGAGCGCCAAAGATCTCCGTCAGCTTGCGCTGGACGGTTACTTCGTCGTTTCCAGTCAGGTTTTTGATGAGCTGCTGGGTGAGTGTGGAGCCGCCGTAGCCGGTCTCCATCTGGGCGAACATCCGGATAAAAGCAGTGGAGGTGCGGAACCAGTCAACGCCGTTGTGATCATAGAAACGCTTGTCCTCGATGGCGACCAGCGCCTTTTCCATGTAAGGCGGAATGTCCTCGTAATCAACCCAGATCCGTTTATAGCGGCCAACCAGGGTGACAAGCTCCTGCCATTCGCCGTTCTCGTTCTGATACCAGATCTTGCTGGATTCGCTGAGCTGGAAGTCTTCCAGGGAAATATCCATATTGGGTGTCAGACTGTTTTTGACGTAATAGGCGAAGATGCAGGTAAACAGGAGGCCGGAGACCATCAGGACCAGCAGGACGGTGCCGACGACTTTGAAGACGGAGCTGACAATCGAGGTGGCAGCGTCAACGGTCAGGCCCAGGGCTTTGAAGAACAGGCGAACCGGACTGAACCGCTTTTGGGGGGGGGTGGTTCGCTTCTTCTTTGATTGCGAGCTCTTCTTTTTTTTCGAGGGGGAGGTCTGTTTCGTCATGGGACGCGCTCTCCTCCTTTCCAGAAATTGGGAATCACTTGGTGGGACAGCCGCACTCGTGAGGGAGATATCCATCGTCGGCTCCTTTCCAAAGGCGGTAAATGCGAACGGAATAAAACACTTTCAGGCATGAGATATTCGAGGTCTCCGGAGAGCTGATACAACAGGCGGAGGACCGAACGCTCGCAAGGGAGACGGCCGGGTCGGGGACGATTCCACATGGAGCGGGAAGGATCGAATGGGAAGGCAGCCTCTCCTGCCGGGAAAAGGGCTTTCCGGGCCGGGCAAGAGGCGTGAGGGTATAATCAGTGATTATAATACTTGGCTATTATATCACAGCTTGTCAATGCAAGGTGTAGAATTTGTGAATTATTCAGAATAATTAAGAAACGCCCCGGGGTGCGGGGGCAAAACATATTCTCCCCAATTTGCGGAATACTAGCACCAAAGCTGAAAAAACCGGAGCCGAACGGCGGGCAGGCGCTGGGGCCGGTTGTCGCGGCGGCGCCCGGCGGGGGCGCATGGCCGGAGACGGACGATGGAACGGACGACGGATGGACGCGAGGACCGGTTGACGCGGCGGCGATGCTTTTGCCGGCAGCCGGCGCCAAGGTGAAAACCGGGAGTGGAAGCCAAGGCGAATGCCGGAAACGAAAGGCAAGGCGAAAGCCGGGAACGGAAGCCGGGGCGGGATCTGAGCGCCGGGCGGGCGCCGGGAAGAAACAGAAAAAGGGGGATAAGCGTATGGGACTGAAGCTGAAAACCGCGCTGCTGCTGTGTCTGATGGGGGCGGCGGCGTTCACCGGGGCCGAGGCGGTGCGCAGCCTGAAGAGCGCGCCGGGACCGGATTTCCCGGAGGAGATCTATCAAAAATTCTCCCTCTACGCGGACAAGGCCGCATTCGTGCTGCGGCAGGACGGGGACTACGTCACCGTCTATCCGGGAAAGGGCGGACGGGGCTCGCCGGAGCGGACCGGGATCGAGCTGCGGGGCCTGCGGAAGGCCGACCGGGCCATGATCGAGGAGGGCCTGCCCGTGCGCAGCCGCCAGGAGCTGCTGCAGCTGCTGGAGGATCTGGGCTCGTAATAAGCGCCGGGCAGCGGGCGCGATCCGCCGTCGGAGGCGTCAGGCCGCCGGGATAGGCCTCGGATCGTCCCGCTTCCGGCAAGCGTGCCGAAAGCGCGCGTTTTTCTGCGCCTGCCGGGCGGCAGCCACGGCCCCTGCAGCGGGGGACGGCGGGGAACAACCTCTCCGTCATCCGCCTCGCGGGAGATCGGCGGATGCCACCGTCCGCCTTGCGGTGCCCGGAAAAATGTTCGCGCGTTCGCTTGCTCCATTTTTCCGACCGCTGCGGAAATTGCGGCTTCGCTTATTCTGCCACCGGCAGCGCGAAGCCGCAATTCCCCCGACGGGGGAGGCAAGGGACGTGCGGCGGGCGCTTCGTGAAGCGCCCCTACGGAGGGGGACGGGACGGTGGCGCGGGACGGCGGGGAAATGAAAAATGAAGAATGAAAAAAGAAAAATTAAGGCGTCGGCTACACCGACGGATTGAAAAAGAGGAGCGGATTGCCACACCAGCCTGCGGGCTGGTTCGCAATGACAATAATCGGACATTTTCCCGTATCATTCGGCTCGGACCGAATCGTTACCGCTCTTTCCGAATTCTGCGCGGTTGCCCTTGATTTCTCCGCCTGCATAGGGTACAATAGCATTAGCCTGAACAGGAGGAAACGATTATGAGCGAAGATTTCGGCAGCGATTTTATCACCATCGTGGACGACGACGGCCAGGAGTTCGAGCTGGAGGTCCTGGACGAGATGACCTATAACGGGGAGACCTACGTGGCCTTCCTGCCCGCGGACATGAAGGAGGACGACCCGGATTACGGCATCATCATCCTGCGCTCCGTGGAGGACGAGAACGGCGACGAGCTGTTTGAGTCCATTGACGACGAGGATCAGCTCAACGACGTGTATGAGCACTTCATGGTCCTGCTCTTCGACGACGAGGACGAGGAAGAGGAAAAATAAGCGTGGGGTTCTGTTTCCACATCCCCCCGCGTAGAATCTGATTGAAGAAAAGACACGCTCTGCGGTGCGCGTGTTTGTCCCTATGGACTTGCGGCTCATGAAACCCACATCTCTTATAAGGGATGCCGATTTGAATCTGCGGATTGCAGGCCTCCCGGCTTTCGCCGGACGTTGGAAGCAGTGAAACAGAACTTAGGCGACCCACCTGCTCTTATGTGCAGGTTACTACTGAGCCGGCACGGCATGCGCGGAGGGCTCCCCCGGGAAACCGGGGGAGTTTTTTTGCGCCCGGAGAGGGGGGCAGAAGCCCCGAAGCCCACTCTATACAGGGCATCGGGGCTGACAAGCTAAATGATACCTACACATCTGTGGGGACAATACAAAGCCAGTGGGTATTACTTTGTCCCTATTCCACTGGATGGTTTGTAGATCATCCTTTTTTCTCTGATCTTCTTTGCACTGGCCTTCTCATTTCATCCTTTATTTTTCCCAGTTAATCAATCGTTGCTTTGATCCGATTGGTTAGCCGATCCGGAATGTCTTCTTCCGTGTCCCATATGATCGTATTCTTTTGAGCGATATCAAAATGAAGCTGAACATGTCTTTTACACAACTGGATCACTGGTTTCCCAAGCCCCATAGCATAACCTTCTTCAAAATATGCTCCATTGTTCTGGTGAGTCAAATCGACCACCACAAACTTGCTGTCTCGGATATGCTTCAACAGTTCCGGCGTGATAAAGTCATTATGCTGGACTTCATCGATAAAGATGGCATTGTACCGTGCATCCTTAATTCCTTTACGAATAGCCTCCCGGAGAGGCTTTGTTTCGTCGCCAAACTTCATTGCCACCAAAGCATTGCTGCCACAGGAAACGGCTTTTTGTAGAGCGTCTACTCTTGCATATCCCTTGGGTGTCAGAAGGATACTGACAGGCGAAGGGATGCTGCCATCTTTTGCATCTGTTGTAATGAAGCCCTCTTCTACTAAGAAATTCAACATATAGCCAGCTTCGTCCAAGCATATGAAGTCCTGGCGCGGCTCCATTTTACGAGAAAACGCATCTATCTCTTTTCTGTCAATGAATAAAAGGCCATACAACTCCTCAACTTTCAACGTAACGCGCTGACCGATATGTTTTGCTCGCTTCGATAGGTAAAGAATAATATAGTCGACCCGTTCCGCGAAGGATTTGGGATACCAATTGTCGATAATGTCCGAATCCATATGAACCGGATGCCCGTGTGTAATATCGCCCTCTTCAAAGTCTTTCTTATATTCATCACATTTTTCTTTGCTGAGAGTTGTATGATAACGGTACTCTGTGATACTGTCATCCATAAAACGATTATAAAACAAAAATGACTGTAGTTTGGGATCGTTTATCAGTTCTATGCTGGAATATGTAATTTCATATCTACCACAGACAGGACACACATAGAACGCACAAAGAGAATCGTAATTTTGCTGAGCATTTGCTTGGCTCCCACAAACCGGACATGCTTTTGTGGTGGTCATGTCTTCACCTCATTTCAATCTCTCGTATAGGGTTAGGAGTTTTTCTGGCCGTGTGGCCGATGTGTATTTATTCAGCGAAGAGATACAGATAGTCTTTCCTCTAGTGACGATTAAAACCCCGCAAAAGGTGACAATTCTGCTATATCATGTATTAGTTGCTCAAATGCTTCTTGACTCCAAAAACGCGGATGCAAATGACCGTGAAGGACCTTGTTTCGACCGTTTTCGTCTATAGGATCTTCATATACATACTGGAAGTATTTTTTCGTCTTATCTAATGATGCGATATATTCCGGATTATCCGCATTTTCTTCCTTGGCCAGTTTTATTAGTCCCATTCCAACTTTGAAATTGTTTTTCTTTCCGTCTCGGTCGAGGAAAGGGATTCTGTATTCTGACGTGGTTGAGCGTATCAGTTCTTCAAGATAAGAATAAGCAAATGGCGTCAGAACAGAATATGATTCCGGAACACATGAATATATTTTCTTAACGACATTCCAATCTGGAGCCCAGTTCCAAAAATGAGCATAATCAAGTATAACATCTATATCGTCAAACACAGACATTTTCAACACCTCATTTCAATCTCCCGCACAGGGGCAGGAGTTCTTCCAGCCGGGTGACGACGCATTTTTTCTCAGCCAAAAACCACACAGCAAGTTAAACTCTCAACAATCCTGTGATAATAGTTCCAACCAGCAATAAAGCAACAAGGCTAAATAGAATAATCATGAGTTTATCTTTCGCAATAAGTCTACACAGCGTTTTTCCAGACACTTTTACGCACTCTTTATAACGCTCATGCAATGATTGCTCAGTTTTTGTAAAGCCTTCTATACTCTTAAAGGACAGTTCTTTTACCGAAGATACTTCGTGAACATATCTCATGCTGTCATGTAATAGTTCAAGCATTTTTACATCTACTACATGAGCGTCGGCGATTTCGGAATTAATCGTCTTAGCAGTGTTGTCTATTTCTTTCTTAATCAAGTCCAGCACGTCGCTTTTTTTGATCCAATCTTTATCTCTGTGCGCGGCATAATACTCCATCTCTGTTTTATAGCCTTTTTCCTGCATCTCACGTTTCATCTCAATGTCTTGATCGTAGGACACCTCAAAGATTGCTTTGGCAGATTGCAGAAAAGCAGAAATGTAGTTTATTCTTCTGAAAATATGCGCGACAAAAGTAAGCTGCTGTTGGTATTCACCTTGAATCAAAAACACTCTTGATACAATTAAGCTGGAAACGATACCACCAATAACACCAAGAAGAATCGTCCAAAGAACATTGAAAACCATAGAACGGTCACCTCATTTTAGTCTCTCGCATAGGGGCAGGAGTTCTTCCAGCCGGGCGACAATGCGCTTTTGCTCGGCAAGTGGCGGGAGGGGAATCAAAAAATGTTTGAGTTTATCGGCTTTGATTCCCTTTGCAGTCGTTCCTGTGCAGTTATCCAGCAATTGGCCCTGAAACGGCGGGGAAAGAATAAAAAACATATAGAGAGCAGGGATTGCCGTCTCTTCTTCGTATGGCTTAAACGTGATAATTCTTTGTCCGCACGAGCAAATATCAAGATCACACAAGGCAGCATTTCCCATAGGAGCTTCGGTCGTAAACAGCAGGTCTCCTTTTTGTGTTATTCCCCTGCTTTGTCGTTCCGCATATTCTTCACGAGAAATGTATTCTTTTCGAGTATAGTTCATATAGCCCCGTCTGATATTTGATGCTGTAATCAAAAAGACCCCTTCAGATGTTTTGTTTGGTGTCTTTCCTCGATAATCTACAAAGTCAAACAGTTGATTCAACTCAACCATTCTCCAGCTATCCGGAATTTCATAATCCATCGAAGAATAATCGAGTTCATCTTTGCATGGTTTTAGCCCGGAATGGTGTTTTTTCAGACGCTTATACAGCTCCTCGCCGATGCCTTCTTCGGGGCGCTGCTCCACCAGCTTGCCCTGGATGGCCATCTGCAGGATGGACTTCTGCATATCCCCGGGGAAACGCTTGTTGAAGTCCTCCAGACGGCTCCACGCTGCTTCATAGCGTTCGATCAGCGGCAGCAGCTCTTCGATCTTGCCGACGATGCGCTTCTGCTCGGCCAGCGGTGGAAGCGGAATCAACAGATTAACCATCGTTTCTGTCCCGACTCTTGGCATCTTCACACCGTATGTGACTGCATTAATCACATAATCGACATGTGGAGACTTTAATACAAACACCAAGTAGTACGGGTCTATTGCGCCAAAAGCATAGAACGGCACGAGTTCCGGTGTACAGACACCATCCTTGGGAGCAACAAGGATTTTCTTGAGGTAGGGCCGTAACTTGCTGTATAGAATCTGCCCTTCATGAAAGACGACTTTATCTCCGGTAATACTACGAGTTCCGGCTTTGCAATAGTTTGTTATTCTCCCGGTTTCTTTTTCGATATCTTCTAAATCAAGAGACCAAGCTTCCGGATCAATTTCTGCCGAAACGACCTTTTCTTTAGTGTGGGCGTAACTTGTGCAATCGCCCAGTCGCACCCACATCCAGCTCTCCGGAATCTCAAACGGTTTTTCATCCTCTGCAATTTCTGGCAGGGGTTTTTCTTTTTTGAGCTTCCCGACCCTGATAAGAGCCTGTTTTTCGGCCTGAATCTGCTTATACAGCTCTGCCGCGGTGCCCTCTTCGGGGCGCTGCTCGACGAGCTTCCCCTGAATGGCAAGCTGCAGGATGCTGTTTTTCAGTTCCTGGGGCGTCATGGCCGCTGCCCTCCCAGCTTGGCGGTGATCTCGGCCAGCACGCGGTCGATCTCCGCGTTCAGGCTGGCCCGCTCCTCCTGATAGCGCTGGATCAGATCCATAGGCGCCAGGATCTCCTCTTCCTCGTGGGGATAGCCGCACTGGTCCAGATTGTAGCCCAGATCCTCGGAGAGTTCCTTGACCGTGAAGCAGCGGGCCTTGTCGAAGCCGTCTTCCTGGATCGCGCGGCGATCCGTCCACCATTCGTCCGCCGGGGCAAAATGCTCCCGCTTCATGGGCTTGGTCTTGGAGAAATGCTTGTAGCCCTCCGGCATGTCCAGACGATAGAACCAGGTCTCCTTCGTGGGGCCGGTGCGGTCGAAGAACAGGATGTTGGTGGTGATGGAGGTATAGGGCGAGAACACGCTCGACGGCATGCGGATCACTGTGTGGAGATTGAATTCCGAGAGCAGCTTCTTCTTGATGTTGATCTTGGCGTTGTCGGTGCCGAACAGGAAACCGTCTGGCAAAACGACCGCGGCGCGGCCGTTTTCTTTGAGCCGATACATGATGACGGACAGGAAGAGATCGGCGGTCTCGGAGCTGGCCAGATCGTCGGGGAAATGGTTTTTCACCTCCGCCTTCTCGCTGCCGCCGTAGGGCGGATTCATCAGGATCACGTCGAACTGGTCGTCCTCGGTGTAGTCCAGCACGTCCCGCAGGAGGGAGTTGTCGTGATAGACCCGGGGCACGTCCAGCCCATGCAGCAGCAGGTTGGTGATGCAGAGCATATAGGGGAACTGCTTCTTCTCGATGCCGTAAATGGAGTTGGCGTACTTCTCCGCGTCCGCCGTGCTCTTGATCTGCTTTTGCAGCTCCTTGAGCCAGCTGGTGAGGAAGCCGCCCGTGCCGCAGGCGAAGTCCGCCATGGTCTCGCCGATCTTCGGGCCGACGTGCTGTGCCATGAATTCCGTCACCGCGCGGGGCGTGTAGAACTCACCGGCGGATCCGGCGCTCTGCAGCTCCTTGAGGATCGCCTCGTAGATCTCCGCAAAGGCGTTGCTCTCGGCATAGTCGCTGAGATCCAGCTCGTCGATGATGTTCACGACCTGCCGCAGCAGCACGCCGTCCTTCATGTACTGGTTGGCGTCGGCAAAGGTGCTCTGCACGATGGCCTTCTTGATGGGCGTGTTGGCGTCCACTGTGATACCGTGAATGAGCACCTTCCCCGCGGCGTCTTTGATGTCTTTGCCTTTCAGCACGGGGAAAAGGGTGTTGTTCACAAAGCCCAGCAGCGCGTCGCCGGTCAGGCCCTTGCCGGTCTCATCGTGCGCCCAGCTGCGCCAGCGGCAGGGCTCCGGGATGATGGAGGCATAGTCCTCCTCGTCGAATTCCCAGTCCTCTTCCTTGGCGTCATAGACTTTCAGAAACAGCAGCCACGCAATCTGCTCGATGCGCTGCGCGTCGCCGTTGATGCCCGCGTCGTTGCGCATGATATCCCGCAGCCGCTTTACAAAGCTTGAGAGGTTGGTCATTGATTCACCCCTCTCTCACATTGTTCGTTTATTATACATATTATCCACCGCCTCATAGAATTCTTCGTTTGTACAATCATTTTCTAGCTGTTGTATGACTCTTTCAAGGAATTGTTGAACAATGCGAAGTGCAAAATGAGTATTACTCTGGCGGAAAAACAATTCTGAGAGATTGTATCGATGCTGGGAAAGCGTTGAAAAATCAAGGTTTCCATCTTGGTATTGTCCCTCCGAGACAAAAGTCGGCAGGAGAAGTTCAGTGTCCCCATAGTACCTAAACTCAGGAGCGCGTCTCTCAATTAATCTAACAAAATCTACAAAGTCGCGGTTATTGTAATAAACATGATGGGCTTGTCTTGTGTGATAGTCTTGGTAGGTTAATGCGAATTCGTCGTCAGATCTCCTACCATACGCAGGAAATACCTCGGCAAAAGAAGTGACCGGATAATGTGAATATCCTGGGAGGAAAAAAACTATACCGCTGCCTGTACGATGATTAAAATAGTCAAACAGATCATCCATTTGGTAATCGTGGCTTAATGAGAGCAGCACATTTGGTTTTATTAGTAGAACAGGAATTGGTTTTCCCGCATAGTTCCAATACTTCATAAACTCTTGAAAGTCACGATATGATTGAACCGGATTCATTTTTTCTTTTCCTTTCGTTTTCTCTTTTTTTTCTTTCTTTTTTGCGAAATGCTCCTAAGCTTTTCTAAAATTGGTTGTAGTGAGGGCGATTTTTTATTTATAGAGGTCAACACTGTATAAGCATCAAGCATCCAACGTTTATCAGTATTCTTATCGCATACTAACGATGACAATTCTGACAGTTCCGTATATGAAACTAGAAGTACCCGCAATTCTTCGCTTTTTAATGTTTGCTCTATCGACAACACCATTTGCTTCCAGTCCGGCAACATAATAATCCGATTGTCATTCACAAGCTGCTCATAGTCTTGTAAAACAGTTTCGTTTGCCTGGGTAATTGCCCGGTTGAGATCCGTTTTCCTTTTTGGAAACTTATCATCATTTGTTATTCTATTCACACAGTCCAAAGAATCCCTTAGATCTGCATATACTACTTGAGTGTTTTTTTCTATTTCTGCTGATATGCTTTGCTCATTTGCGAGGTTTTGCGCCCAAACTGCGCCGATCACTCCCAGAAACGCGCCAAAAAGTGCTCCAAGCGTCTCAACATAAAGCCCTTTGTGCTCTGCGTTCCGAAAGGCAGAGAGGAAGTCGCTGATAAAACTGTAAACACAGTCAAAACGCAAAACCAATGGCAAACACAGAAACAAAAGCGCCACTATACATGATAAAATGAAAATCCATGTTATTATTTTTTTCATCCATAACACCTCAGGTTGTAACAGTACAATTGCTTCCCAATAAATAATTCAGCTGACCTCAAGGTCATAAATTGCATCTTCCAATTCCTTAACGGCCTTCAGGTAGCCGCCCTTACCGCCAAAGAAGCTGGCAATCTTGGCAGGCTTGCCGTATTTCAGGAAGGGATCGAGCTGCAGGATCTCCGTCTTTTCGATTTCATAAATGCCGGTGTTCATGTACTTGTCCAGCAGAGCCTCCAGCACCTCGCGGGCCACGCCGCTGTACTTGCTCAGGAAGTCGCGCTTTTTCACGTTGTTGGCCCGCTCCCGGCGAGTCAGCGGTTTCTTGTCGAAGGCCACATGGCAGATGAAGTCGAAATCGTCCACATCGGACATCCCCTGATCGGCTTTCATGCTCTCCAGGTCGATGCCCTGTTCCCGGAGCAGATCGCGGATCGCGGACTTCTTGTCCTCCGTCGACCACTGGCGGATGAAGTTTTCCAGGGAGGCGTATCGGCCGAGGATGTTCGATTTTGTGTAATCGGTGATGCTTTCCTGCCGCAGAAGCTTGCCGTTGACGTCATAGACCGAAACCAGCTTGTGTGTGATCTCCACCCGGCAGCCATCCTTGTCCACAAAGGGTTTGACTTTCGGCGGAGATGGAGGCCCAAGGGGTTCCGGAGGCTCGGGACCGGGGGCTGGGCCGGGGCCCGGGTCGGGCTTGGGCGGGTAGTTGGGGTCGACCTCAATGGGCCCGTCCCAATCGGGATCGGCGAAGAGCCGCGACACATTGCGGAAGTCCATGACCACGAAGCTCAGCTTTCCTTCCTTCTCGCGCAGACGGGTGCCGCGGCCGATGATCTGCTTGAACTCTGTCATGGAGCCGATCATTTCGTCGAGAACGATCAGCTTGGTCATCTTACAGTCCGCGCCGGTGGAAAGAAGCTTGGAGGTCGTCGCAATAACGGGATATTTGGCGGCGACCGAGATGAAGTAGTCCAGCTTGGCCTTGCCGTAATCGTCGCTGCCGGTGATGCGCACGACATAGTCCGGATTCTTCTTGACCATGTCGGCGTTGAGATTGACCAGCGCCTGCCGCATACGCTCCGCTGCGTCCTCCGTGGCACAGAATACTATGGTTTTCGCCATGCGGTCGGTGGCTTTCAGATAGTTTGTGATCTCTCGCGCGACCTGCTCGATGCGGTCGGCGAGGACGATGTTGTAGTCGTAATCGCTGTTGTTGTAGATCCGGTCGGGGATGGGATTGCCGTAATAATCGAGCTGTCCCTTGTAAGGACGCCAGCCGTCGCTGATGCTGGTCTGGATATTGATGACCTTGAACGGGGCAAGGAAGCCGTCCTCAATGCCCTCTTTGAGGCTGTATGTATAAATCGGGTCGCCGAAATACGTGATGTTGGAGATATACTTTGTTTCCTTCGGCGTGGCGGTCATACCGATCTGCGAGGCGGAGCTGAAGTACTCCAGGATCCTGCGCCAGCGGCTGTCATCCTTTGCCGAGCCGCGGTGACACTCGTCCACGATGATAAGATCAAAAAAGTCAGGCGCAAACAGCTCGCTGAAGTGTTCCTGATCGTCATCTCCAACAAGCTGCTGATACAGAGAGAAGTATACCTGATGAGAAGTGATCGTGCTGCGGTCGTCTTTGGCGAAGTTGATCTTGTGAATGACTTTTTCCAACGGCGCAAAATCCTGCTGGATGGACTGATCCACCAAGATATTTCTGTCAGCAAGGTAGAGGATCTTCTGCTTCATGCCGCTTTGCAGCAGACGGTAGACGATTTGGAAAGCCGTGTAGGTTTTGCCCGTGCCGGTAGCCATGACCAGAAGCAGCCGATCCTGTCCGCGAGCGATGGCGTCCACCGTGCGATTGATGGCAATGCGCTGGTAGTAGCGCGGAGGGAAGGTCTTCTGACTGCTGTAGTAGGGCTGACTGCGGATCGCCTCCTGCGCAGGGGTGACGCCCGCCTCCCGGTTCAAGCGAGCCAGGAGTTCCGCCTCCGTCGGAAAATCGTCCATGCCGAACTCCCGTTCGGTTCCGGTGAGAAAATCGTGCTCGGCAAAACCGTCGCCGTTTGAGCTGTAGGCAAAGGGGAGATCCAGCATCTGCGCATAGGTCATGGCCTGCTGTAATCCATAAGAGATGCTGTGGTTGTTATCCTTTGCTTCCACAACTGCAATCGGGTTGTTTGCGCTGATATAAAGAAGATAGTCGGCCTTCTTCGCAGGTTCACGGAAGGTGAGATTGCCCTTGATGTTGACTTTCCCGTCTGTCAGCTTAACGGCGGTTTCCATCGTGATCTTGTCCTGCCAGCCTTTGTTCAGCAGCGCGGGGGTAATGAAGTTCAGCTTGATGTCCTCTTCGGTCATCTGGTCTTTGGGAAGAATCGTATTCATAGTGACGCTTCCTTTCGGGATTTGTCTTCCGGCAGCGCGTACATGGCGTCGCCGAGGGTGCTGTCCGAGGGGCGGCAGGAGGGGGTCATGGCGGCTGTTGTCACGTCTTCGTTTTGTCCGGGCTTTGCCGAGGCGCCTGGGCCGACGCACGCCGCCATGCGAAGGTCGGGGTTTCGCGTTCCGGGCGTTGAGGAGCTTTCGGCGTCTATTGATGGAAGTATTGTACCATTTCGTGCGAAACAGCGCAAGAATTGTCCGGAAAATATACGTTTGAAATTCGGAGTCGGGGGAGGCGGCTCTGTGTCACGGTTGCGCTGGCCGGAGGTGGGGGGGGGACAACCCCAATCCGCTTCGCGGGGACCTCATCCACCGCAAGCGGTCCCCCTTCCCCGTGCGCGGGGAAGGCAAGGGACGGGCGGCGGGAGGGGGACGCGGGCGCTTCGTGAAGCGCCCCTACGGTGAGGGACGGGCGTTGGCGGGGGACGGCGGGCGGTCGAAGGTGGAAACAACCCCTCCGTCATTTGCCTCGCGGGGGATCGGCAAATGACACCGTCCGCCTTGCGGTGCCCGGAAAAATGTTCGCGCGTTCGCTTGCTCCATTTTTCCGACCGCTGCGGAAATTGCGGCTTCGCTTATTCTGCCACCGGCAGCGCGAAGCCGCAATTCCCCTTGCACAGGGGAGGTTGACGGGCCGCCGAGGGGCGGCGGGCGACCAAGGTCGCCCCTACGAGGGCGGGACGGTGGCGCAGAACATCGCCGAGCGATGCTCGGCGCTACGGGTGCTGGCGAGGGGCGGCGGGCGACCAAAGGTCGCCCCTACGAGGGCGGGACGGTGAACCCCCTCTGTCATTCGCCTCGCGGGGGATCGGCGGATGACACCTCCCCCGGAGGGGGAGGCAAGAACGCGGGCGCAGACGAGCATTGACGCAGATCCGCGGGCCGGGCAAGCCACGGCCCCTACGAAGGAAATCTGTTTGCCGCTCTCTGTTTACCGCTCTCTGTTTTCCGCTCTCTGTTTTCCGCTCTTTGTTTACCGCTCTCTGTTTTCTTCTCTCTGTTTTCCGCTCTCTGTTTTCCGCTCTCTGTTCGCCGTTCCTTGTTCACTGTTCTCTGTTCTCTGTTCACTGTTCTCTGTTCACTGTTCTCTGTTCACCGTTCTCTGTTCACTGTTCTCTGTTCACCGTTCTCTGTTCACCGTTCTCTGTTCACTGTTCTCTGTTCACCGTTCACTTCTTCAGCTCCCCGGGGGAGATGCCGAAGCATTCCCGGAACGCACGGTGGAAGGCAGAATAGTCCCCGAAGCCGCTGTCCTCGGCGGCACGGTTGGCGGGGACGCCCTCCCGGATGAGCCGGGCCGCGCAGAGAAGCCGCTTCTGCCGTACCCAGGCGTGGACGGTGCTGCCGGTCTGCGCCTTGAACAGCCGCATAAAATGATAGCGGCTCAGATAGACCTGCTCGGCCAGCTGCTCCACCGTCAGCTCCTCCGTCAGGTGCTCGTTGATATACGAAAGGACCTGGCGGATCTTGGGGTCGGACTGCTCGCTGCGCTCCGGCGCTGCCGGGGCCATGCGGCCGATCTGGATCAGGATCTGCATCATCAGCGTGTCCCGCATGGCCTCGGCCCCGAAGCGGCTGTCCTCCCGGTTCAGCTCAAAGGCGCGCAGGGTCTCCCCCAGCTCCGCCCGCTGCGCCTCGTCCGGCATCAGGAGATAGCGGCGGTCCCGGTCCGCGCTCTCGAAGCAGTCCATCAGCCTCGCCCCAGGCAGGGCCCGGTCGAAATACTGCCGGTCCAGATAGACGATGATGCGCTCGTAGGGCTCGGAGCGGTCGATCAGCGCCTTGTGGATGGCGTGGTGCTTCACCAGCAGCAGGTCCCAGGGCCGCAGCAGATAGCTCTGGTCCTCCACCAGGTAGTTGACCCGGCCGGAGAGCAGCAGCACGATCTTGTCAAAATCGTGAAAATGAAAGTCCCGCTCCTGGCCCGCGGTGTCCCGCAGGTGAAAATAGCGGTAATTCTCGTGGAGATAACCCTCCCGGGTGTAGCTTCCGGCCATGTTGCTCATCCTCCTTCACGGGCCGCCGGGGGCGTCGGCCCCTACAGGATTGAATTTTACCGCACTTTTTGCAATGTTTCAAGCATCAATCGCCATTTACTGCGCAATCTGTCCGTGTATAATATGGAACGGAAATCAAAAAGGGAGGCAATTCTCATGGCTAAATTCCTGAAAAACAACTGGTTCCTGTTCACCATGATCCTGGGCATTATTCTGGGCTGCCTGACCGGCGCCCTCTGGCCCGCTACCAGCCTGAGCCTCAGCGACGCGAATGAAGATGGCATCGGCGCCACCGTGACGCTGAAAAACAACGGCGACTACAGCATCACCTATACCTATGCCGCTGACAACGCCGACGTAGGCATCGGCTCCGGCTCCTGGGAAAAAACCTCCGACACCGAGATCGTTCTGTCTCCGGCGGATCCCGACGACGCCGTTCAGGCCGTCGCGGACAGCGGCTGGACCTTTGCGCTCACCGAGGAGGGATCTGAAGACGCCGTCAAGGGCTCCGTCGCTCTGACCCCCGTCTCCGACGACTCCATCACCCTGACCCTGGCCGACGGCAAGTGGAGCGGTACCGTTGTGGAGCCCAAGTCCGGCGAGGAGCACAAGCTCGTCTCCAGCGGCGCGGCCCTGCCCGTCTCCGGCGCCACCGTGCTCAGCCCCCTGGGTAAGCTGTTCATCAACCTGATGTTCTGCGTGGTGGTCCCGATGGTCTTCTTCTCCATCTCCTCCGCCATTGCCAACATGAAGAGCACCCGTCGGGCCGGCAAGCTCATGGGCACCACGGTGCTGACCTTCATCTGCACCACCATCATTGCCTCCGTCATCATGTACATCATCGTGCGGATCGTCGGGGTTTACAGCGGCAAGGCCCTGTACAACAGCGAATCCGGCACCAAGCTGACCGTCGGCGAGATGATCGTCGGCTTCTTCACCAAGGCGGACTTCCCCGAGCTCTGGAGCCGCAAGGCTATCCTGCAGCTCATCATCGCCGGTATCTTCTTCGGCTTCGGCGTCCAGATGTGCGGCGGCCCCAAGACCAAGATCGCCCCGCTGATGGAGGAGATCACCAACGCCCTGATGAAGGTCATCAAGCTCATCACCTACTACGCTCCCATCGGCTTCTTCGGCTTCTTCGCCGACCTGGTCGCTACCCACGGCACCGACTTCATGGGCCAGTACGGTAAGGCCGTGCTCATCTACTACGTGGTCGCCTTTGCCTACATGTTCCTGATCTTCCCGCTCTACGCCCGCTTCGGCGGCGGCAAGGGCGCCGTCAAGGTCATGTTCCAGCACCTGTTCCGTCCGGCGGCTGTGGCCTTCGGCACCTGCTCCTCCGTCGCCACCATCCCCACCAACATGGAGGTCTCCGAGGACACCGGCATCTCCAAGGACGTCACCGACATCGTGCTGCCCATGGGCGCCACCATGAATATGGACGGCTCCGGCATGAGCGCCATCGTCAAGGTCGCCTTCCTCTTCGGCGTGTTCGGTATGCAGTTCAACTCCGGCGAGGCGATCCTGGCCATCATCGTGGCCACCCTCTCCTCCGTGGCCATGTCCGGCATCCCCGGCGGCGGCGGCACCGGCGAGCTGGTGCTCTGCTCCCTGTTCTTCCCCGACAAGCTGGCCTTCGCCTTCCCCATGGCCCTGGCCATCGGCGATCTGGTAGATCCCCCCGCCACCATGGTCAACGCCGCCGGCGACTATGTGGCCTCCTTCATCGTCTCCCGCTTCAATGACGGCAAGGATTGGCTGCAGAAGAAGCTTAAGGCTGACAAGAAACAGTAATGCGCTATACCAAGATGCACGGTGCAGGCAACTCCTTCCTCATCCTTGAAGACCTGCACGGCGAACTCCAGGGCGAGAATCTCCGCGATCTCGCCCTGCGGTTTTGCTCCCCCTTCACCGGCCCAGGCGCCGACGGCATGATCGTCCTCCGGCAGGACCCCGAGGCGGACTTCGCCATGGACTTTTACAATTCCGACGGCTCCACCGGCGAGATGTGCGGCAACGGCGCCCGCTGCGTCGCCCGCTACGGGCTGGAGCACGGTCTCTGCCGGGATGCGGAGCACATCTGCTTCCGGGCGGAGGCGGGGCTGATCCTGGCCAGGCGCATTGACAGGGAGCGCTATGAGGTCCGGCTGCCGGATCCCTCGGTGGTGGATCTGCTGCGCACCACAGGGGAGGGCTTTTGCTCCTATGTGGAGCTGGGCGATCCGGGCCTGCCCCACGCCGTGGTGGAGGTGCCCGCCTCCGCCTTCCGGGACATCGACGCCCTGCGGGAGCGGGGCCGGGCCCTGCGGCACAACCCGGTCTTCCCCAAGGGGGCCAATGTGAGCTTCGTGTGCCTCGCCGGGGAGAACCGCGTCCGGGCCCTCACTTTCGAGCGGGGCGTGGAGGACTTCACCCTGGCCTGCGGCACCGGCTGCGGCGCCATCGCGGTGAGCCTGATCCTCCGGGGCCGGATCCCCGGGGACCGGGTGGAGATCCGCATGCCCGGCGGGCAGCTCTCCGTCCGGCTGCGGCGAGAGGGAAAGCAGGTCCGGGATCTGCTGCTCACCGGCCCCACCGCCCTGGTGGAGGAGGGCGAGCTGCTCCCGCCGCCCCTGAGCGCGTGAAAAAAATACGGTCTCATACAGGAAACAAGGCAGCCCGCCGAGCGGGCTGCCTTGTTTGCTGACACAGCAGGTTTTTGTCATCTTGAGCGGAGGCGAAGCCTATGTTACCTCTCTCTGAAGCGCGTCCAGAGTCTCCTTGACGTCGCCGCCGTTAAGAGCATTCTGCTCAACGAGCGTAACACCCTGGCGGACAGTGGCCCATTCAGCCTTGGCGGCGGGATAGAACTGGCAGCTGCCAAGAACATCCAGCCAGGCCCCGAAGCTGGGATCGGCCTCAATCTGCGCCTCCACAGCGGAGGTGACGGCGGGCAGGAAGTTCTCCATGCTGACCCAGCCCACATAGTTCTCGGGGGCGTAGAAGAAGGTCATGAACTTGCCGATGGCCTCGTTCCGTCTGGCCTGGTTGGGAGCCTCATCGTCCCGGAAAGCCATCATGCGGTCCATAACGCCGATGGAGGAACCGGTCTTGCCCTCGTTGGCGGGGATCACGGCGGTAACCATGTTGATCTCGCCGCCCTTGTCTGCAACGTAGGTGGGCAGCTGGCTGGTCGTCAGCAGCATGGCCAGCCTGCTGGCGGCAAACATATCCTGTAGGGCTGCAGGACGCTCATGGCGCCGTCGAAGAAGAAGTTGATGTTGTTGTCGCCGGGGTCGCCGGTGATGAACTCAATGTTGAAGGGGCCTTCCGCGTTGTCCAGATCCAGGGCGTCGCGGATGAACTCGCCCTGCTTCACGCCCACCAGCCA
>JAFWQQ010000012.1 GCA_017545165.1 Oscillospiraceae bacterium
AAGAAGCTCAAAGCGTTAGGCTATGAAGTGACGATTGCCGCTGTTCCTGCTCTGGCCTGATTCATATTCCTGTCCAACTAATCTGCCCAAGGGAGTAGTCTGCCCTTTTCCCTTCGGACAGGGAATTGGTTTTACAGTAATATCTGATAGAAATCTTTAAAGTCTTCCGGCCAGAATTGTGTCATACTTCGTTGCCTTCCTTGACCATATATCTACATTATGCTCTGCGGAAGGCGCCTCGTCTGGCACAATTCTGCCTCGGTATCTTTTTACATCTTCTTATCAGAAATAAGTATCATTCGTTCCTTTTGCTGCCGCATTCGGGGCAGAACTTGGACATAATACCCGTTTTTCCGCAGCTTGGGCAGGTCCAGCCTTTGGGGGCCTCCGGCTTTTTCATGCCGCACTGCGGGCAGAAGGGAGAATCGATCCCTTTGGCGCCGCAGGACGGGCAATCCCAGACCTCGGCCCGATTCGGTTCCGGCTTTTTCCTGCCGCAGCGCGGGCAGAAGGGGGAATCGATCCCTTTGGCGCCGCAGGACGGGCAATCCCAGACTTCGGCCTGCTTCGGCTCCGGCTTTTTCGCCCCACAGAGCGGGCAGAAGGGGCTCTGGTTCTTCTTGTTTCCGCAGCGCGGGCAGTCCCAGCCTCCCACAGGCGCTGTAGAAATCGCAGGGGCCGCATTGGCCGGCTCACCGTTGATGAAGCTGCCGATCTTCGGTCCAAAGGCATTGGCCGCGGCCATGCCCACGCCCAGGCCCAGCATGTCGCCGGCCAAGCCCGAGCCGCCGGCGCCCATTTTCCCCAAGGCACCGGCATATTCCTTCTGCACTTCGGCATGCAGCACATCTTTCTTGCTCACGCCCGCAGCGGCCATGACCTCCGCCTCGGTCATCCCGATCATGTGGGCGGCCTGGGCCTCGGCCTGGGCTTCGATCACGCGCCGCTGTGCTTTATGGCGGGCAATCTCCGTTTCCGTAGCCTGCTGCTCCAGCACAACGCCCCGGCGGGCGCTCTCAACGGCGGCGTCACTCTCGGCCTGGACGGTCTGGATCGAAGCAGCGGTCTCAATGGCTCTCTTCTTCAAGGCGGCAGAATGGATCTCGCGGATCGTCCTGAAGTTGATGTCCTCCTCCGGTAAAACCACATTGGTCACATAGAATTGCGGGATGGTGAGACCGTATTCCTCAAAGCCGGGAATCAGCTTTTCCCGCAGTCTCTCTGAAATCAATCCCAGATGCTCGTCGATCTCCAGCAGATCGATGGCGTTCTCCTTGATGACGCTTGCCATGTTTGTTTTGACGGAGGCGGTGATCATCGGGCGGAAGGAATTCTGCAGAGACTTGGCCATTCCCGGCCCGTCTTCCCAGGAGATGCCCTTCATGGTGCCAACCAGCTTCAGCAGCAGCTTCCTGGAATCCTTGACACGCAGGTTCATCTCGCCCGAAGCCCCCAGCTCCAGGGGCGTACTGGTCAGCGGATCGAGGAAGCGCACCTTGTCCGAGGTCCCCCAACGGATGGCCATGCGGGCGCTTTTGTTGATAAAGTAAACCTGACTGTGGATGGTCCTCCCGCTGCCCTCCGACGAATTGCCGTAGCTGTTCCCCCCCGGATTTACCTGGGTCTCCAGCAAATAGGCGCCGGCACCCAAGGGCTCCGAGGCGATCCCGTTCTGGATGCAGATGGCCTCCTGACTTGGGCTTACGACAAGCTGGGAGCCGTAGTTGAAATCCTCGACGGGGTGCTTCCACACCAGGGCTTCATTGTCGCCCTCGAATTTGATGATGCTGGCCCTGCCTTCCCGTTTGATCTTCTCCGCCATCAGCCTCTCGGGCACGTTGTTCGTGAAATCGCAGATGGGGCAGGAGATCTCCTTCTGCTCTCTTTCCCTGCCCTTGACCACGCTCAGGCGAACGCCGCAGCGGACGCAGCTGAATTCCACATACTTGCTCTGTTCGGCCAGGGTGTTGATGGGGGTGCCGCAGACGGGGCATCTGGCCTCAGCGCCCTTGGCCTGATCAAAGGCCACCACGTTGCCGCAGTGGGGACATTGCCGGGCTCGGATCCTGTCTGTGCGGACGTTTATAGTGTTGCCGCAGCTGCATTCGATCTTTTTTCTGGCAAAGAATCCGGTCTTCGCCTCTGCGTACTTTCCGCACCGCGGGCATTCGATGACGAATCTGGACATCTATGGGCCCCTCCTGTTCTGTCTATGTTCTTTTTCATTAATCTATTTCCGCTCAGGAATCATTCGATCAAATCATTTTCTGCTTTTTCCTGTAGTCAAGTTTCCCTCGCATCCGGCTCTTTCGACCGGATACACTTTCCCTTGTCAACTTTACTACAAAAAAACACCATATGCAAGGCAGATTTGGCAAAAGCTGCAAATTCCTTTGCCCTTCCCGCCGCAGGGATGGAGCCTCTTTGGATCCCGCCGTCCGCAGCGGGTCCACGCGCAGAAAGCAGCCGGTTCCAGCGAACCGGCTGCTTTCAAGCTGCCGACAAAGTGTCGACAGCTTGAAAGGCAAAAATGGAAACTTCCGAAAAAGTTTCCATTTTTGCATGATTGAACGTGAAGGGGGGCATACCCTCCCCCCTTCACAATCCCCCCATGCGTGTCGATACGCTGTCTTGGGGCTTTGTCTACAGTCTCAAAGCAGCCGGTTCCAGCGAACCGGCTGCTTTTGCGTATGTGACGCAGAGGGGGTTTTTCTTATCCGAGCGCGGACACGGGCAGCTCGATCTGCCGCACGTCGGCGCTCCAATGGCCGGTGGCGCTGCGGATCTCACCCCGGAGGGCCTTGGCCTCGTCCCGGTTCTCGAAAGCGCCGGTGATCACGATGTAGCAGCCCCAGAGCTTCACGACCTGGGCGTCATAGCCGAACTCGATCAGCTCATCGCGGCGCTCCTGGGCGGAATCAAAGTTGGTTCCGTTGGAATACTCGACCACATAGACCGGTCTGGTCTCCTCCTCGTTGTCCGTCATGTCCAGGAAGGGTCCCGTGGGCGTCTCCCAGCCGTTGAAGTTCACGTCCCCCACCACCAGCGGATCCTCCTTCAGGTTCGTGAGGAAATCCTCCAGCGCGAACTCGGGCAGCTGCGCTTCGGTCACATAGGCTTCCTTCCGCTCGGCGACCTCGCGGATCAGATCCCGGTAGCGGATGGCATCCTCTTTGTGCTTGAACTTGCCGCACATGGTCCGGTACATGCCGTCCACCTGGTACACAAAGCTGTCGAAGCCGGCGTTCAGCATCGCCTTTCTGGTTCGCTCGGCGCTCTTCAGGTCCTTGTTGGCCGAGACCTGCACGGTAAAATAGGTCTCCAGGGTCTCGTCCGCCTCATAATACTGCCCGTCAGTGTAGGTGTACTCCGGCTCCTCTGCAAAAGCCGTCGCCGCCAGGGTACCCAGCATCAGGACCGCCAGCAGCAGTGCCAGGACAGAACGCATGGATTCTCTCATGTTCTTTTCCTCCCATTTTTTCTTTTATGATTGATTGTTGCTGTTTTATCACGTTAGATCCGACGCCGACGGTCAGGCCTTTTCCAGCGCCGCCAGGGTATAGTCCTTGTACTCTGCTTCCCCGGTGACCTCCCGGATCAGCTTCAGCTCCGGCGGCAGGCGCACCTCGCCGTTTTCCTCGTTCAGCTCGATCTTGACGATGGCCTTGTCCTTCCAGAAGGGATAAATGTTCAGATTGAACAGCTGCCCGTCGTACTGGAGGCTGCAGCGGGTCTTGTGCAGCAGCTGCAGGGCGTCCCCCGCCTCCTCCAGCATCTCCTTGTAACCCCGCTGGGTCAGCCGCTCCTCCACCTCCAGCTTCTTGCCGTTGAGGCGGCGGCGCCGGGTCTTGTAGTAGATGGCCTGGTCGTTTTCCATCCATTTGCGCACCCGCAGCTTCTCGTCGTTGGTGGTGGGCAGGTAGGCCTGCTCGATCTCCACCCGGCGGAAGCCCGGCAGCGCCGCCAGAGCGTCCAGATCCGGCATCTCCACCAGGAACTTCCGCTCGATCTCCGGCGGGGCCGGCTCGCCCAGGAAGTCCCGGATGGCGGCGATCAGATTCTTCAGCTTCTCCCGCAGCTCCACGGAGTTGTCGATGACGCAGTGGCGGGGATGCTTCTTCCAGGCCTCGATCAGCCGGTCATCCATGAGCACCGCCTGGCTCACCGTCTCGTAACGGGCAGCGTTGTTGGCGTAGGTGTAGAATTCCTCCGCCCCCTTGGCGGCGGACACCAGATGGAACACCGCGTCATAGCCCAGCAGCAGCTCCTCCTCGGTTTTCCCCACCTCCTCCAGAACGGCGGCAAACTCCTCGTCGTTCATATAGGCCCGGTTGTCGATGGCGCCCCGGTCGCAGACGATCAGGACCTTCTCGGCCTTCATGGTGCGCGCCGCCTTCTCAAACAGGCGCTCCTTGGTCAGCTGCAGCTCCATCTGCACCTTCTGATAGTCCAGATTGGTGCCGCAGGTCCAGGGGGCCACGCCGCCGGTGATGAACTCCGTGGCGGTCTCCGGCACGAAGAGCACCGTGTAGCCCAGCTTGGTGAATGCGTTCTGCACCCAGCTCATGGCCGTGGTCTTGCCCGCGCTGGGGCCGCCGGTGATGACGATCTTGGTCAGCTTCATGGATTCTCCTCCCCTCCGGCGCCTGGCGCCGGTTTTCTGTCTTTCCCCTCCGCAGGGGCTTCCTCTTCCTCCAGCAGGCGGATGGCTGCGGCGTACTTTTCCACCCGGGCCAGATCCTGCTCCGTCACCGTGTCCAGACGGCTCAGGTCGCTGTTGTGGCGCAGGTCCGCCAGCTTCACCGCCTTGGCCACGGGGTGTTGTTTCATCCGGGCCACATAGTCCAGATAGGGCTCCGCCGGATCGTGGGTCAGCAGGGCCACCGCCTCCAGGGCCCGGGGCGGAAAGGCCATCCGCCGCAGGTCCTCCAGGCTGTAGTCCGTATCCTCCGCCACATCGTGCAGCAGGGCCGCCACCGTGCTGTCCTCGTCCGACATCTGCTCGGCCAGGTGCAGCGGGTGGTAAACATAGGGGATCCCACTCTTGTCCACTTGGCCCTCATGGGCTTTGAAGCACAGCCGCAGGGCTTTTTTTGTCTGTTCCGTATAGATCATGATGCATTCCCCAGCAGTACCTGGTCAAACTCGAACAGGGCCTCGTTGATGGTAAACACGTCGTAGATATGCCGCTCGATGAAGTATCGCACGATCAGATCGAAGCGGCTGCTGCGGGACAGGGCGAAGCCCGCCTTTTCCAGCAGCTCCTCCGTCTCCCTCAGCTCCAGCTCCAGAGCCACGGCAAAGGCCAGGGCGGTGGGCTTGGAGGGCTTGTAGTACACGTCCTTGCGGATCTTGGAAAAGAGCTTGCGGTCGATATTGGCCCGCTTGTAGCAGGCGGCGTCCGTCATGCCCCGCTCGTCGATCTTGCGCAGCAGCATCTGCTGGAAGCTCTCGTCCAGCCGTCCGAAGCGGCTGTCGAAGGGGGGAAGGTCCGCATTCGCCTCCACGCGGGCAAAGACGGGCCGGTCGGCGGCGCAGGGCGGCGGAGGGGCGGAAGCTTCCCTCTCCCTCTGTCTCCTGCGAAAGAGATCCGGCAAGGGCGATTCGGCGCTCTCGGCAGGTTTCGGCGCGGGGGCAGGGGCGCTGGGGGGCGGCATCGGGCTGACATTGCTTTCCCTTTCAAAAATGGCAAGGGAGTAATCGATCGCCTCACGCTGGGTCTCCCGCAGGGCCTCCCGCTGAGCCTCGAGCTCGTCCCGGCGGCGGCGATAGGAGTGAAGCCGCACATAGGCGCTGTCGATATACTCCCGGATCTCGTCGAAGCTTTTCCGGGAGGCGGCAAGGCTCTCCTCCCCATAGATCACCAGGTACACCTGCAGTTCGTGAGACCAGAGGAAGCCCTCGATGGCCTCCCGGGCGACCTCCACGGCCTGCTCCTTGGGGTAGCCGAAGGCGCCGGAGGAGATCAGCGGAAAGGCGATGCTCTCGCAGCCAAGGCTCTCCGCCAGCTCCAGCGCGTTCCGATAGCAGGACAAAAGCTTTTCCCGCTCTCCCGCCGTTCCCCCCTGCCAGACCGGGCCCACAGTGTGGATCACCCAGCGGCAGGGCAGCCGGAAGCCCGGCGTCAGCCGTGTTTCGCCCACCGGGCAGCCGCCCAGGGCCTTGCAGGCCGCCAGCAGCTCCGGTCCCGCGGCAGCGTGGATGGCCCCGTCCACCCCGCCGCCTCCCAGCAGGCTGGGCCTGGCGGCGTTGACGATGGCGTCCACCCGCATTTTCGTGATGTCGTTTCGGACGATCAGAAATGGCATGGAGGGTTCTCCTTACCCGATTTTTTCGTATCTGTATGCGTAAATGGTGACCACTCCGCTTGCAGAGTGGACTTCCTGGCGGAGAGTATTGTTGTCGTCATCGCGAACAAACTTCATCCAGGTCCCCGCTTGCCCGTCAGAAGAATAATACTGCTGATACGTGAGCTTTCCATCGGTATACTGGCGCTCGGCCCGGGATTCGCTGTCCAGAAAACCGTTTTTGAAAACCCGGAGGGTCCCCTGCGTCTTTTCCGGGAAGTCCAGTTCCGAACGGTAGACCTCCCGTCCGTCTTCATATTGTCGCTGTATCGAATGCAGCGCTGTGCGCTCCTCATCGTATTCCGTCTCTGCCAAATAAGTCAGGACGCCGTTCTTATATCTGCTGAGCCGGGACCTGTTTCCGAAACGGTCATACTCATACTCCTCGCGGTAGTTTTCTATCCCGTAAGAGTCCAGGAAGACGGCGGAGGCGATCTGTCCTTTCTTGTTGAGCACAAAGGTCTGCGTCACCACGTGGTCCTCGTTTTCCACCCGTCCCGTCCCATCGTCATTGTAATAATACCAGCTTTCGGAGACGACCGTCTCATACCTGCTCCCATTTTCAAGTCGGCTTGATCGAAACCAGGCGGTACGATAGAGCGTGGGGCTGCTCTTCCCCAGCAGCATCCAGAGTCCCAGGCCGATCAGCGCCAGGCCCAGAACGATCCCGCCGATCAGAAGCAGGGTTTTACCGCCTTTTTTCTTCCCTGCGGGCTTTCCGGACAAAAGCTGTCTCGGCGTTCCGCACTGGTCGCAGAAGGCTCCCTCGTCCTGATTCTGTGCCCCGCAGCTTGTGCAATACCACATAATCCTTCTCCCTTTCTGTTCTTTTCTCCGTTTCTTCGTTCTCTTGCTTCTGCAGCCGTCTCCTTATCTTCCCCAAAGGCTATCCCTTGCCGAGCCGATGCGGATGCCCTGATCGGTGATCTTCGAATCCTCGATCAGGCTGATCCGCTCGCCGTCCTCCTGGCCATGATCTCCCTGCACGCATCTGAGTTTGTGCCCCTTGTAGCTCAGCCAGAAGCTCTCCCCTGTTTCGCCGTAGCCCTGCGAATTTCTGGAGGCTGCGGCGTAGATGAAGCGCCCCTCGCAGATCTGCAGCGTCAGATCCATGTTGGACCAGGCGGCATAGCGGCAGGTCTCCCAGGCGTTGCCCAGAGAAACCAGCTCCCCGTTTTTATAGCTGTACACCGCAAAGCTCGCGCTGAGTTCGTTTTCATCCAGGGCATAGAGCAGCAGCTCCTGCACCCCGTCCTCATTCATATCCAGCAGCATATAATGCCGGGCCGGAAGACTGACGCCCGTCTTTCTGCCCTGAAGCCGGACGCCCTGGCGCAGCAGGGCCGCATAGGCGTCCAGCGCCGCGTCCTCCCGGGATCGGACCGGAAGCTCCGCAGCGCACTGCTCCGCGGCCTCCAGCGCGGCGTACATATCGGTCATCCCGGCGCTGGCGTCCGGGACCGGGATGTCCGCAGTCTGGACCAACAGATCCCGAAGATCCGCCCCGGTGAGAGCGGGGTTCAGAGCCCAGGCCTGGGCGCAGATCCCCGCCGCATAAGCCGCGGCCATGGAGCTGCCGTCCCATAGGACAAGCTCTCCGTCTCGATTGAGACTGCCGACTCCCACGCCCGGGGCCAGCACGTCCACTCTGGCGGCGTCGTTGCTGAAGGGCGCCTGATAATAGCCGCCGTCCCCGTCAAGTCCCGCCGCGCCGACCACCAGGATCCGTTTCTGGACCCGCTCCTCGCTCACCAGGGAAAAGGCGCTGTTGTACCGCGCGTCAATCCGCTCCCCGTTCACGCCGTTGCCGGAAGGCAGCACCAGCAGAAAGTCATAGCCCTTCTCCAGCAGCTTCCCCAGGGCCTGCTCCGCCAGGCGGGCGGGTCCCGTTCCGTACTTGCTGCTCACCGGGGCGATCCTCCGGGACAGGGTCTCCACGATCTCCTCCGGATAGCCGACACCGATGAGCATCACGCGGACGTCATCCGCCGCCATGGCCGCGATAAAGCTGAGCGCGTCCATCTGGCTGCAGAGGGCGTCGCAGCCCCGGGCATAGATCTGGCAATCCTTCGCCGTGCCGCTGATGCCGATGCCGTTGTCGTGCTCGGCTCCGATCACCGCCGCCACGGCGCCGCCGTGTCCCGGCGCTTCGCTTTCCCTGTTTTCAAGGCCCCTCTCGCTGCCCTCCCTGAGGATCTTGCCATAGCGCAGATCCGGCTGGAGGGGGTCGAAGGCGGTGTCCATCACGCCGACGCGAACAGCGCCGGGGCGGAACCGCTCCCAGCTCTCCGGGGCGCGGATAGCCATAAGCCCCCAATTCTCCGAGTCGGGGCGAAGCTCATCCCAGTCGGTCTCGCCGCCCCAGGGATCCTTCGGTGCGGCGCAGGGCCCGGGCTCCCAGACCACGTTGACCACAGCGCAGAGGATCTCTGGCTCCTGCTCCAGCTCCCGGGCGAAGTGATCCAGCTCCTCCAGGCTGTGGGGTCCGGCCAGGCGCAGCTGATAGAGATCGGCCAGCTCCAGATAACCGACGATGCTGATCTCCCGCTCTCCGAAAAAGCGCTCCATGTTGGTGAAGGAGATCCCGGTCCGGGCGACGGCGATCAGCTCATCGCTCACAAAGCTGACCTGGCCTTCCTGCCTGAGCCGATCCCGATTCACGGGGCTGATGTAGTTGATGGCGGCACGGACCGCCGGGGCAGAGAGCGTCCCTCCCTCTCCGGCATCCGCCGTCAGATCTCTTGCCTGCTTCTGAAAATACACCAGCGCCAGGGCAAGGCCCATCAGGCCCAGCAGACCCAGCGTCGTAAAAACCACACCGAGGATCCGCAGGACCTTCTTCCATGTGCTCTGTTCGGCAGCGGGATCCTCCTCTGTGTCCTCCTCTTCGGCTTCTTCCTCGCCTGTCAGCTCCGTTCCGCAGTAAGGGCAAAAGGTCCCGCCTTGCATGAGGACTCCCCCACAATTCTGGCAAAACAGATGGTTGCTCTCATATGGTTCACCATAAGATGCGGTATATTTCGGTTCTTCCTCAGGGGTCTCCTCCACCGTCCGGGGTTCCTCCCCGAGTTCGGGGACAGATTCCTCCGCAGGAATCTCCTCCTCGGGCCAGGGAGTCGGCTCCTCCATGGGAGCCTCCTCGAGCCGGGGAGCCTGCTCCTCCGCAGCGTCTTCGATGGAGGAAGGCTGAAAAGACTGCTCTTCTGCCGGGGACTCGCCGCATTCGGGCCCGTCCCCCGGATTTTCTGCAGGTGATTCATCACAATCAGGGCAGAACACTTGATCCTCCTCAAGCAGTTCATCACGACTTGGGCTGTCCGTCATGTTTCTAGTCTCCTTTTCAGGTACGGTTTCCGTTCTTCTCCGCAAGCGCCATGGCTGCATACATGTTCACCAGATCGGCGTCCCCGCCGGACACCGGGATCTCCGCCGTACGCAGAACGATGCGCTTCACCTCCGCGCCGCTGAGGCCGGGCGATATGGCCCAGACGCTGGCGCAGGTGCCGCTGACATGGGGCGCGGCCATGGAAGCGCCGGTCATATAGGCGCCTCCCCCGGGAACGACGCTGTAGATATCCACGCCAGGGGCCAACACGTCCACCCGGTCGCCATACGCACTCCAGGCTGGCTGATAAAAGCCGCCGTCCCCGTCGATGGCCGCGGCGCCCACCACCAGGATCCGGTCCCGGATCTCCGCTTCGGTGATATAGGTGTATTCGCTGGCCCAGATGGCATCCACCGGGTCGTTGCCCGCCGAGCAGACCAGAACGAAATCATGGCCCTTTGCCAGCAGGTGCCGCAGGGCCGTCTGGGCAAAGGCGGCGCCGTTGTTGTAGTAGACTTCCCGCTCCATGCCGCTGCGCTCCATGGCCTCATCCCGGATCCTGGGACTGGTCCCCATGCTGTAATTGATCACGCGAACATCCTGCGCCGCAAGCTCGGCGATGGCGCTGACCTCGTCCAGCACGCCCTCATAGCGAAGGGCGGAGCAGCCGTAGATCCGGCAGTTTTCCGCGACCCCCGCCACGCCGATCCCGTTGCCGTGGATGGCGCCGATGGTCCCGGCCACGTGGGTCCCGTGGATTTTATCGTTCCCCTCGCTCAGCTTGTCAAAGATCTCGTTGTCTTTCACCGCGGCCAGGTACAGATCCGGGCAGCTCTCGTCAAAGACGCTGTCGATCACCCCGACCCGCACGTCTTCCGGCTCCCATCGCTCCCAGCTCTGGGGAGCCCGGATCGCCATCACGCCCCAGTTGTCCCGGCGAAAGCCCGGGGCAAGCCAGTCGCTCCGCCCGTCCCAGGGATCGCCGGAGGCCTGGAAGCCCGTGTTTTTCCGCACCGCGTTGACGGTGGCGGAATCCACCAGGGCATCCTCCTCCAGGGCTTTGCTCCTCTGTTGGAGCTCGGAGAGGGTATAGCTCCTCTTCAAGCGGACCTGATAGGTGTCGATCAGCTCCACGTAGCCGAGGATCTCCATGCCCTGCCCGCGGAAAAAGAGCTCCATGTCGCCATAGGAAGCCCCCGGCGCGGAGACGACAAGCATCTGGTCTCCCACATAGCTGACGCCGTCCTCCTGCAGCACATCTTCCTCTTCCACCGGTTCGTAGTAGTTGATCGTGCTCTCCAGATCCTCGCCAAAGTGCCGGAGCAGCTTGACGCCCTCGAAAACGCTGCTCCCAAGCACCAGCAGCGCTGTCAGGATCAGGGTCAGGCTCGTGAAGGAAAGGGTCAGGACCGCTCCTCTGTCTGACCGTTTTCTCTCCCGGCTCTCTTTGGGCCGGGGAGCGCGGCCTGGCGCTGTCTCCGGCTTATATCCTTGATCGCCCTTGCCCTTCGGCAGGGGCGTATGCTTCATATTCATATCCAGCTCTATGCCGCAGAAGGAGCAGCGCAGAGCCGTATCGGGATTTTCGGTCCCGCAGATCCAGCAGGTTTTCATCTTCTCCCTCGGGGATCCGATTTCTTGCCCGGCCACTGTACTCTCTTTGAATCGGGAGAAGCCGCCGCGCCGAAGGGCCGGTTTTTACGGGCAGGCACACCCTGGCGCGGAACAGGCGTGCCGCAGAAGCTGCAGAACTCCGCCCGATCCTCCAGGCGGGCTCCGCAGAAGGCGCAGAGGTGGGGCTCCAGCCTGCGGGCGCCGCAGCTGACGCAGTAGACCCCGTCGCCCATCAGGGTGCCGCACTGCGGGCAGCGCCACACATTCGGGCTGTCGCCGGGGATCATGGAGTCGGCGTCCACGCCGGTTTCGGGCTGAGGCTCCTCCCTCCGCCGGGGGCTCAGCACGCAGAAGGTCAGCAAGACGCCGCAGGCAAGCAGCACCGGAAAGAGAATGCCGTTGGCTGTCACCCGAAAAGGCTCGGAGGCCGGGTTGCCGGACAGACGGAAGCTGTCCACGGCAGAGCGGAGGGCCCGGGCAGCGGAGCTGCTCCCCTGATAAACCGTATTGGCCCGGGAGCTGCTCAGCACAAGTCCGAAGACGGCGGGCAGCGCCCCGAAGAGGTAGGGCATGACGCCGAAGCCGTAGCCCACGGCGGCGGAGGCGATGGCCCAGAGGCAGGAGAGGAGCAGAAAGCCCAGGAGCACCAACAGAAAAATACCGGTGAGGCGCAGATGGGAGGCGGTGGTCTCCACACTCCGGGACCAGGCGGTCTCCGTGGTCTGATAGCTCAGCTGCTTGGACAGCACGTCTGCGCTGCGGACGCAGCACAGCGCAATGTTCAGCGGGCTCAGCCGATCATCCAGCAGCGGGTCGAGCTTGGGGAGCAGTTGATCATAGAGGCTCCGCTCCTGCTGCGTAAGGGAGGCCGGGAGCTTGGGAACGCCCCGTGAGGAGGCCTGATCCGCCAGCCCCCGCAGGGTGTAGCGCTGGCTGTTCTCTTCGAAATCCAGGCTGATCCACGGCAGAAACAGCATGGCAAAGCTGGCCGCCAGCAGCACACAGGCGGCGATCCTCACCAGGACCACCCCGGGGCGGGCCCGTTTCGATTGAAGCGCAGTCATGGCACACACTCCCTAATACTCTTTTTCAATAGAAACGCTTGTATCTTTCCGACCGGATCTGCGCCATGCTTCGTTGGCGGCCTTGACCATATATGTCCATTATGCTCTGCGGCCGTCGCCTCGCCTGACGCAAATCTACCTTGGAAATCTTTCAAGCTTTCTTATTGAAGAATCGTATGAAATAGAATCCGGAGGCCTCCCGACAAGGGGAGGCGCCAGGCCGGGGGCGTCTGCGCCTCCGGCGGGACGGGGGATCGGGAAAAAGGGGCATGCCCCTGCTCCCGCGGAGCGGGCAGGGGCAAGCTTGCCAAATCATGGATCCCCGAGGATGGGGTATTGCGATTTCACCTGACGGCTTCCGGCGGGCAGGGGGAAGCGGACGCCGCAGATACGGGCGTCAGTCGTCTCTTCTCCGCCGCGGGACGGGCGGCGGCCAAGAAAGCTGAGCGAGAGGCTTCCGACGGAAGCGCGGAGATCCCGCTTCCGGTCTTTCCTTATCCTGTTCTCAACTCGCTTCAGCATGGGTTCAGCCTCCTCACCGGCCCGGACCGTCATAATGATTATATGACGGCGAAAAGCCAAAAAGCTTTTCGCCGCGCCGCTTTGCGGCGCAGCAAAACAGCACGGCTGTTTTGCCATATATTCATTGCCATGAGCATCAGGCGAATGGTTCAATGAATCATTCGCTGCCTAACCTTTCGTTTGGCAGCGAAATCAATCGAAATCTCGATTGATTTCGCCATCCGATGATCATGACCAAGATCACTGCAGGGGGCTCCCGCAATCAGAGCAGAACGCGGAACCGCCGGAAGCCGTCTTTCCGCAATTCGGACAGACAAGCGGCTGAGGCTTCCGCGTGCCGCAGCTGGTGCAGAAATTCTGGTCGTCGCGCAGGGCCGTCCCGCAGTTGGGGCAGGTCCATCCGCCGCGGCTCCTGCGAGGTCTTGCCGCGCCGGCGCTGCGGAAGGAGGGCTCCCGCGGGGAACTATCGGCAGCAACGGATTCAAAAAAGAGAACCCCGAAAGCAGCCAGGCCAAAGAGCAGGAACAGCCAGCAGCCTATGCCGACATGCACGCCGTATTGGATGCCAAAATCTTTCAGATAGCTGCTGTAACCGCCCATCAAATCGTCCACCTTGCCCTTGGCCCAGAAGGCCGTGAACATGTCGCAGAGGAACATCAGGACAGCCAGGACCGACACAGGCAGGACAAAAGCAGACTGATCCGTCAGGATCCCGAAAACCGCCGCCAGGATCGCCAGGAAAAAGAGGATCATGAAGATCTTGAGCAGGACGATCCAGAAGCAGCTCTCCCCATTAAAGGCATTCTTGTTGATCTCGAACAGATCGAAGCTGGTGCTTTCATTCTGGCCCATTCCGCTCACACTGGTGGTGATCCAGGGAAGGAACATCATGACGAAGCACAGCACGACCAAGACCAGAGCAATGAGCTTAAACAGGGTCAGCGGTTTGAATTGCAGTGTCATAGCGGTCTTCCTTTCTCTATTTTTTGACCTCTCGGAGCGTCAAAGTCTCTTTACAGCTTGCTTCCGCAGTTGGCGCAGAAGGCCTCGCCGGACTGGTAGATCTTGCCGCAGTTGGGGCAGCGGGGAGGCTCGGGCTTCTGGGTGCCGCAGCGATCGCAGAAGCGCAGATTGTCGGCCAGCATGGCTCCGCAGGTGGGGCAGGTCCAGCCACCTCTGACACCACCTCTGCCAGCGCCTCTGGAAGCGCCTCTGGCAGGGAGTTTCACCTCGGGCAGATGAATGCCGAAGATGCCGAAATCGGAAAAGTCCACCGCCTTCTTTCCGGCGCTCAGGTTGTCCAGGATCGCCGCGCCAAAGGCCAGCAGGCTCAGGAAGAGCATCAGCCAGGCGCCGATCCCCACATGCAGAGAATCTTCGCCGATGAAGAGCTTCTGGAACAGAGCCAGGAAGAACATCAGGAAACCGATGACGGACATAGGCAACACCAGGGTATTCTTCTCGCACAGCAGGCCGAATACCGCCTGCCCAGCCGTCAGAACGAAGAAGATGGCGTTGATGATGAGCATCACGGACCAGAAGCTGGTGCATTTCATGCTTTCACCCATGTTTGTGCCGAAAACGCCGACGCCGGCAATCAAGCCGTATTGAGATCCGCTGAGCCACAGCATGAACAGGGTCATCAGGGATGCGGCGATGAGCGCCAGGCAAATCGCCTTGAAAAAGCTAAAAGTCTTGTTTGCAAATGACATGATGATACTTCCTCTCTGTAGATAATATCAGCAGCGCAGCCCGGCAGGAAAGACCGGGAACGGTAACTGTACGAAGGGGCCGTGCAAAGCGGGGACGCGCAGGGAAAGCAGCCCTAGCGCTCCTCCGGATCCGGCGCTCTCCGGGCGGGATCAAAGGAGGGGGAACGCTGCAGCGGCGAGCTCGGGTCATACTCGGAAGAGGACGGCTCGCGGGAAGGCTGCGTGCCGGGAAAATAGGACAGCGGGGTAAGCGGAGCGCCGGAGAAGGGAGGCGCGGGGGAAACCGGGGCGCCGCAGGAAAAGCAGAAGGTGGCCTCCGGCGGCAGAGATTCGCCGCAGCTGCTGCAGAAGCTCCGCACGGGCAAGCCGGGGCGATCCAGACCGCAGGACTGACATCTGACCAGATTCGGCCCGTTCCGGAAGCCGCAGTTGGGGCAGAACCACACCGGCGGAGAGGATTGGGCCGCCCGGTACCGGGGCGCCGAGGTCTCCGGCCGGGAATCCGGAGCAGCAGGACGGCGGGCGGGATAAGGCGAGGGCCGGGTCCCGGGTCTCTTTTTCCGGATGCACATCAGCAGCAGCGCCTGCAGGGCCAGGAAGGGGCAGAGATAGGCACCGATGCCCATCTTGACCATTTCCACCTCAATGCCGAGATAGGCCGCCAGGCCCTCAAAGCCCAGCATACTGGAATAATACCTGACCTCATCCCTCAGCACGGTGTTCAGCTCTCTGCGCAGAAGCAGAAGCACGGCGACAGCCGAGGCACCCAGGAGAAAATAGAGCAGGATACCCCAACGGTGATCCGTCAGCGCGCAGACAAGAGCAATCAGCCCAAACAGCGCCAGCAGACCGAAGGCTCCCCAGCAGGCCCAGAAGGCGGTGTTCAGCGCAGCGTCCGTCTGCAGGGGGATGTATTGTCTCAATTCTCCCAGATTCCCGACAAGCTCTTTCCCGTCCCGGCAGACGGCAGCCAGACCGGGCAATGTGAAATGGCCGTCCAGCATCCGGTCCAGCAGATCGTCCAGGACGACGGCATTCATCTGCACGCCGCTGTCGCGAAGGCCGACGCGGGCCTCGTTTTTCAGCGCTTCCGCGTCGTAACCGGTAAAGCTCTGGATCAGTTCGCCGGGATTCATCCGGATCTGATCGGGCCCCACATCCGCGGAGAGCTTCAGCCAGCAGGGCCAGATCATTGCCGCGAAGCTCCCGAAGAGCATCAGGCAGGCGAAGATTTTGACAACAAGGGGACTTTTTCGTTTCGAAGGCATAGAAGTACTCGCTTTCTTTGCTAAGGGTACGGGGCCGAGGGACCGGCTCCGAGCCCTCCCTTCCCGACACCGGGCTTCGGGCGGCCCGGCGTGGGCGGGAGGAGAACAGCTCAGGCAGGCTCTCTCAGAAGGGCGGAGGCCGGATCAGAGGATATCTTCTCCCTCCGGCTTGTAGTCCAGGGGCGAGGGATCCTCCGCAGGCTCGTCAGCCTCGTCCGGAGCGGCCGAATCATCGGCGTCAAAGGGATCGTCAAAATGCAGTCCGGCGGTAGGATCGAATGTATCCTCGGAAAGGTCCTCCGGCTTGGCCGTTGGGACGTCAATGTCGGTGAGATCCGGCATGGAGAAGCCGGGCTCCTCGGGCTCCTCATTGGGCTCGTCATCCTTGGTGGGCTCCGGGTCGGGGAAGGGATACTTATCCAGGAAGTCGTCGTCCTCCGGCACAGCGGGCTCCGGGAACTCCTCCTCGGGCCTGGCATGCTTTCCGATCGGGGCCGGGGCAGGCTCAGTATAGCGCTTGCCGCACTTGGGGCAGAAGTCCATCCCCTCCTGCAGGGTATAGCCGCAGCCGGCACAGAGCCTGGGCGCGGGGGCGGGAGCCGCTTCCTCTTTGGGCGCAGGGGCCGGGGCAGGGGCTGCCTCAGGCCGCTTGCTGCCGCAGCGCGGGCAGAATTTCTGCTCGTCCTTCAAGACAGCGCCGCAGACAGAGCAAGTCCAGCCCGCGGGAGTCGGGGCGGGGGCGGTTTCGGGCCGTTTGCCGCCGCAGCGCGGGCAGAACTTCTGGCTGTCCTCCAGCTTGGCGCCGCAGCTCGGGCAAGTCCAGCCGGCAGGAGCGCGCCTGGGCGCAGGCGCAGAGGTCGGCGCAGGGGTCGGCGCAGGCGCTGCCTCGGGCCGTCTGCCGCCGCAGCGCGGGCAGAACTTCTGGCCGTCCTGCAGGCTGGCCCCGCAGCTCGGGCAGGTCCAGCCGGCGGGAGCGCGCTTGGGCGCAGGCGCCGGAGCAGGCGCCGCCTCAGGCTGCCCGCTGCCGCAGCGCGGGCAGAATTTCTGCGTGTCCTGCAGACTGGCGCCGCAGCGCGGGCAGGTCCAGCCGCCCGCGGGAGCCCGCCTGGATGCAGGCGTCGGCGTCGGCGCCGGGGCGGGGGCCGGGGCCCGGGAAGGCGCGGGCCGGTTCACCGGTTTACTGGTCCCGCAGCGCGGGCAGAACTGCTGCCGCTCGTCCAGGAGCAGCGAGCAGCGCGGGCAGGTCCAGCCGCCCGCGGAGCGAACCGGCGAAGGGGCGGGACCGGGCATGATGCGGGCAGGCGACGGGGCGCTTCCGGGATAGGCAGTCCGCTGCTGGGGATAGCTCGGAGCGTAGCCCGCCTCCTGGCGTCTGGTGCCGCAGTTCAGGCAGAAGCGCTGATCCGCTTTCAGCCGCGTACCGCAGTTGGGGCAGGTCCAGTTTCCGGACGCGGCAGCGCCCATCGGGGCGCGGGCCGGTCCGCCGGCGGAATTGGGACGCGGGGTCCCGCAGTTGAGGCAGAACTTCTGTTCCGCGCCGCGCAGAGCGCCGCAGGTGGGGCACATCCATCCGTCTCCGCCGGCGGAAGCCGCAGGCTTCTCATTCTTGCCGGAACGGCGGCCGAGAGGGATAAAGGTGACCACAAAGGCCAGGACCGCAAGGCCGGCGCTGAGAATGCCGAAGAGCGCGGGCTTCAGCGTAATGGGCAGGTCTCTTACGTCTATGCCGATTTCGTACAGAAGCTCTTCGATGTTCTTGAGCACTTCCATGTTCTGATTGACCAGCACGGTACCGGCGATCACGGCGCCGAGCAGCAGGATGACCAGGATCATGTAGGGGATGATGCCGCCGCGGTGATCCGTCAGCACGCAGATGACGGCGATCAGCGCCAGCAGCGCGCACAGGCTAAGCAGGCCGAGATAGACCGAATAGACGATATTGATGGTCTTCTCGATCTCCTGATACTCCTCGATCATGGAAGTATCCTGACCGGGATACTGCGCCGCCAGGCTTTCAAGTCCGCCCCCCAGATCGTTGGCAACAGATCTCACGCTGCCCGTCAAGGTCAGGAGATCCACGGGAGACCAGGCGCCCTTCAACAGGGTCTCCGCAAAGGAAACAACAGGCTCCTTGTCGCGTTGTACGCCGAATTCATAATACCATTCGTCAAAAAGGGCCTCCAGAGCTTTGAGAGGCTGATCCTTGACCTGGTCAAGGCTGATCTGCTCCTCGGCGGCCTGTTTTTCCAAAAAGCCGTTGAGACTCACCGTCTCATCCTCGATCGTGACGTAGAGGCCAAACCAGGGGAAGATGAACATGGCGACGCTGCCCAGGATCAGCAGCACCGCGATGATCGCCATGGCTACGCTGGTCCTTCTCTCGGTACGCATAGGATCACTCGCTTTCTTTCCATATTTCGCGCAGGTTCGTTCATGCACGACTCAGCCATGCCGAAAGCATGGTTCAGTCCTGCACGGGGGATCTCACTCCCCCGTGACGCGGCAGAGAAGCCGCTCGTAGTTGGGCTTGTAGTGCTCCCAGAGCTGCTGCTTCTCCTCCTTGCTGCACCCGTCCAGCCCGTAGATATAGGTGCGGTACAGGAGTCTTGCGCGGCCGGCCAGCTGGCGCTTGAGCTCGTCCAGCCCGCCGAAGCCGAAGGCGGCGCCGCTGAGGGTATAGTCCTCCCCCGCGTTCTTCCCCACAGCCGTTTTCAGGTTCTTCTCCCACTCCTGGACATTGGGAGCGCTGAGCAGCGTGTTCAGCAGCAGGTTTTCAAACTCCATCGGCGTGGAGAGCGCCCCGAAGCAGCCCCTTGTGGCGGCAAACAGCAAGCCCGGCCGCCCCATGTTCAGGCGGGCGCAGTGGATGCCGAATTCCCTGCTCAGGTTGATCACGTTGGCAGGCGCCCCGTTCTCGGAGAGCTTGCGCATGGCGTCCACCCCGCCGGGATCGTCCTCCGTGAGCTGGGCAAGCCCCTCGCTGTCCAGCAGGTAGACCCGGGAGTCCCCCGCCCAGAACAGGCGGACGTCCACGCCGCTGCGCTCGCTTCGGCACAGGGCGGCTGCCGCGGTGGTGGGCAGCTTCCGGGGCATGCGTCCCTGGGGCCTGCCGCTCTCCTCCCCGGCGTTGGCCTCGCAGCGGCGGAGATAGTCCATGGTCCGCTGCCGGAGCTCCGCCTCGTCCCCTTCCCGGTCGGGACGGAGAGCCTCAAACCAGCTCAGCCAGGCGGCGCTGACTGCCCGGGCGGCCAGATACGCGCCGGTCTTTCCCCGGAGCGCGGGGTAGGCCGCGGCTCCCGGACCGCCGCAGCCGTCAAACACGGCAAGCATGGCCCGGTCGACGTTGAGGGCGTAGTAATAACTGTCCTCCCCGTTGCCGCGCTTCTTCTCTCCGCAGAAGGAGAAGAGAAAATCCGCTTTTCGGATCAGGCTGTTTTCTGCCTGGGATTCCGCTTCCTTCGCCATGTCCGCATCAGCCTCCTCCGCCGTTTCCGTTCTCCTCGCCTCAGCCCGCGCCTCCCTGGACGCCAGCTGTCTGCTCCGCCCGGTTGTAGAGCTCCACGATCCCGCTGACATAGGCGCTTCTGGTCTGGGTCTCCAGCGCCACAAAGGCATAGCGGCCCAGCTGCTCCTCCTTGACGTCCCCGACGATGGACAGCACATAGGTCTGATCCGTGTCGCTGGGCAGAGGCCTGTGGACCTGAAAGCCCTCTTCTTCCTTGATGGGGGTGAAATAGGTCTCCATCGCCGCGTCGTTGGACTCCACCCTCACCCAATAAAACATGTAGGTGCCGGCAGGGCCCTGGAAGCGGGCGGTAAAGATGCGGGTCTCCTCAAAGCCCAGATCCGGCGGACCGAGCTTGATGCTCTGGCCCCGCAGGTCGTTCTGGCCCTTGTTGGGCCCGGAGAACAGATCCTGCGCGTAGAAAAGCTGCACGCCCGCCAGCTCGTCAAAGCCCTGCCACCTGGCCTCCGGCTCCGTGGGCAGGCCTCCCTCCTCGGGAGGAGCCTGGAGCGCCGCGGCCAGCTCCTGCCCCTGCTGCTCCACAAGGGCGCTCAGCTCCGCCGTCTGCCTGGAAAGGGTCTCCGTCTGAGAGATGAAGCCCCGCAGCTGATAGAGCACGAACGCGCCCAGAGCCAGGGCCAGCAGCGCCAGCAGGATCGCCCCGCCGGCCAGGGCGTTGCGCTTCTGGGGGCCCAGGACATTGACCTCCTCCTGGAGCTTCTTCACCTGATTGCGCAGCTCCCGGATGGACTTCGCGTCCGCCGGAGAGGGGGCGGCCACCGTGGGGATGCCCTCCTGGGGCGGGGTCGGCGTCGGCGTCTCCGCAGGGGCGGGAGCCTCAGCCTGCTGCTTCTGCCGGTCTTCCTTCAGGTCCCAGAAGCTGTTGCCGCCCTCCAGCTGGCCAACGGGACGGCCGCAGATCTTGCAGCGCATGGATCCCTCGTCGATGGGTTTTCCGCAGTATTTGCAAAACATGGATCGATTCCTCCCAGCAGCCGCGGCGGAGCGCAGGCTCAGCTCCGGGCCCCTGCCGTCTGCATTCCGGCAGGCAGGGCTCCGGAGTCGCCCCCGGCTGATAACTCGTTTTATTGTACCGTATTCCCTCGCACATTTCAAGTAAAAGGAAAAGGGTTTTTCCGGAAAGATTTCTCTCTTTTCAGACGTTGTCCGGCAGGGAATGGTTCCCCCGTCCGGACTATTTCCCGTAGAGTCCGGCGATGCGCTCCGCCTGGCGTCCCGCCTCCTCCCGGACCTCAGGGGGCGAGAGAATCTCCGCCTCCTCGCCGAAGCCGAAGACCCAGGCGAAAAACTGGGGGCTCACCGCCACCTCCGCCGTGACGGTGAAGCGCTCCTCCCCCTCGGGGACCAGCATCACGTCCTTGCCGAAGCGGTCGATCACAGCGCCGGCCAGGTGGTTCCGGAAGCGCAGCTTCACCGGCTGGGGCACCCCGGCGAACATGCCGAAGACGTGCTGGGAGTAGGCCGACATGTCCAGCGCCCGGAAGGCCTCTCCCCCCTCACGAGCCTGCTCCATGGCGCTGATCTGGGTCATCTTGTCCACCCGGAAGTGCTTGAAGCGCGCCTCCGGGCCGTCCCAGGCCAGCATGTAGTAGTTCTCGTCGTCCCAGAGCAGGGCGTAGGGGCTGAGCTGATAGAAGCCGCCCTCCCGCCGGTAGCGGCGCTCCTTGCTCACGGTGAACTCAAAATAGCGGAAGCGCAGCATCCGGTTGCGGGTGATTGCATCGGAGATGGCGTCCACATTGTAGTATACGCTCTCGTTCATGCTCTTGACCCGGCCCCGGACGTAGACCTGCCGCTCCAGCAGCTGCGCGTCGTGGACGCTGCAGAGGCTCTCCAGCTTGTGGATCAGGGCCAGGGTCTTGCGCTGGGTGATGAATTTGGAGGACTGGATGCTGTCCACCAGCAGCTTCAGCTCCGGCAGCTCGAAGTCCCGGTTCCCCAGGTAGTAGCCCGGGGCCCTCCCCCGCTGGGCCACCACGTCCGCACCAAAGCTGCGAAGGGCCTCCAGGTCGTCGTAGAGGCTCTTGCGCTCGGCGGAAATGTCCCACCGGGCAAGCTCCTCGATCATCTGCTGCATGGTAACAGGGTGCTGCTCGTCGCTCTGCCGCTGCAGAAAACGCAGCAGCACCAGCAGCTTCAGCTTTTGATTGGCGGATCTCGGCATGGCGCTCCCCTCCCTCCGGCTCAGTATACCACAAACAAGCCGTCAGGAAAAGAACATTCTGTGAATTTGAAAGTCCGGTTTATGGGACAGTGTCTCTGCTAGACTGAACGCAGAAAACGCCTAGATTGCAAAAGTGAAGGTCACTTTTTAAGGGTAAAAACAGGTGTACGAGGTGACGTTCACTTCTGCAATAGAGTAGGTATAAAATAGATTCGGTCATGTTCTGCGGAAAGCAGGTTATGTATGAGTCGAATCACATT
>JAFWQQ010000013.1 GCA_017545165.1 Oscillospiraceae bacterium
GCCACTTATACCCTGTTTTTCGTGTTATGCCATACTCTCGGCATAGTGCGCTGAAATTCCTGCTGCGCTCTGCTGCCTCTGCGAAGTCTTCTCTTTGTTCTTTCACAGTCCTGCTCTCCCACGGCATCTTTACCAGCTCCCTGCTCCTTTGATGCCTCAAATTTTACCACAGAACTGTATACCATGTCCCTTCACACCTGTTTACTATCTTACTTCACTGTACACCTACAATATTTTTCTATCGTTTTTGCCGTAGCTTTGCCACGGCAAAAACACCCTGAGGCGAGCTTCGCGAGCCCTCGCGCCGACCAAACGAGGCGTCCCCCGCAAGCCGAGTGCGATAAGCGCGAGTTTTCCGATTGCAAACGCAGTTTGCAATCGCCAGAGATAGCAAAAGGAGGAGCGGGCGACCCTCTCCTCCTAGAGCTTTTTACTTCTCCTCTTCAACGTTCAAGACCACGCGGCCCTTGTACTGTCCGCAGTGGCGGCAAGCATGATGGGGCAAGCAGAACTCGCCGCAGTTGGGGCACTTGACGAGGCTGGGAGCGGTGAGCTTCCAGTGGGAAGAGCGCCGCTTATCACGCCGCTGTCTGGAGACTTTTCCTTTCGGGACTGCCATGTTGACACCTCCTGATCGTAAGCTGTTCTGAGCAGCTCAATAATAGTGATTATTTATCCAAAAGCTGCTCAAGCACAGCAAATCTTGGATCTGTTTGTTTCCTGCATCCGCAGGGGCCCAGGTTCAGGTTCTTGCCGCAGCCGGGGCAGAGACCCTTGCAGTCCTCCCGGCAGAGGAACTTGGTCTCCATATCCAGGATGAAGCAGGTGGAGAGGACCTCGTCCAGGTCCAGGTCGTTCCCGTCCAAGACGAAAAACTCGGGATGCTCCTCGCTCTCCTCTTCCACGATCACGCAGTCCAGCTGCGTCTCCTTCACACTGTCAAAGGGCTCGCCGCAGCGGTCACAGACACAGGTCATCTCCGCTCGCAGCGTCCCCTCCAGATGCAGCACGCCGGCCTCGTTGTACACGCGGCCCTCTGCGTGGGGCTTGCCATGATAGCACAGGACGGCGGGAAAGTCCAGACCTTCCGTTTCCAGCTCCGCCTCAAAGGGAACAGAGCCGCCGGGAACCTCTATAATTTCGCGCAAATCCAGCTTCATACAGCATACCTCGCTACAGTCGCCTAAGTATTATAGTTGAAGCGATTCTACTTGTCAAGGCTTATTTTATGTTGTATACTACAAAAAAATGGGAGTTCCGAGGTTCATTTTTATGAAAGAATTGCGGGTAAACGCCAACGACGCCGGCCAGCGGCTGGACCGCTTCGTGGGAAAAGCGGTGCCCCTGCTGCCGGAGAGCCTGCTGCAGAAATACATCCGCCTCAAGCGCATCAAGGTGAACGGCAAGGGCGCCAAGCGGGACGATCGGCTGGTCCAGGGGGACCTGCTGCAGCTCTATATCAACGACGAGTTCTTTGAAAAGCCCCGGGAGGAGAATTCGTACCTCAAGGTGGGCACGCCCAGGCTCAGCATCGTCTACGAGGATGAGAACATCCTCCTGGCGGACAAGAAGCCCGGCGTCCTCTGCCACAGCGCCGGGGTCTGGGACTACAACACCCTCATCGCCCACATTCAGGCCTATCTGGCCCAGAAGGGCGAGTGGCGGCCCAGGGAGGAGAACGCCTTCGCCCCGGCCCTCTGCAACCGGATCGACCGCAACACCGGCGGCATCGTCATCGCCGCCAAGAACGCCGAGGCCCTGCGGATCCTGAACGACAAGATCCGGGATCGGGAGATCGAAAAATATTATCTCTGCGCCGTCCAGGGCAGGCCCAAGCCCCCGGAGGGGCGGCTGGAGAACTACCTTTTCAAGGACGCCCAGAAGAATCAGGTCTTCGTGAAAGCGAAGCCCGAGCCCGGCACCCGCAGCGCCGTGACGGAGTACAGGGTCCTGCGCTCCAAAGGCCCCCTGAGCCTGGTGGAATGCCGGCTCCTCACCGGGCGCACCCACCAGATCCGGGTGCAGATGGCCCACGCGGGCTGGCCCCTGCTGGGGGACGGCAAGTACGGCCGGGAGCGCTTCAACAAGAACTTTGACGAGAAGGGCCAGGCCCTGTATTCCTACAAGCTGCGCTTCGAGTTCCCCAGCGACGCGGGGATCCTGAACTACCTGCGCGGCCGGGAGTTCACCGTGGACAAGGTGGATTTCGTGGAGAAGTATTTCGGAGGGGCGGAAAGATGAGGATCATCCCCTACGAAGAGCAATACCGGGACGACATGATTTTCATGGTGCTCTCCGCCAAGGACGCCCTGGGCAGGATCCCGCATCTGAACGAGGATCTGCTGGACGTGAAGAAGCGTTATTGGGAGGCCGGGACCGGATTCTGGCTGGCGCTGGACGAAAATGACCGCGTCATCGGCTGCGTGGGCTATTCTCTCGAGGCGGAGCCCGGCGCCGCCCGGCTGCACCGCCTTTTCGTCAAGCCCGCCTGCAAGCGGCGGGGCGTCGGCTCGGCCCTGCTGGAGACGGCGGAGGCGGCCATGAAGGCCCGGGGCATCCGGGAGGCCCGGGTGCATCTGGGCGAGCCGCGGGAGCAATGGTTCGAATCTTATGCTTTTTATCCCAAACACGGCTATCGGGAATTTGCCCCGCGCTGGATGCGGAAAGAATTGTGAAAGGAAGGGTTCTGCCATGCTGTTGAATGAATTTGAGACCCGGGACCTGGAGGAACGGGTCCAGACCGAGCTGCGCTTCCGGCCGGACAGCCGGGAGCGGGAGCACTCCCTGCGGTGGTGGAAGCGGCCCTTCCGGCTGCCGAAGCCCTGGGCGGTCTACGCCCTGGATGAGGTGAGCCAGGAGCAGATCGAGCAGACGAAGGACGCGGTCAAGGGCTGCCTGCTGGCGGTCACCCGGCCCGGGGAAAGGCTCTATGCCATGGACTGGGATCACTGCGCCTTTCTCTTTGACCCCCGGAAGGAAGAAGAGCAGAGATCCGTGAAGCTTCCGGACGGGGACGGGAAATACCGCGCCGCCTTCCCCTTCTACTACCCCGACGGGGACTACTATTTCTTCCTGGACGAGGACTTCCGCTTCGGCTATCTGGGCCACCCCTGGCGGAAGGAGATCTGGGTCTTCGGCGCGGAGCTGCTGCCGGAGATCGAGAAGATCGCCCCAAGCCTGGGCTGGCAAAAACTGCGGTAAACACCGGGCAGCCACCTCATCCGTCATCCGCCTCGCGTGAGATCGGCGGATGCCACCTTCCCCTCAAGGGGAAGGCGAAACGACGCCGAGCAATGCTCGGCGCTACGGACCGGGACAAGGATCTCCGCCCGTTCGATTCCGCATTCCGAATTCCGCATTCCGAATTCCGAATTCCGAATTCCGAATTTGATTCCCCCGCTATCTCATGATTGGAGGTTTTTTCATGCTGACCGTCAACGACCTTTCCATGCAGTTCGGCTCGTCCGTGCTGTTTTCCAAGGTGGACCTGCAATTCACCGCCGGCAACTGCTACGGCATCATCGGCGCCAACGGCGCGGGCAAATCCACCTTCATCAAGATCCTCTCCGGGGAGCTGGAGCCCACCAGCGGCTCCGTGGTGCTGGAGCCCAAGCGCCGCATGTCGGTGCTCAAGCAGAACCAGAGCCTCTATGACGACTGCCGGGTGCTGGACACCGTCATCATGGGCCACCAGCGGCTCTTTGACTGCGGCCGGGAGAAGGACGCCATCTACGAGAAGGAGGACTTCTCCGACGAGGACGGCCTGCGGGCCGCGGAGCTGGAGGAGGAATTCTCCGAGCTGGGCGGCTACGAGGCCGAGAGCGACGCCGGCCGGATCCTCCAGGGTCTGGGCGTCCCGGTGGAGCTCCACGAGAGCCTGATGCGGGACATCGACCCCCGGCTGAAGGTGAAGGTGCTGCTGGCCCAGGCCCTTTTCGGCAAGCCGGACGTGCTGCTGCTGGACGAGCCCACCAACAACCTGGACCTGGCCAGCGTGGTCTGGCTGGAGGACTTCCTCATGGACTACGCCGGCACGGTGCTGGTGGTGAGCCACGACCGCTACTTCCTCAACAACGTCTGCACCCACATCGTGGACATCGACTACGGCAAGATCAAGATGTACGTGGGCAACTACGACTTCTGGTACGAATCCAGCCAGCTGATCCAGAAGCTGATCCGGGACCAGAACAAGAAGGCCGAGCAGAAGATCCAGGAGCTGCAGACCTTCATCGCCCGCTTCTCCGCCAACAAATCCAAGTCCCGGCAGGCCACCAGCCGCCGGAAGCTGCTGGACAAGATCACCGTGGAGGAGCTGCCCGCCTCCGGCCGCCGCTACCCCTGGGTGGGCTTCAAGGCCGAGCGGGAGCCCGGCAAGGACCGGCTCTTCGTCACGGACATTTCCAAGACCGTGGACGGGGTGAAGCTCCTCAACAAGGTCAGCTTCATCGTGGGCAAGGAGGACAAGATCGCCGTGGTGGGCAAGAACGAGCTGGCCGTCACCATACTCTACAAGATCCTCATGGGCGAGGAGGAGCCGGACGAGGGCACGGTGAAGTGGGGCGCCTCCATCCAGCCCAGCTATTTCCCCAAGGACCACAACAGCTTTTTCGACGGCTTTGACGCCGATCTTATCGAGTGGATGCGCCAGTTCTCCGCCGACAAGAGGGAGAGCTACCTGCGCACCTTCCTGGGCCGGATGCTCTTCTCCGGGGACGACGTGTACAAGCCCGCCAAGGTCCTCTCCGGCGGCGAAAAGGTCCGCTGCATGCTGTCCCGGATGATGCTCTCCGGCGCGAACTTCCTGGTGCTGGACCAGCCCACCAACCACCTGGACCTGGAATCCATCGCCGCGCTCAATAACGGCCTGGAGGCTTTCAAATACAACGTGATCTTCTCCTGCCACGACCACCAGCTGACCCAGACCGTGGCCAACCGGATCATCGAGATCACCGAGGAGGGGATCATCGACCGCCGCTGCAGCTACGACGAGTACATGCACATCGCCGATCTGGAGCAGCCCCGTTGACGAGGGCTCCGGCAGCCGCAAAACGGGGCGTCCGTCAGGAAAAAGTTGACTTTCTCCCCTGAAATGATTATACTGAGCAATAGAATATCCTCGCATTATTTTTTAATCACAGGAGGTTGTTTTGAGATGAAAAAGCTCTTGGCCCTGCTCCTCGCGCTTGTCCTGGTCCTCTCCCTGGTCCCCGCCGCCTTTGCGGAGACGGACGCCCTCAACTTCGAGGCCAGATACGCAATTCTCAACAAATGGTCCAACACCGTCGCCGTTCAGCAGAATGACGGGTATTGGAAGCTGATCACCCTGGACGGCGATCTGCTGGTTCCCGCCAGCGAAAAGTACATTGACATGAGCACCTCTTCCAGCTACTCCTTCTTCACCGTAGATAAAGAGTCCGCGGACGGCATTCACGGCGAGGGCCTGATCAACGGCTTCGGCACGGTCCTGGTCCCTGCCAAGTATGCGGATGTGGAGATCATCTCTGACCGTTGGCAGGCCGGCATCACGCTGGTCTCCTCCAGTGCGGAAGACAAAGACTACACCTTCTCCAATTGGAGCACCGACGAAAAGAGCTTCTATCGCGTCGATAAGGTCGATCTTTACTTTGACGGCCAGTTTGTGGGCTCTCTGTCCCGTGCGGAATATGCTTCTTCCACTGCTCACGGCGCATATCTGGCAGTCAAGGATCGTTCCGGTGTGTACAAGTTCTACAACAAGCATTTCGAAGCTTCTCCTTATGCCGCTTCCTATTCTTCCGAGTACGATTCTGTCTACAAGAGCGGAACGTACACCTATTATCACCAGGGCAGCGGTCAGGTCGCTTTCACGGCAACCTGCACCCTGAACCCCGACGACCTGGAGAATCCTTATCTCTACGATCACGGCGTCGTCTACAACATCCGCGGAGAAGAACTGTTTACTACCAAAGCCTTCGACTCCGTTCGCTTTTTTGACGGCTATGCTGTCGGCCGGATGAACGGCAAGGAAGGTTTGATCAGCCTTGACGGCCGGGAAGTCATCCCCCCCGTGTACGACGAGCTGGGCAATTATGAAGATCATCCTCTTCGCTTCGGCTATATCAGCGCCGTCAAGGACGGGAAGTTCGGCTTCCTGGACGCGGAAGGCAACGCCACCACGACTTTCACCTACTCCAAAGACGTCGTAAACAATCGCGGCACCTTCGCTACGGTGAAGGATCTGGACGGCAGCATCATCGTTCTGTCCGCCGCCGTTGGGCAGCTCCCCGATCGCTATAGCGATGTCTCCTTCCCCTCTTATTACGGCTGCATGTCTTTTGTAGCGAAAAATGCCAACGGCGACTATGCTGTGATCGATCTCTTCGGCAATGAGCTGCTTCCCTTCGGCAGCTACGGATCTATTGATCTGACTGTGGACGGCACTGCGGCTCTGGTGAATCCCTCCTATCACCAGTACACCATTTACAAGTTCGAGATCTCCCGTCCGGAAACCGCTGAGGAAGCACCCGCTGAGCCTGCTGTGGAAGACGGCTGGACCTGCGTGAACGGCCACAGCGGCAACCATGGCAACTTCTGCTCCTTCTGCGGCGCGGCCAAACCGGAGGAAGGTCCCCACAAATGCATCTGGTGCGGCTATGATTTCGGTGACACGGATCCGAGCTTCTGCCCCAACTGCGGCAAGCCGGTCAAGTAAAACGCTTATCTCTTCTACACCGGAAGCGCAAAGCGCTTCCGGCGTAGTTTTTCTTGCTTCCGTGACCAGGAAGAAGTATAATGCCAGCGTTGGGAGGGATCGACATGGAAAACAGTTCGAAAAGAGAGGCTCTGCGGGCGCTGAAGTTCACGCTCTTCTCCATCAGCGCGGGGATCCTTGAGGTCGTATCCTTTACGGTCCTCAATCTTTTTATTTCCTGGCCGGAGGACGCTTTCTCTCTAATGAATTCGCTCCTGACGCGCATCGGCGTTACCGACCTTAAGGACTATGGGCCGAATTACTTTATCGCCCTCGCACTGAGCGTGGTGTGGAATTTTACCTTTAACCGGAAGTTCACCTTCAAAAGCGCGGCCAATGTCCCGGCGGCCATGCTGAAGGTGCTGCTCTACTATGCCGTGTTCACCCCGCTTTCAATCTGGTGGGGGGTCGTGCTTACCAACCGCTGCGGCTGGAATGAATACCTGGTGCTGGGGCTGACCATGCTTGCAAACTTCGTCACCGAGTTTTTGTACCAGCGCTTCTTCGTCTTCGGCAAGAGCATCGACACCGCAGACGCAGCAAAGGCGCATAAGAAAGACTGCGCGCATCCCAAGCCATAGCGCAAGGCGCCCCTTCAAAGGGCCGCCTCAAGCTGTCGACACTTTGTCGACAGCTTGAGCGGCAAAAATGGAAACTTCCGAAAAAGTTTCCATTTTTGCAGGATTGGACGTGAAGGGGGGGCATACCCTCCCCCTTCACAACCCCCCATGCGTGTCGATACGCTGTCTTGGGCTTTTGTCTACAGTCTCAGGCGGCCCTTCAAGGGGCCGCCTTTTGGGTTCTATTGTTTCAAATATATTGTGAACGCATTTTGAAATGTTTCATATTATTTCATACACCCTATTGACATATTCATTTCCCTGTGCTACACTGTGCCCAGAACGAAAAAGGAGGTGTGCGCATGGCACTGTGGACGGTGCAGAATCGAAAAGACTTCCTCTCCGCCCTGGACAACGCCCAAGCCGGGGATTGTATTCAGGTAGAAGCGCTGACAGACGCGGCCAGGAGCGCCAGGGACCTGCTCACGACCATGAGCAGACTGGACGAGCGGAAGCTCGATTTCGTCTGTCTGCCCGCCGGGATCGATACCCGGGGCCAGAACGGCAGCCTGATCTTCGGCTTCTGCCGGGCTCTGCTGCGGCTGGAACGGAAAGAGCGGCGGGAAAAGCAGCAGGAAGGCATCGAGCGGGCCCGGGAAGAGGGCAAATACAAGGGCAGAAAGCCCATCGCTGTGGACGAGGCATTGTTTGACAGCGTGGTCTCCCTTTGGAAAGCGGGGCAGATCACCGCTCGGGAGGCCATGGCGCGGCTGGATCTGAAGCCCAACACCTTCTATCGCCGCATCAAAGAACAGGAGGAAATGAAAATGAAAGACTTTAAGAAGATTGAAAAGGAATTCCGCACCGAGATGAGGGAGGCGGCCAAGCAGAGCCGCCAGGATCTCAGCGATCTCAAAAAGCAGGTCCGGGCTGAGGCGGCGGAGGTCAAGCATGCCGCCAACGAGGCCATGGATCTCCACGACGTGGAAAAGGAGATCCGCCGGGGCCGCCGGAAAGCGGAGGCCGCCCATGAGGACACGATCCGCCAGATGAAGAAGGACGTGGAGGCCGAGGCCAAGGAACTGAAAAAGCTGATGGAGGAGACCTGACGGCTCCTTCGCGCTCACAGGAGCAGGGAGGTCGAGCGACCTCCCTGTTCGGTTTTTCAGGCCGGAGGGACCTGGTTCGGTACTCATGGGCGAGCGCTTCATGCCCCGTCTTCGAATCCGATCTTCAAAATCGGCTTTTCCTTCACCTTTACATTGTACACTGCGCTTGGTATAATAAGTTTATCCAAATCACAAGGAGGAAACTGCGCCTATGAAAGCACCCTTTTCCGCTTACCTGAGCGGAATCAAGCCCGGTCTGCAGCAGCTGATCCGGCTCCTGCGGCCCGACTACGACTATGTCAGCGTCCTGGCCACGGACTCCAAGGGACTGACGGTCCACATCTCCCGGCACGCCCGTTCCGTGGGCAGCGAGACCATGACCACCGAGCGGGGCGTGGTCGTGCGCGTGTACCGGGACGGGCAGTACAGCGAGTACGCCATGAGCAGCTTCGACCCGGCCCGGCCCGAGGCCGCCGCCGCGGAGATCCGCCAGGCTCTGGACGCCCAGCTGGCGCTCCTGGCCAAGACCGGGGTCAAGCCCTATCCCACCCCCCTGCTGCCGGACGAGCCCGTCACCCTCTTCGTGGAGAAGGAGACGGAGCTGCTGCCCGAGGAGACCGACGCCAAGCCCCTGGTGGACAAGCTCTCCGCCCTCATCGACAGGATGGGCGAGCAGTCCGAGGAGCTCATCGAGTGCATGGCCGGCGCCCAGTCCACCCATATCTGCAAGCTTTTCCTCACCGAAAACCGGGATATGAGTCAGAGCTATGTCTACAGCGAGGGCTACGCCGCCGCCGTGGCCATGCGGGACGGCCGCAACCAGATCGGCTATGAGAGCGTGTCCGGTCTCTGCGGACCGGAGCTCTTCGACCAGCTCCCCGCCGCCGGGGACAAGGCCGTGAAGACCGCCCTGGAGCTGCTGGACGCCGGCCGCATCGAGCCGGGCGAGTATGAGATCATCGCCAGCCCCGAGGTCACCGGTCTCATTGCCCACGAGGCCTTCGGCCACGGCGTGGAGATGGACATGTTCGTGAAGAACCGGGCCCTGGGCAAGGACTATATCGGCAAGCGGGTGGGCAGCGACCGGGTGACCATGCACGAGGGGGCCCTCTGTGCCGAGAACGTGACCAGCTACGCCTTTGACGACGAGGGCACCCTGGCCGGAGACGTGGTGGAAATCGAAAACGGCATCCTGAAGACCGGCATCTGCGACGCCCTCAGCGCCCTGCGCCTGGGGATCCGGCCCACCGGCAACGGCAAGCGGCAGAACTTCGCCCACAAGGTCTACACCCGCATGACCAACACCGTCTTCGACTCCGGCACGGACAGCCTGGAGGACATGATCGCCTCCATTGAGGACGGCTATCTGCTGGAGGGCATGGAGAGCGGCATGGAGGATCCCAAGCACTGGGGCATCCAGTGCATCATCAAGATGGGCCGGGAGATTAAGCACGGCAAGCTCACCGGAAAGATCGTGGCCCCCATCATCATGACCGGCTATGTGCCCGACCTGCTGGGGAACATCTCCATGCTCTCCCCCCACCGGGAGATCTTCGGCGCCGGCGGCTGCGGCAAGGGCTATAAGGAGTGGGTCAAGGTCTCCGACGGCGGCCCCTATCTGAAAACGAAAGCGAGGCTGGGATAATGCTGGAAAAAATCGTTGCACTGTTGAAGGAGTCCGGGGTCCACGCCTGGGAGCTCAGCGCCGTCCAGGAGCGGGGCTGGGAGTTCTATTTCATCCGCCACGAGCTGGATCAGCACCGGGCCAAGGACCTGGAGTACATCCAGATCCGGGTCTACCAGTTGGTAGAGGACGGCCAGTTCATGGGCAGCGCCTCCGCGGATCTGCCTCCCACCGCCACCGAGGCGGAGGCGAAGAAGCTGATCCAGGACCTGGCCTATCGGGCAACCCTGGTGAAAAACAAGCCCTACACCCTGAATCCGCCCCGGCCCGGTCAGCCCATGGAAGCGCCGGTGGACGTGGCCGCCATCGCGGAGGACTTTATCCGGACCATGGACGCCCTGCCCGAGACGGACACGGAGGACGTGAACAGCTATGAGATCTTTGTCAGCGACAAGGTCCGCCGCTTCCTGAACTCCGAAGGCGTGGACGTCACCGAGCGCTATCCGGACAGCATGATCGAGGTGGTGGTGAACGCCCGGAAGGACGGCCACGAGATCGAGCTGTACCGCAATTTCACCAGCGGCAGCTGTGACAGCGAGGCCCTGAAGCGGGACTTGAGCAAGGCTATGGCCTACGGGCGGGACCGGCTGCGCACCGTGCCCACCCCCAACCTGGAGAAGGCGGACGTGCTCTTCTCCGGCAGCGACGCCTGCAGCATTTACGAATATTTCGTCGATCGCTGCGACCCGGCCATGATCTTCCGCCGCATGAGCGACTGGGAGCCGGGCAAGCCCATCGCCCAGGAGCTGCTGGGGGACAAGGTCAGCGTCTTCGCCCGGCGGGAGCTGCCCAATTCCTCCCGGAACCAGGGCTTCGACAGCGAAGGCGCCCCCATCCGGGACTGCTGCATCATTCAGGACGGCGTAGTCAGGGAGATCCTGGGCCGCCGTATGTTCTCCTGCTACATGGGTCTGGAAAACAGCTTTCATCCCGAGAACATCGAGGTCACCGGCGGCACCGCCAGTGAGGAGGAGCTGCGGAAGGGCCCCTATCTGGAGGCGGTGGAGTTCTCCGACTTCCAGGTGGACGAGATGACCGGGGACATCTTCGGCGAGATCCGTCTGGGCTACTGGCACGACGGCGAGACCGTCACCCCCGTGTCCGGCGGCTCCGTGTCCGGCTCCATGTTCGACTTCGTGAAGGACATGCGCATGAGCCGGGAGCAGGCCCAGTACGACACCATGCGCATCCCCGCCCTGACCCTGCTGAAAAACGTCACCGTCACGGGTGCGGAAGGCTGAGGCCCCGGCCGGATCGAAGAAAGAAACCAAAATCGCCCCTGCTTTTCCCATGGAGAAGCAGGGGCGACCCCATGTGAAAAGCGCTCCTTTCACTGTCAAGGCTTCGCGGAGCGCAGCGGGGTCGACGGTGCCTCGTAGCGCCGAGCATTGCTCGGCGCTACTCGCGCAGGATGACAAAGGGTGGAGGAAGCTTCAGCAAGAGAGCCGCGCAGCAGCGAACGACACCCTTCGCCGTAGGGGAGGGGCTTGCCCCTCCCGCGATCCGTACCGGGACTTCGTCCCGGCGGCCTCTCATAAGAAGAAAAACCGGTCCTTCGGAGCAAGCTCCGAAGGACCGGAAAAACTACGAACTACGAACTACGAACTATCCCTCACAGATGGGGTTGCCCCTGCGAAGAACTCGAGGCGCGTCCCGGGTGGGACGCGCCTCGTGATATTGTTTGTGAGTTTTCTTTCGCGATCGCCTTATTTGCGCTCCTGGGTGAAGGTCTTCTTGGCCTCTTCCCAGCCGGCCAGCAGGGACTTGAAGCCGGCCTGGGCAAAGTCCTTCAGATCCGCACCGGCGCTCTGGGCGGCGTTGGTGAGCTTGTCAGCCGCTTCCTTCAGCGCGGCCTTGGCAGCCTCGACCTTGGCGTTGACCTCAGCCTCGGCGTTCTTGGCAGCCTCGGCCTTGGCATTGTCCTCCTTGATGGCGGCCTGCGCGGCGGCCAGGCGGGCGATGGGAACGCGGAAGGGGCTGCAGGACACATAGTCCAGACCCACCTTGTGGAAGAACTCCACAGAGCTGGGATCGCCGCCGTGCTCGCCGCAGACGCCCAGGTGCAGGTCGGGACGGGTGGAGCGGCCCAGGGTGGCGGCCATCTTCACCAGCTTGCCGACGCCGATCTGGTCCACGCGGGCGAAGGGATCGTTCTCGTAGATCTTCCGCTCGTAGTAGGCGCCCAGGAACTTGCCGGCGTCGTCACGGCTGAAGCCGAAGGTCATCTGGGTCAGGTCGTTGGTGCCGAAGGAGAAGAACTCGGCCTCCTTGGCGATCTCGTCGGCCGTCAGAGCGGCGCGGGGGATCTCGATCATGGTGCCGACCTTGTACTTCATGTCGGAACCGGCGGCCTTCAGCACCTCATCGGCGGCCTTGACGACCACGTCCTTGACGTACTTGAGCTCCTTGACCTCGCCCACCAGCGGGATCATGATCTCAGGGACCATGGTCCACTCGGGGTGACGGGCCTGGACGGCCAGGGCGGCCTTGATGACGGCGCGGGTCTGCATCTCGGCGATCTCGGGATAGGTGACGGCCAGACGGCAGCCGCGGTGACCCATCATGGGGTTGAACTCGTGGAGACCGGCGATGATGGCCTTGATGTCCTCCACGGTCTTGCCCTGGGCGTCGGCCAGAGCCTTGATGTCGGCCTCCTCAGTGGGCACGAACTCGTGGAGAGGAGGATCCAGGTAGCGGATGGTGACCGGGCAGCCTTCCATGGCCTCGTAAATGCCCTCGAAGTCGCTCTGCTGCATGGGCTCCAGCTTGGCCAGAGCGGCAACGCGCTCCTCCAGGGTGTCGGCGCAGATCATCTCACGGAAGGCGGCGATACGGTCGCCCTCGAAGAACATGTGCTCGGTGCGGGTCAGGCCGATGCCCTGAGCGCCCAGCTCGCGGGCCTTGGCAGCGTCCCGCGGGGTGTCGGCGTTGGTGCGCACGCCCAGGCGGCGGTACTTGTCCGCCCAGCCCATGATGCGGCCGAACTCGCCGGCGATGGAGGCGTCCACCGTGGGGATAACGCCGTCATAGATCTTGCCGGTGGAGCCGTCGATGGAGATGTAGTCGCCCTCGTGGAAGGTCTTGCCCGCCAGCTCGAACTTCTTGTTCTCCTCGTCCATCTTGATCTCGCCGCAGCCGGAGACACAGCACTTGCCCATGCCGCGGGCCACAACGGCCGCGTGGCTGGTCATGCCGCCGCGCACGGTCAGGATGCCCTGGGCGGCCTTCATGCCCTCGATATCCTCGGGGCTGGTCTCCAGACGGACCAGGACCACCTTTTCCTTGCGGGCGGCCCAGGCCTTGGCGTCCTCAGCGGAGAAGACGATCTTGCCGCAGGCGGCGCCGGGGGAGGCGCCCAGGCCCTTGCCGATGGGGGTGGCGGCCTTCAGCTTGCCGGCGTCGAACTGGGGATGCAGCAGGGTGTCCAGGTTGCGCGGGTCGATCATCAGAACGGCCTGCTTCTCGTCGATCATGCCCTCGTCCACCAGGTCGCAGGCAATCTTCAGCGCGGCCTGGGCGGTGCGCTTGCCGTTGCGGCACTGCAGCATGTAGAGCTTGCCGTTCTCCACGGTGAACTCCATGTCCTGCATGTCGCGGTAGTGGTCCTCCAGCTTGTTGCACACGTCGATGAACTCGGCGTAGGCCTCGGGGAACTTCTCCTCCATCTGGGCGATGGGCATCGGGGTGCGCACGCCTGCCACCACGTCCTCGCCCTGGGCGTTGGTGAGGAACTCGCCCATCAGCTTCTTCTCGCCGGTGGCGGGGTCGCGGGTGAAGGCGACGCCGGTGCCGGAATTCTCGTTCAGGTTGCCGAAGACCATGGGCATGACGTTGACGGCGGTGCCCCAGGAGTAGGGAATGTCGTTATCGCGGCGATAGACGTTGGCGCGGGGGTTGTCCCAGGAGCGGAACACGGCGCGGATGGCTTCGTACAGCTGCACCTTCGGGTCGGAGGGGAAGTCGGAGCCGATCTGCTTCTTGTACTCGGCCTTGAACTGCTCGGCCAGCTCCTTCAGGTCGGCGGCGGTGAGCTCCACGTCGAAGGTCACGCCCTTGCGCTCCTTCATCTGGTCGATGAGCTGCTCAAAGTACTTCTTGCCCACCTCCATGACCACGTCGGAGAACATCTGGATGAAGCGGCGGTAAGAGTCATACACGAAGCGCTCGAACTTGGGGTCGGGGTTGCCCTTGATCATGGCGGCGACAACGTCGTCGTTCAGGCCCAGGTTCAGAATGGTGTCCATCATGCCGGGCATGGAGGCGCGGGCGCCGGAGCGGACGGAGACCAGCAGGGGATTTTCCAGATCGCCGAACTTCTTGCCGTTGATCTTCTCCATCTCTTCGACGTTCTTCATGATCTCGGCCATGATCTCGTCGTTGATCTTGCGGCCGTCCTCATAGTACTGGGTGCAGGCTTCGGTGGTGATGGTGAAGCCCTGGGGAACGGGCATGCCGATGTTGGTCATCTCGGCCAGGTTGGCGCCTTTGCCGCCCAGAAGCTCGCGCATCTTGGCGTTGCCTTCGGTGAAGAGGTAAACGTACTTTTTGCTCATCGTATTATTCCTTTCTCTTGGTAGAATTGGTGTTTGGATACTACACAGTCAACTACTAGATTTTATCATAGTTTCCAAGGATTTATCAATAGCTTTTCCCAAGTTTTCAAGAAAAGTTTTCTCAAGTTTTCCGGAGAGCCTTTTCGCTGATTGCATCCGCGATCCGGACAAAGCCGGCCAGGTCCACCGCCTCGCCCCGGATCCGGGGATCGAAGCCGCAGTTCGCCAGGATCTCCTCCGCCTGGTCCTTGCCCAGACCGCCGATCCCCGCGCTCAGGGCGTTGGCCAGGGTCTTGCGCCGCTGGTTGAAGGCCGCCCGGATGCAGCGGAAGAGCAGCGCCTCGTCCCGCACAGGGAAGGGCTTCTCCCGCCGCCGGGTCAGGCGGATGACGGAGGAGGTCACCTTGGGCTGGGGCACGAAGCAGGAGGGCGGCACGTCGAAGAGCAGCTCTGTCTCACAGTGCCACTGGACGAAGAGGCCGAAGGCGCCGTAGTCCGCGGTGTTCGCCGGGGCGCAGATGCGCCGGGCCACCTCCCGCTGGATCATGACGGTGACGGTCTCGAAGCAGCCCGCCTCCAGAAAGGCGGTGAGCAGGGGCGTGGTCACGTTGTAGGGCAGGTTGGCGCAGACCGCCGGCCGCAGGCCGGGGAGCTTTTCCTCGACGAGCCTGGGCAGATCCTGCTTTAGCACGTCGCCGAAGAGGAGCTCCACGTTCTCCCGCACGGCCAGGGTCTCCGCCAGCACGGGCTTCAGGGCCTTGTCCAGCTCCACGGCCAGCACCTTTCCCGCCCGGAGGGACAGCTGCTCGGTCAGGCAGCCCACGCCGGGACCCACCTCCAGTACGCCGGTGTCCGCGTCCAGCCCGGCGCTCTCGGCGATGCGCGCCGGCACCCAGGCGGCGGTGAGGAAGTTCTGTCCCAGGCTCTTGGAAAAGCGGAAGCCGTGGCGGCTCAGCAGGCTGCGGATCTCGTTGTAGTCGGTCAGATTCATAGGTTTCTCCCGTTGGTCGAAAATGAAAAATGAAAAAATAAAAATGAAAAATTATGGTATCACGCCTTCGGCGTGATGGATTTTTATCCGTCGCGAAGCGACACCTTAATTATTCATTATTCATTTTTCATTTCTTCAATATCTTCTCATACGCCTGTCGGGCGGGGTCGTGGCCGTCGTTGACCTTCACCAGGACGTTGCCCCGGTAGCGGTAGCCGTTTTCCCGCAGCAGGCTCTGCATGGGCTTGTTCTTCTTGTGGGTGTCCGTGCGGATACAGCGCAGGCCGTATTCCCGGGCCTGCCGCTCCACGCACTTCATGAGGAAGGCGGCCATCTCCCCGCCCCGGTACTTCTGCGCCACCGCGGCCCGGTGGAGCACGCAGTACGCCATGCCCTCGGTCCACTTGCCGTCGGTGATGGCGGCGTAGCCGGCTTCCTCCCGGGTGGAGAGGGTGAAAAAGCCCGCAATCTCCTGCCCGTGGAGCAGCACGAAGCACTCCCCCCGCTCCAGGTCAAAGCGGAGGTTTTCCTCCCGGGGGTAGCCGTCCTGCCACTGGTCCACCCGGTGCTTTTTGAGGCTCGCCTGGGCATCCCGGACGATCGCCATCAGCGCGGGCAGATCCGCCTCTTCCGCCGGGCGGCAGGCCAGCGGCTCCGTCAGCGGCGTGCGGGAGGCCTCCTTTTCCAATTCGGCCAGGAGCGCCTGATCCTCTTTGTCCGTGAGCTCCAGCTTTTCAAAGAGGTCGGGGCGCTTGTCCCGGGTGCGCCTGAACTGCTGCTTGCGCCGCCAGCGCTCCACCTTCTCATGGTCGCCCTGGAGCAGCACCTCGGGCACGGCACGGCCCTCCCAGAGCTCCGGCCGGGTGTACTGGGGATATTCCAGCAGCCCGTCCCAGTGGCTCTCGCCGGTGTAGCAGGCCTCGTCCGCCAGTACCCCGGGCACCAGGCGGCACACGGAATCCGCCACCGCCATGGCCGCGATCTCGCCCCCGGTGAGCACAAAGTCCCCCAGGGAGATCTCCTCGTCCACGCAGGCCTCGATGAAGCGCTCGTCCACGCCCTCGTAGTGGCCGCAGACCAGCACCAGGTGATCGTAGTCCCGCTTCAGGCGCTTGGCGGTCTCCTGGGTGTAGGGCTGCCCCTGGGGGCTCAGGTAAATCACCCGGCGGCGGCGCTCCCCGGCGCTCTGCAGCACCGCGTCCAAGCAGGCCTTCAGGGGCTGGGCCATCATCACGCAGCCGTAGCCCCCGCCGTAGGGGTAATCGTCCACCTGGTTCTGCTTGTTGTCGGTATAGTCCCGGATCTGGAGGCAGTTGATCTCCACGATGCCCTTTTTGGCCGCGCGGCCGATGATGCTCTCGTGCAGCACCGCGTTCACCGTGTCTGGGAACAGAGTCAGAATGTCGATCCTCATCACATGCCCTCGATCAGATGTACGGTAATGACGCCGGCCTCGGGATCGGTGTGCAGGATGAAGGCCGGCACCGCGGGGATCAGGTGCTCCGTCTCCCCCTGGACCACGTAAATGTCCGAAGCGGGGCGCTCCAGCACATCCGTGAGCTTGCCGATCTCATTGCCCTGCTCGTCCCGCACGCTGGCGCCCAGGATGTCCCGGATGAAATAGCCCCCTTTGGGCAAGGGCGCGTCCTCCCGGGCGATGGCGATCTCCCGGCCCTTGAGCGCCATAGCGGCGTTCAGGTCCTCCACCCCCTCCAGCTTCGCGATCAGAAAACTCTTCTGCGCTCTGGCCGAGAGGATCTTCCGCTCCGTGCCGTTCAGAAACACCCGGCCGCAGCGGCGCAGGAACTGGGGGCTGTCCAGCCAGACCTCGATCTTCACCTCACCGTTTACGCCGTGGGTGTTCACGATGCGTCCGGCCTCGATAAACGCGCTCTTTTCCATGGGAAAACCTCCCGTATCGGGTAATTCAGTCATAACTATATTATTTTACCACAGCTTCGGCGAATGCACAAGTGCGGCAGTGGAGGAATCCTTGGCCCGCAGGAAAGGCAGAACGCTGCCGCAAATCGCGGGAGGGGCAAGCCCCTCCCCTACGGGCGCGGGACGGCGGACAGGTCAATTCCGAACTCCGAATTCCGAATTCCTCATTTCCCGCAACCTTTCTCCTCGGTTTGCGTGTATACTGGTGAAGGCGCCTTCCAGCGAGACAGAAAGCAGAAGCGAGGTGAGACAGTATGGACGACGCGGCCATCGTGACGCTCTATTGGCAGCGGGACGAGCAGGCCATCCGGGAGACGGAGCAATAATACGGCGGCTACTGCCGTTCCATTGCCCGCAGTCTCGTATCCGACGAGCAGGACGCGGAGGAGATCCTCAGCGACACCTGGCTCCGGGCCTGGAATTCCATCCCGCCCCAGCGGCCGGAGAAGCTCTCGGCCTATCTGGGGAAGCTGACGCGCAATCTCTCCCTGTCCCGGTTGCGGGGGCTGCTGGCCCAAAAACGGGGCGGCGGAGAGCTTCCCCTGGCCCTGGAGGAGCTGGCGGACTGCGTCCCCGGCCCGGGCGACCCGGAGGAAGCGCTGGAGGCAAAGGAGCTGGGCCGGGCGCTGCGGCGCTTTGTGCGCAGGCTCCCCCGGCAGGAGCGGGATATCTTCGTCAGCCGCTACTACTTCCTGACCCCCTTGGAGACCTTGAGCAGGAAAAGCGGCTTCTCCGAGAGCAAGCTGAAATCCATGCTGTTTCGCACGCGAAAAAAGCTGAACCGATTTTTACAGGAGGAGGGATACCGATGAACGCCGATAAACTGCTGCAAGCCTTTTCGGAGCTGGATGAAGCTTCCGTGCGCTCGGCCGTGGCCCTCCTCGGCTTGGAGGAGGAGCCGATGAAAACAAGAAAACACATCAAACTGATCCGCCGCGGACTGCTGATCGCCGCGATCCTGGCCCTGCTGAGCTTCGGCACCGCCTGCGCCCTGGGCCTGTTTTCCATGGACGTCCGCGCCCCGGAGGAGGGGGAGGAGCTGGTTGGGCCACAGCGTCAGCTACAATCCCTGGACGCTGGAAGAGGAGCACGAGGAGCGGGATCTGACCAAAGCCCCGCTGATCCTGCAGTTCACCGGCGAGGGGGAGATCCACCGGGTAGAGTTCCGCCCCGGCTGGCTGCCGGAAGCGGAAGAGAAGAGTTATTTCCAGATTTACGGGAACAACCAGGCCCAGAACTGGTACATCAGCTACTCCTGTATCCCTGACCGGGAAAATGGAGGCGCCGGAACGCTATACCAGATCGAGTGCCACTACGCCTGGCCGGGCTGCACCGTCTACATGGACGGCGAGAGCGCCCGGGTCGTCAAGGAAGAGGACTGGGGCGAGCTGCATATCACCGAGATCGAGCAGCAAACCTATTCCAAGGATGAAAACGGCACGTCTATCACCCACCGCTTCGTCCTGGTCTTTGACTCCGCTGCGGGCTGGTACATCTCCATCGGCGGCACGGCGGACTTCGAGACCCTGGAGCACATCGCCCGGGAACTGGAGGTGCGCAGTCTGGACGAGCTGGCCGAGAACAGCACCAGCGACTATTATTATCTCGGCGTGGGCATCGGCTGAGGCAGCGCGTTGCGCGCTCCGGGAGGTTTGTGCTTCCCCCAGCGGGGGAAGCTCCCTCCAGTGCGTACACTGGAGGGTGATGAGGGAGAACGTTTGCCACGCACCGATTCTTCCGACATTGCCGCTTTTGCGGCCTTCTCCCTCACCTGTCAGCTTTGCTGACATCCTCCCCCGCTGGGGGAGGAACACTTTCCGCCCCTGCATATGCAAAAAAGCAGAGGCTTGGACGCCTCCCTCTTGGGGAGGTCCAAGCCTCTGCTGTTTTCGGGTCTTCGATTCAATCAAGGATCTCCACGGAGACCTTCTTGCCCTTCTTTTGGGCGACGGCCCGCATGAGAACGCGGATCTGCTTGACGATCCTGCCCTGCCGGCCAATGACCTTGCCCATATCGCCGTCGGCAACGCGGACCTCCAACACGGTTTCGCCGTCGGCCTTGCGCTCGGTCACAGAGACCTCGTCGGGATGATCGACCAGGCTCTGTACGATGTAGGTCAAAAGTTCTTTCATGCCGGTAGAAACTCCTTTTTACTCCTCGACCTTTTTCAGCAGGCCACGGACGGTATCGGTGGGCTGGGCGCCGTTGGCGATCCAGTACTGCACGCGCTCCTGGTCGACCTTCAGCTTCGCGCCGTCGGCCATGGGATCGTAAGTGCCGAGCTCTTCGATGAAGCGGCCGTCACGGGGGCTGCGGGAATCAGCCACGACGATGCGGTAGTAAGGGGCCTTCTTGGCGCCCATTCTGCGAAGACGGATTTTAACCATTGTATCTTTCACCTCCATAAATTAGATCATAATGAATAATGAAAAATGAAAAATTATGGTGTGCCGCTGCGCGGCACAGATTGAAATCCGCAGCCGAAGGCGGCACCGCAATGATTCACTGTTCACTATTAATTATTCATTCTTAAAACAGGCCGCCGAAACCGGGGAAGCCTCCACCGAAGCCTCCGCCGCCCATTTTGCCCATTTTCTTCTGCAGCTTCTTCATGTTCTTGCCGGAGAGCTGCTTCATCATCTGCTGCATGGCCTCAAACTGCTTGAGCAGGCGGTTCACGTCCACCACGCTGGTGCCGGAGCCGGAAGCGATGCGCTTTTTGCGGCTGGAATTGATGATGCCCGGATTGTCCCGCTCCGCCTGGGTCATGGACAGGATCACGGCCTCCTGGCGGGCCAGGGCCTTTTCGTCCATCTTGGCACCCTTCAGGGCCTTGGCGTCCACCCCGGGGATCATGCCGGCCAGGCTCTCCAGGTCGCCCATGCCCCGCAGCTGTTTCATCTGATCCAGATAGTCGCTGAGGGTGAAGCGGTTGGCCCGGAGCTTCTCCGCGGCCTCCAGGGCCTTCTTCTCGTCAAAGCTCTGCTCGGCCTTCTCGATAAGGGTCAGCACATCGCCCATGCCCAGGATGCGGGAAGCCATCCGGTCCGGATGGAAGGGCTCGATGGCGTCCAGCTTCTCGCCCACGCCCATGAACTTGATGGGCTTGCCGGTGGCCGCCCGGATGGACAGGGCCGCGCCGCCTCTGGCGTCGCCGTCCAGCTTGGAGAGCATGACGCCGGTGATGTCCAGCGCCTCGTCAAAGGCGCTGGCGGCGTTCACCGCGTCCTGACCGGTCATGGCGTCCACCACCAGCAGAATCTCGGCGGGCTCCACCGCGGCCTTGATGTTCTGGAGCTCTCGCATCAGTGCCTCGTCGATGTGGAGGCGGCCGGCGGTATCCAGGAACACCAGGTCGTTGCCGTGCTTTTTGGCGTGCTCGATGCCTGCTTTGGCAATGGCCACGGGATCGATCTGCCCCATCTGGAACACGGGGATGTCCAGCTGGGCGCCAACGGTCTCCAGCTGCTTGATGGCGGCGGGGCGGTACACGTCGCAGGCCACCAGCAGGGGGCGTTTGCCCTGCTTGCGCATGTAGCCGGCAAGCTTTGCGCCGTTGGTGGTTTTGCCCGCGCCCTGCAGGCCCACCAGCATCACCACGCTGGGGCTCTTCGAGGAGATGTTCAGCTTCTGGTTCTGACCGCCCATGAGGGCGCAGAGCTCCTCGTTGACGATCTTGATGACCATCTGGGCGGGGTTCAGGGCCTCCAGCACGTCGCTGCCCACGGCCCGGTCGGTGACCTTTTTGGTGAAGTCCTTGACGACCTTGTAGCTGACGTCCGCCTCCAGCAGGGCCATGCGCACCTCGCGCATCGCCTCCTTCACGTCGCCGGAGGAGAGTCTCCCCTTGCCGCGCAGCCGCTTGAATGCGGCGCTCAGTTTGTCGGATAAGCTTTCAAATGCCATGTTTGTTCCTCAATTCAACAGCTTGTCCACAGTTTCCTGCATCTCCCGGGCCAAGTCCAGCGCCCGGCCCCGGCTCAGTTCTTCCAACTCCGTCAGGGAGGCCCGCAGACTCTCCAGCCCCTGCCGGAGCTGGCGGAAACGGCGGATCAGACCCGTCTTCTCCTCCGTCTCCCGCAGGGAGGCCTCTGCCCGGCGGATATTGTCCCACACGCCCTGGCGGGAGATCCCCGACTGCTCGGCGATCTCGGACAGAGACAGATCCTCGTTCACGTGCAGATCATAGCACTCACGCTGCTTGTCGGTCAGAAGCTCGCCGTAAAAATCCAGCAGCATGGACTGCATCAGACGTTCCTCTTCCACGGCGATCCCCCCTGTCAAGCTTCACAGCTTTACAGACTATACACCAGGAAAGCGGCGCTGTCAAGTGTTTTTTCTTAACAGGCCGCGGATTGTATAGATTTTCCTGCGCGGGGAAAACTGCTCCTGATGTCGTATACAAAGGAGAATCTGCTCATGGACAGCATTCTGAACGCCCCTTTTGTGGAAAACGAAAAGCTCGCCGCCTGCGGCGAGGCGGCGGCCCGGCTGCTGCCGCCCCGGGGAGAGGCGCGAGCCAGGCGAGCGCTGCCGCCGCTGCGCCGGAGCGGCCGGGAGCTGCGGCGCTGCTGCGCCCTGCTGCGGCGGCGGGCCGAAGAGGTCCCGGAGCTCCCCGCCGCCTGGGAATGGCTGCTGGACAATGAATATCTGGCCCGACGGGAGGCGCTCAGCGCGGCCGGGGATCTCTCGGGAGGCGGGCGGGTCCGCCTCAGCGCGGAGGGGCCGTTGATCCTGGCGCTGGCCAGGGCCCTGCTGCTGGCCGGGCGAGGACAGGTCACCGAGGAGCGGGCAGCCCTCTTTTTGGAGGGCTTCCAGCGGGTGCGGCCGCTGAAACGGGCGGAGCTGCAGCTCTTTCCCGCGGGCCTGCGCTGCGCGGCTCTGGGGGAGCTGGCGGCCCTGGCCAAGCAGATCTGCCGGGGCCCGATCGGCGAGGACAGTCCCCGGGGCCTGGAGGCGCTCTTCGGCACCCTGCGGCTCTTTGCCGCTTTGGATCCGGAGCGGCTGCTGACCGGAGCGGACCAGTGCGACCGGATCCTCTCGGAGGATCCGGCCGGGGTTTATCCCCACATGGACGCCGTCACCCGGCAGGATTACCTGCGGCGAGTGGAGCGGCTGGCCCGGAAAACGGGAGAGGAGGAGCAGGCCTGCGCCCGGGAGCTGATCCGGCGGGCCGGGGAGCGGAACGAGCACGTGGGCTGCCTGCTGTTCCGGGAGCCCGGGCCCTGGCGGGCGAGGGTCTATATCTCCTTTCAAGTACTGCTGACCCTGAGCCTGCTGCTGGCGGCCCTGCTGCTGGGCGGTCCCGCCGCCGCTCTGCTGCTGCCGGTGCCTCTGGCGGCCATCGCCAAAAGCGTCGCGGATCTGGGGCTGGCCCGGCTGTGTCCGGTCCGGCGCCTGCCCCGGATGGATCTGCGGGGCGGGGTGCCGGAGGAGGGCAGGACCCTCTGCGTGATCTCCGCCCTGCTGACGGACGAGGAGAGCGTCCGGCGCCTTTGTCGCCGGCTGGAGGAGCTGCGGATGGCCTGCCGCCGGGAGGGGAAAAATCTGCTCTTCGGCCTGCTTGCGGACCTGCCGGAGGCGGAAACCGAGATCGCCGCCGGGGATGAAGCTCTGCTCCGGACCGCCCGGGAAGGGGTGGAGGCACTGAACGGCCGCTATGGCGGTGGCTTTTTCCTCTTCACCCGCCCCAGGCAATGGGATGGCCGGGCCTGGACCGCCTGGGAGCGGAAGCGGGGAGCCCTGCTGGAGCTGGCGAAGCTTTGCGCCGGAGAGCCCAACAGCCTGCGCGTCACCGGTGACCGGACCATGTTGGCGGGGCTGCGCTATCTTTTGACGCTGGACAGCGACAGCCGCCTCTATCCCGGAGCGGCGGAGAAGCTCATTGGTGCCATGCTCCATCCCCTGAACCGGCCCGTGATCGACGAGGGGACCGGGGTCGTGGTCTCCGGCCACGCCGTGCTGCAGCCGCGCCTGGCCCCGGACCTGGAGAGCGCCGGAGAGACGGACTTCGCCGTCGTTTTCGCCGGGGCAGGAGGCAGCGACCTCTACAGCGGTCTCTGCGGCGAGCCGGAGCAGGACGCCTTCGGCTGCTGCGGCTTCGCGGGCAAGGGCATCCTGGATCTGCGGGCCCTGCTGCGCTGCACCGGCGGGAACATCCCCCCGGGAAAGGTGCTGAGCCACGACGCGGTGGAGGGCGCCTTTCTCCGGGGCGGTCTGGTGGGCGAGGCCCGCTGCGCCGACCGCTTCCCCGCCCGGCCCCTGGCTTTCTACAAGCGCCTGCACCGCTGGCTGCGGGGGGACTGGCAGAACCTTCCCTTCCTGTTCCGCCGGAGCCTGCCCGGGATCGCCCGGTGGCGGCTCTGGGAAAACCTGCTGCGGGCCATGCTGCCCTGGGCGACCCTGCTGGCCGTCCTGGCAGGCTTCTTCCTCCCGGGCAGTCCTCTGAGCCTGGCCGCCTGGGCGGCTCTGCTGGCCCTGCTGGATCAGATGCTGCGGGAAATGCTGGCCGGGATGCTCCGGCGGCGGGAGGGGCCCCGGCCCCGGCGCTTCACCCGGTTCCTCTCCGGCGTGGGCGGGGCCATCGTGCAGACCTTTCTGCGGCTGTGGCTGCTGCCCCAGGAGGCGTGGATCTGCCTGAGCGCCATGGTCACGGCCCTCTGGCGCATGGCTGTGAGCCATCGGAAGCTGCTGCAGTGGCAGACCGCCGCCCAGGCGGAGCGGGGCAGCAGCGGGCTCTGGGCCCATCTCCGGGCCTTCTGGACCACCGAGGCTTTGGGTCTTGCCTGTCTGCTGCTCTCCCCGGTGGTGCTGGGAAGAGCCGCGGGGCTCCTCTGGCTCCTGTCGCCCCTGGCGGCCTTCGCCCTGTCCCTGCCCGCGAGAAAAACGGGGCAGCTCACCCGGGAGGAGCGGGAGGAGCTGCTGCAGGCGGCAGGCGAGAGCTACCGCTATTTCCAGCGCTTCTGCACCGCCGAGGGCCACCGTCTCCCGCCGGACAACGTTCAGGAGCAGCCGCCTCTCGGCGCGGCTGCCCGCAGCTCCCCCACCAATATCGGCATGGCCATGGCCTCGGCGCTGGCAGCGGCGGAGCTGGAGCTGATCCCCCGCGCCGAGGCGCTGGCGCTTCTGGGGGGCATCACGGACACCCTGGAGCGGCTGCCCCGCTGCAGGGGCCATTTCTTCAACTGGTACGATACCCGAAGCCTCTCTCCTCTGCTGCCGCCCTTCATCTCCACGGTGGACAGCGGCAATCTCTGCGCCGCCCTGATCGCCGTGGAGCAGGGCCTGCTCTCCTGGGGAGAGACGGCCCTGGCTTCGCGGCTGCGGGCGCTGATCGAGGAGATGGACTTCTCCTTCCTCTTCGACAGGGAGCGCTGCCTCTTCTATATCTCCTACGACACGGAGAGGGACCGGGGTACCGGCGGCTGGTACGACCTGCTGGCCAGCGAAGCCATGCTGACCAGCTACCTGGCCCTGGCCCGGGGCCAGGCGCCGCTGAAGCACTGGGAGAGGCTCAGCCGGGGCCTGCTGCAGCAGGACGGCTATCGAGGGCTTGCCAGCTGGACTGGGACGATGTTCGAGTACCTGATGCCGGCGCTGTTTTTGCCCTATCCCCCGGGCAGCCTCCTGCAGGAGAGCGCCCGTTTCTGTCTCTACGTACAGAAGCGCCGCCGCTTTCCGGGCAAACCCTGGGGCGTGTCCGAGAGCGCCTACTATGCCCTGGACCCGGGCCTGAGCTACCGCTACAAGGCCAGCGGCTGCCAGGCTCTGGCCCTGAAGCGGGGCCAGGACGAGGACCTGGTCTGCGCTCCCTACGCCGCTTTCCTGGCCCTGGCGGTGGAGCCGGAGGAGGCGCTCCAGGACCTGCGGCTGTTCCGCCGCTGCGGCGCGGCGGGGCCCTGGGGCTTTTACGAGGCGGTGGATTTCACCCCCGAGCGCTGCCGGGGCGAGGAGCAGCAGATCGTGCGCTGCGTGATGGCCCACCACGCGGGCATGAGCGTGCTGGCCGCGGCCAACGCGCTGGCGGATGGGCTGCTGCGGCGGCTTTTCCTGCGGGATCCGGCGATGGCGGCCTGCCTGCCCCTGCTGGAGGAGCGGCTGCCGCTGAGCGCGCCGCTGCTGCGGCGGGATCTGAGCCGGGCACCGGAAAAGCCGCCCCGGGACCCGGAGCGGCGCTGGTCCGTGCAGGGCGGCGGGGGCGAGGGGGAGGCCGCGCGCTGCCTGCTGACAAACGGCGTCTACGAGCTGCTGCTGGGCAGCGACGGTCACAGCCAGGCCCGGGCAAGAGGCCGGATCCTTTACGGCGATCCGGATCTGGAGGGGCCGGGGCTGGAGGTGGAACTGAACTGGACCGAAAAGAGGCCCTCCGGTTCGGTGCGGGCGGAGCGATGGGAGCTATCGGAGAGCAGGGGGCTCTGGTCCCGGGAGGAGGGCCTGCTGTTCCGGCAGGAGGTATGCCTGTCGGCCTGCGCACCGGGGGAGCGGCGGCGCTTTGTTTTCCAGGATCTGGAAGGCGGAGAGGGCGCGCTTTGCCTGGGCCTGCGGCCCATCCTGGCTGTCTGGACGGATTATCGGGCCCAGCGAGCCTACTGGTCTCTGGGGATCGAGACGGAGCGGGAGGGAGACGCCCTGCTGCTGCACCGGCTGGCCCGGGGGGAGAGGCGCGGCCTCTGGCTCTGCCTGCTGGCCAATGAGACCGCGGAGGTCGAGGAGGGCGAGGAGCTGCGGCTGCGCTTCCCCCTGGCGCTCCGGCCCGGGGAGCGGCGGGAGCTGCGCCTGGCGATCTGCCTGGGCGAGGACCGGGAGACGGCCCTGGCCGGGGCAAAAACGATCCTGGCCGGGGAGGACCGGGCGGAGCTGGTGGGAGCGCTGGCCCAGCGCCTGGGCATGGACGGGCGGGAGCTGGGGGCCGCCATGGCCCTGCTCTCCCAGCTGCGCAAGCCCCTCTCCGCCGCTGCGCCCCGTTCCGCCCTCTGGCCCTGGGGGATCTCCGGGGACGAGCCCCTGCTGGTCTGCGACGGGCGCTCGCCGGAGGCCCTGTCCCTGCTGCAGCGCTTTCTGCTGCTGAAAAGCTGCGGGGAGCCCGGAGAGCTGGTGTATCTCACCGACGAGGAGGGAGAATACCGCCAGCCCCTGCGCCGGGAGATCGGCAGGCTCCTGTCCCTCTGGGGCCTGGAGGCCCTGCTGGGGGCCCGGGGCGGGGTGCACTTCGCCCCCCTGGCCGCCGAGGAAACGCTGCGCAGCCGGGCGGCCTACTGCCAGGGAGAGCCCCGCTGGCGCTTCCTGCCGGTGCGGGAGCCGAAGCTCAGCGCTCCCCGGGAAAAGGGGAGCCTGCCGGACTTCCGCTTTGAGGAGGACGGCTTCTCTTTTGCCGGCTCTCCCCTGCCGGCGCGGGTCTGGCAGCAGGTGCTGACCAACGGCCACCTGGGGCTCATCGCCGCCGACTGCGGGCCGGCGGCCCTCTGGCTGGACAACGCCCGGGAGCTGCCGCTGAGCCTGCCCATGGAGGAGCTGCGGGCCGCCCAGCCCCCGGAGCTGCTCTGGGCAGAGACGGAGCGGGGGCCGGTGAGCCTCTTCGCCGCCAATGACGGCCACAGCTGCCGGGTGCGCTTCGGCCCCGGCTGGGCCCGCTGGGAGAAGGAGCTGGACGGCCGCCGGGTGGTGACGGAGCTGGGCATCCCGCCCTGGCAGAACGTGCGGGTGCTGCTGATCCGGGGCGCCGACGGTCTGGCGCTGCGCTGGCTGCTGCGGCCCCTGTTGAGCCCGGGAGACGCCGACTCCCTGCGCTGCGGCTTTTCCGAGGGCCTGTTCCGGGCCGAGAACCCGGAGAGCGGCCGGGAGGGCCTGCAGCTGCTGGCCGGGACCAACGCGCCCTGCGGCTGCCGCACGGACTTCACGCCCCCGGCCATGCTGATGAGTCTGGACGCGGAGGAGCTGACGGTGCTCTGCTGCGGCTGCTGCACGGAGGCGGAGCTGAAAACCCTGCTGCGCCCCGGGGCCGCCCTCTCCGCCCTGGCGGAGGGAAGGGCCCAGTGGCAGCGGCTTCTGGGAACGCGGCCCAAGTCCACGGGCTCGGCCGCCGTCGACCGGCTGGTCTGGCCCTGGGCAGTGTATCAGACCCTGGCCTGCCGGCTGATGGGCCGGGCCAGTCTCTATCAGCGGGGCGGGGCCTACGGCTTCCGGGATCAGCTGCAGGATGCGGTGAACCTTTTGAAGCTGGAGAGCGGCTACGCCCGGGAGCGGATCCTGGACGCCTGCCGCCATCAGTACCGGGAGGGGGACGTGCTGCACTGGTGGCACCCCTCCCCCACCGGGGACAAGGGGGTGCGCAGCCGCTGCTCCGACGATCTGCTGTGGCTGCCCTGGGCCCTCTGCGCCTATGTGCGCGACACCGGGGATCTGGGCATCTGCAGCCGGGAGGAGCCCTGGCGCAGCTCCCCGCCCCTGGCCCCCGGGGAGCGGGACCGCTATGAGCAGCCGGAGACCGCGGGCGCCGGGAACGTGCTGGAGCACGCCCGGGCGGCCCTGGCGTGCTGCGAGAAGCGGGGCTTCGGCCCCCACGGTCTGCCCTTCTTCGGCAGCGGGGACTGGAACGACGCCATGGACGCGGTGGAGGGCGAGAGCGTCTGGCTGGGCTGGTTTTTGTCCCTGGTGGCCGGAGAATTCGCCGCCCTGCTGGAGAAGCTGGAACAGCCGGACGCCGCCCGCTTCCTGGCCCTCTCCGAGCAGGCGGGCCGGGCGGCGGACGCCGCCTGGAACGGCCGCTGGTACCGCCGGGGCTATTGGAGCGACGGGGAGAGCCTGGGCGGGGACGGGCGGCTGGACCTGCTGCCCCAGGCCTTCGCCGCCCTGAGTCCCTGGGCGGACCCGGACCGGGCGGAGGCCGCTCTGGACGAGGCCCTGCGCCGCCTGGTGGACCGGGAGCGGGGCCTGGTGAAGCTCTTCGACCCGCCCTACACCGAGGACGAGCGCAGCCCCGGCAGCATCACAGGCTACGGCCGGGGCGTCCGGGAAAACGGCGGGCAGTATACCCACGGCGCGCTGTTCCTGGCCCTGGCCTGCTTCCGCCGGGGACGGCGGGAGCAGGGCCGCGCCATCCTGGAGATGCTGGTCCCGGAGAACCACGACCTGCGCCGCTGGGAGGCGGAGCCCTACGCGCTGGCGGCGGACGTGTCCACCGCTCCGGGCCGGGAGGGAGAGGCCGGCTGGACCTGGTACACCGGCTCCGCCGGCTGGTTCTGGCGGATCGCGACGGAGGAGATGGAGGAATGAAGGGATGAAGAAGTATTTGCGGGAGGGGCAAGCCCCTCCCCTACGGGCGCGAAGGAGGCGTCGGCGCGGGGCGGCGGGAGACCGAAGGTCGCCCCTACGGGGTGGACGGACGTGGACGTGGATCGGCGGGAGGGGCAAGCTGTTTAGAGTAGTAACATGGTTTACAGATTGTGCAAGGACATAGTTTACACTTATCTGGTAAAATCAAGGCAAAAACGGGAGTGAACCGCAATGCCTTGGGAAAACAGGAGTGTAAAGCAAATGCGCGAAGAGTTTGTAAAGCGTGTACTGTCGAATGAGGCAAGTATCAGCACACTCTGCCGGGAATACGGGATCAGCAGGCCAACCGGGTACAAATGGCTTGTGCGATATCGTGAAGGGCGGGAGTTAACAGATCAAAGCCGCCGTCCTAAGGCAACGCATCGTGTGCCGGCGGAGACCGAGCAGCTAATCGTGGATTACCGTCAGGCACATCCGGCGATCGGAGCGCTGAAAATTCATCGAATTCTTGAGAATCAAGGATATACAGATATTCCCTGTGTAAAAACAGTAAACAATATTCTCAAACGAAACGGCATGATCAGCAAGGAGGCCAGCCAGGCAGCACAGCCAATGAAGCGCTTTGAGAAGGATGAACCCAACGAGATGTGGCAGGCAGATTTCAAAGGTCATTTTGCCATGGCTGACGGGCAGCGCTGCCATCCTTTGAATATCCTTGATGATCACAGTCGCTTCAATCTTTGCTGTGAGCCTATGAGCACAGAAACCTACGAAGAAATAAAGCCGATCATGGTGCAGGTTTTTGAAGAATATGGACTTCCGAGGGTGTTTTTATGCGACAACGGTAACCCATGGGGAACCGCACAAAGCACAGGCTTCACAAGCTTTGAGGTGTGGCTGATGGAGTTGGGTGTTCTCACGATCCACGGAAGACCGCTTCATCCTCAGACGCAGGGGAAAGAGGAGAGCTTCAATCGTTCCATGACAAAGGAACTGCTAAAGCACACCACCATTCTGGATAAAGAGGACGCCAGGCAAAAATTCGATCAGTATCGCAACTTTTACAATCTGGAACGACCTCACCACGCGTTGGACTTAGGCATCCCCGCACAGCATTACCAGCGAAGCAGCCGCGAGTACAGGGATGAGATTTCCGCTTGGGAATACCCTGAAGGCTGTGAAGTGAGAAAGGTAAAGAGCTCAGGCTACCTTTCCTTGAAAGGTCAAGGCTATTTTTTGAGCGAAGCCTTTGCTGAGAAGGAAATAGCGATACGGAAGTCTCACTTGCCCGACTGCTACAGCCTGTTTTTCCGGCAATTCCGGATAGGCAGAATTGACACAGAGAGACGGGTTTTTACATTCAAGCGCGCTTATTTGATTGACGGAGATCCTCGTCTTGAGATCAGCGAGCCGCGCCGCGAAAAATGATTTTCCAGTCGGGCTACGCCCTCCTTCCAAATCATTTTTCGCAACGTCAACGAACCGAAAAGTGTAAACCATGTTGTTGCACAAAGTGTAAACCATGTGGGTCTTGACACAAGCCCCTCCCCTACGGTGGGAACGGACGTGGACGTGGATTGGCGGGCGACCGAAGGTCGCCCCTACGGAGAGGACGGACGTGGACGCGGATTGGCGGGCGACCGAAGGTCGCCCCTACGGAGAGGGACGCAGCGAAAAATCGCTGCGTCCCTTGCGTTTTGTGTTGTTGTTCCGGATTCCGTGACCGGAACAACAATTCCGAATTCCGAATTCCGAATTGGTCTCAGTGGAGCTCCACGTCCGCGCCTTTCACGCAGCGCTGCAGGCGGGTCAGGTCCTTGTTGTTGACCTTCCCGTCGCCATTGACGTCCAGAGCGGCCTCGTTGACCTCCACGGCCGCGCCCTTGAGGTAGCGCTGCAGGCGGGTCACGTCCTTGTTGTTCACCTTCCCGTCGC
>JAFWQQ010000014.1 GCA_017545165.1 Oscillospiraceae bacterium
GGCTCGTCCCACAGCAGCCACTTGAAGTCTATCCGGTAACGGCAGGCTTCTTCCAGCTTCCTTGTTGTATAGATACCGCATTGGTATCCGTATACCAGAATCTTGAACAGCACTCGCGGATCGGTGACCGATTTCCGTCCTCTGGACGAATACGCTGCATACAGTTTCCTGTAATCCAGTTCCTCAAGCTGGGCGTTGGTCAGCCGTACGGGTGCCTCTTCCGGCAACATGATTTCGCTGTTCAGTGTAAATACCAGTTGACCATTCCGCTCAACTAAGGTACACTGTTCTTGCGGTACTGATTGTTTTTTCACACCTACAACTTTAACGCAAACAGAAGCACCAGCCAAGTCCTTTTTGGACCTAACTGGTGCTTTTGTTTTTCACGCGCTATTTTGCAACGCGCCCTTTCGCATGGTTGACAAGGTGGAGCAATATCCTTCAAAAAAGACCGAGTGCGGCGCAGGCATGATAGATCCCGTCTTTGTCAACATCGGAAGTAATAAAATCTGCCTTTGCCTTCAGTTCCGGAGATGCGTTCCCCATGGCAACTTTTGTCCATTCGTCAAGGAACATGGACAAATCATTTTTGGAATCTCCGAATACAACGACATCGCGATAATCCGCATGGAAATAGTCCATCATTGCCTTGATGCCCTCTCCTTTGCAGGCCGGCTCGACGAACAGGAAGTCTTTTTGATAACGGCACCACGGCAGAGAGGAAAGAGAAGCGAGAGCCTGCTCCTGCGGAAACTGACACGCAATGTAAACTTTATATATATTCTCCGTTCCTTCCGGACGAAGATCCGGTATTACGACCGTTTTCATATAGTCGTCATGAATCGCGTCCGGAAACCGCTCATCCGGAGCGACCCTTGTATCGCTGTCATCCAGCTGAAGACTCCATGGCAGCTTTTGCTCATCGCATTCGCGCAGGAGAGGCAGGACTTCTTCTTTGCGGAGCGGCTTGATACCGAGCAACCGGTTCTCAATGGTGATTCCATGCCCCCCGTCGCTCACCATGTTTTCAAACCCCAGGGCGTGCATGGTTTCTTTCGCCATGGCATGGGACCTGCCGGTCGCGATGGCCAAGAAGTGCCCTTGATCCCGAAGCCGACACAATGCCTCTTTTGTGGACAATGGAATATAGCTGTTTTCATACCCGCCGGCCAGTAAAGTGCCATCAATGTCAAAGAACAAATAGCGTTTTCTCACTCTTTATCACCTTACTCATGATGTCTCATACAAGTGAAATCATTATACTACAGGAGACCCGCATTTGAAATAGCAAAGGGCTTCTTTTCTCTCGCATGAAAAAGCGGATGTTTCCCATGGCTTTTTCCTCCTGTTTTTGACCCTTTACAGCTTGAAAAACAGTGGAACCATGGATGCGAACAGGTACAGAATAACACTGAATTTTGATAAAACGGGACATTTTAACGCGAAAAAAGTGATGATGGACTTTGCTTCGCTGGTTCAAATCCAGTCACTCGGACCAAAACGCTGAAATCATTGAGATTTCAGCGTTTTTCTTTTCTGTTCGCCGCAGAACAGCACGCTTGATTTTTGAAAAACAAGAATCAGGAGTGGCGCAAATCCAGCCGCAAAGAATTCAAGAGTTCTATTAGAGGACAGGATGAGTACACGGAAGAAAGGAAAGAACGGGTCACATGAAGTTTCAGCACTTTAACGACGGCTGGGTTGTCAAACACCTGGGCGAGACGGAGCCGGGGCTTCCGGTTTCGGTGCCGGACGACGCCATGCTCCGGGAGCCCCGCAGTGCAAGCTCCATGGGCGGGCTGAACGTCAGCTGGTTCGAGGGACGGGATTATTCCTACACCAAGGCTTTTACGATCTCCGAAAAAGAGCTTGCGGGCTGCCTGGTTCTGGAATTTGAGGGCGTCTACCGCAAGGCGGAGGTCTGGCTCAACGGCCGGAAGGCCGCCTTCCGACCCTACGGCTACACCAATTTCTATTGTGAGAGTGAAGGAAACAATATAAAAAGACAGACCAACAGCCCCGCCGGGATCCCGGCGGGGCTGTTTGCTATTCGTCGGCGGCTTGCTCCAAAACAGAGAACTCCTCCGGCCGGGCCGTCTGACGGGGGAGAAGCTCCCTAAGCTCCTCGCGGGATCCGTCGATGCTAGGGAGCGGTGCGAAGCGTTCTCCGGTCACCGGCAGCCTGGTGTGCTGCACTGGCAGGCGCTCCTTCAGACAGCGTGCTTCCCTCAGGAGAGCAGGGGCTTGCAGGCCTCGGCCAGCTGATCCTTTTTCGCCTGGGCTTCGGCCAGATCCTTGCCCTTGGTGGTGAAGTAGGTCTTGATCTTGGGCTCGGTGCCGGAGGGGCGCACGATGACGGTGGAGCCGTCGTCCAGCTTGTAGATGAGGACGTTGGCCTTGGGCAGACCGGTCTTTTCCGGCTCGCTGTAGTCGGTTACGCCGGTGACCGCGACGCCGCCGAAGTCGGCGGGAGGCGCGGTACGCAGGCCCTTCATGATGGAGGCCATCTTGTCCATGCCGGTCAGGCCGGGGAACTCGAAGGAATCTACCTTGTTCAGGTAGCGGCCGTACTGGGCGTAGATCTCCTCCAGGCGCTGCTTGATGGAGGAGCCGATGCTGCGGTAGTAGGCGGCCATCTCGCAGATCAGCATGGAGGCGATGACGGCGTCCTTGTCGCGCACATAGGGCCCGGCCAGGTAGCCGTAGCTCTCCTCAAAGCCGAAGATGAAGCGGTCCACCTCACCGGCGGCCTCCAGGCGGGCGATCTGATCGCCGATCCACTTGAAGCCGGTGAGCACATGGCGCAGTTCCACCCCGTAGTGGGCGGCCACGGCGTCGGCCAGCGGCGTGGAGACCAGGGACATGACGGCCACGGGGTTTTCGGGCATGGTGCCCTTTTCGATGCGTCCCGCGCAGATATAGTCGAGCAGCAGCACGCCCATCTCGTTGCCGGACACCAGCTCATAGCGCCCGTCCGGGCAGCGCATGGCAATGCCCACGCGGTCGGCGTCGGGGTCGGTGGCGAGCATGAGATCGGCGCCGGTCTCCTCGGCCAGCTTCAGCCCGTACTTCAGCGCCTCGAAGATCTCGGGGTTTGGGTAGGGGCAGGTGGTGAAGTAGCCGCTGGGATACTCCTGCTCGGGCACAATGGTGATGTCCGTGATCCCGATGTCGTTCAGGACGCGGGTCACGGGGACCAGGCCGGAGCCGTTGAGCGGCGAGTAGACCAGCTTCAGGCCGGCGCTTGCCGCGAGGCCCGGACGGACCTGGCGCGCTTCGATCGCCTCATAAAAGGCTTTCTTGCAGTCGTCGCCCACAAAGCGGATCAGACCCTTCTCCACGCCCTCAGCGAAAGAAATGTGCCTGGCGCCGGTGAGGACGTCCGTCTTCTGGATCTCGTCGTAGACGACGGCCGCAGCGTCGTCGGTCATCTGGCAGCCGTCGGGGCCGTAGGCCTTGTAGCCGTTGTAGCGCGCGGGGTTGTGCGAGGCCGTGACCATGATGCCGGCGTTGCAGTGATAGAATCTGGTGGCGAAGGAGAGTGCGGGGACCGGCATCAGCGCGTCGTAGATGCGGACCTTGATGCCGTTGGCCGCGAGGACGCCAGCCGCCTCCTTGGCGAAGACCTCGCTTTTGATGCGGCTGTCGAAGGAGATGGCGACCGTCTGTGTCCCGTCCTGGGTCAGCACCCAGTTGGCCAGACCCTGGGTCGCCTGACGGACTACCCAGATGTTCATGCGGTTCGTGCCCGCGCCCAGCGTGCCTCTCAGACCGGCCGTGCCGAATTGCAGGGAAACGGCGAAGCGGTCCTTGATCTCATCGTCCCGGTCCTTGACTTTCAGAAGCTCGGGCAGAAGATCCGGATCCTCCAGATCATGCGCGAGCCAGCGCGCGTATTCGTCTCTGTACATGATTTGTCCCTCCTAGTTTAGCTTTTCCATCAATACCGCTGCGGATTTGAACACGGGTGTGCTGCTCGCGGCGATCTTGATCGTCTCCGCGGTTTTCTTGAGATGAGATCATTATAACATAAGGTGCACCAACAATCCATCTAAATTAGAGAAAAAAGCACGGGGGAGCCAGTTCGCTGGATCGAGACTTGCTGCTGGACCGGATCCGTCGGAGATCCTCCTTCGCAAAGGAGGACGCTGCTTCGATCGCATCCTTTGCGTCCGCAGGGGCCCAGACGCCGCCAAGGCGGTCCCAGAGCTTCGTGCCCTGCCCGATCAGCGAACCAGGGCCGGATGCTCTCCCCCGGAAACAGAAAGCAATCGAAAGGGCGCGTTGCAAAATAGCGCGTGAAAAACAAAAGCACCAGTTAGGTCCAAAAAAGACTTGGCTGGTGCTTTCGTTTGCGTTAAGCTTTAGGTAAACGATGATCAAATCGCCTTCGGCATCTTGCGGACAATTTGTGCTCTGATTTCGTCACTTTTTCTTGCAATACACAAAGTATTCCTGCGAAAAAATGCCTTCATCAGAACCCAAATTCTCTCGCAATCTGCTCTCGCCGATTTAATCATCGTTTACTTAGGTGTGAAGAAAAACCAAACGCTGGAACAGTGTAATATAGTTGAGCGAAATGGTCAACTGGTATTTACACTGGACAGCGAAATTTTCTTACCAGAAGAGGCACCCGTCCGGCTGACCAACGCCCAGCTTGAGGAACTGGATTACAGGAAACTGTATGAAGCGTATTCGTCCAAAGGACGGAAATCGGTTACCGATAAAAGGAGAATCGACCATGAGCTTTTCTGACATTTTCAAATCGAGCTTTCTGGAAAACGTGACCAGTGTGAGCCTGCTGGACATGCTGCTGGCGCTGGTGCTGGCCTTCGGCGTCGGCATGGGCATGGGCAGCGGCGACGTGAAGCTGCAGTATGCCGACAACGACCCGGACAGCTATTCCAACATCTTCGGCAACGCCAAGACCACCGCTACCAAGGCCGATCAGGCGCGGCTGATCCGCAGCCTGAAGGCGCTCAGCGAGGGCGAAGACCTGGAAGAGGTCCTGGATGTCGACGAACTGCTGCGTTATTTCGTCGTCCACAACTACCTGGTCAACAGTGACAGCTATACCGGCGCGATGGTGCACAACTACTATCTGCATGAGGCGGACGGGAAGCTGGGCATGATCCCCTGGGACTATAACCTGGCCTTCGGCAGCTTCCAGGGCGGCGACGCGACCAGCGCCGTCAACGACCCGGTCGACTCGCCGCTCTCCGTCAGCGGCGACGGCAGTCGTCCGATGGTCGACTGGATCTTCCGGAACGAGGAATACACGGAGCTGTATCATCAGTATTTCGCGGAATTCCTGGACAGCGTGGATGTTGCGGCCATGATCGACGAGACTTATGCCCTGATCGCGCCCTATGTCGAAAAAGACCCGACGGCCTTCTGCAGCTATGAGGAGTTTGAGGCCGGCGTCAAGACGCTGCTCGGTTTCTGCGAAAAGCGAACGGAGAGCGTCCGCGGCCAGCTGGACGGGACGATCCCCTCGACTGACGCCGGCCAGCAGGCGGATTCCTCCGCCCTGATCGACGCCTCCGCGCTCACCCTCTCCGACATGGGCTCCATGGGCGGCGGCGACAACCCCTTCGGCGGCGGCCCCGGACAGGGCGCGCCGCAGCAGGGGAGCGCTCCCGGCGGCTCTGAGGACGGCTCCGACGCGGAGAACAGCGAAGCCAGCGGTCCGGGCGGCGGGCCTGCGCCCGGTGGAAACGAAGCCAGCTCCGCAGGCGGCGGATCGAAACCCGGTGGGAGGGAAGCCAGCTCTGCCTGCGGCGAGGCCGGCCCCTCGGGCGGCGAGGCGCAGCCCTCCGGGAACGGGACGGCGCCGGAGCAGGAGAGCTCGGAGCGGCCCTCCGCGCCGGGCGGCTTTGATCCGGGCGGGCAGCCGGGCGCGCCCTTCTCCTCGGAGACGGACGCGAAAATGGTCAACTGGCCGATCGTGTTGATCTGCGCGGCCGTTTTGATCGGCGGCCTGCTGGCAGCCTTCCTGTACAAGAGAAAATAAGCGCAAAAAGGCCTGGGCGGTTCACCTGATGGTGGATCGTCCGGGCCTTTTCGCGCTTCTGTTCACTTTTCGTGCGGCGGAGGGACCGGCTGCCCTTGCGGCGGGATCTGCCGCGGAGCGGGAAAAAGAGATTGCACGGCCGGGGCGTTCATGATACAATCAATCATCAGAATACGCGTGAAATCGCTGTTATGAAAGGTGGAAACGGCTATGAGAAAAACCAAGATCGTCTGCACCATCGGCCCCTCCAGCGAGAAGCCGGAGGTTTTCCGCAGGATGTGTCTGCAGGGCCTGAACGTGGCCCGGCTCAACTTTTCCCACGGCACCCACGAGGAGCACCAGAAGAAGATCGACATGATCAAGGCCGTGCGGGAGGAGCTGGGCCTGCCCATCGCCATTATGCTGGACACCAAGGGACCGGAATACCGCATCCGCACCTTTGAGAACGGGAAAATCAGCCTGAAGGACGGGGACGCCTTCACCTTCACCACCCGGGAGGTGGTGGGGGATGAGCACATCGTCTCCGTCAGCTACAAGGGCCTGGCCGAGGACCTGGCGCCGGGGGACCGGATCCTGGTCAACAACGGCCTGGTGATCTTCGAGGTCACGGAGATCGTGGGCACGGAGATCAACTGCAGAGTGCTCACCGGCGGGGTCCTCTCCGACCGCAAGAGCATGAGTTTCCCCGGAAAGGTGCTGCGCCAGACCTTCCTCAGCGAGCAGGACAAGTCCGACCTGCTCTTCGGCATCCAAAACGGCGTGGACTATGTGGCCGCCTCCTTCGTCTCCTGCAGGCAGGATCTGGTGGATCTGAAGAGCTTTCTGGCGGAAAACGGCGGCGGGGACATCGACGTGATCGCCAAGATCGAGAATCAGTCCGGCGTGGACAATATCGACGAGATCTGCACCGTCTGCGAGGGCATCATGGTGGCCCGGGGCGACCTGGGCGTGGAAGTGCCCTTCACGGAGCTGCCCGCCATCCAGAAGCACCTGATCACCAAGTGCCGCATGCTGGGCAAGCGGGTCATCACCGCCACGGAAATGCTGGAGAGCATGATCACCAATCCCCGGCCCACCCGGGCGGAGATCAGCGACGTGGCCAACGCGGTCTACGACGGCACCAGCGCCGTGATGCTCTCCGGCGAGTCCGCCGCGGGCAAGTACCCGGTGGAGGCCCTGCGGGTCATGGGCGAGATCGCCGAGGAGACGGAAAAGCACATCGACTATATCGAGCAGTTCCGCACCCGGCCCTTTCTCATCCACAACCGGGTGGACGCCATCTCCCACGCCGCCTGCACCATGGCCATCGACCTGCAGGCCAAGGCCATCGTGGTCACCTCTCTCAGCGGCCTGACCGTGCGCATGGTCTCCCGCTTCCGGGCGCCCATCACGATCCTGGGCCTTGCCACCGGCAAGCGCGCCTGGTACAAGCTGGCCCTGTCCTGGGGCGTGGTGCCCCTGCTGACGGAGCAGTTCCCCAACGTCTCGGTGCTGTATTACTACGCCCTGAAGACCGCCAGGGACGCGCTGAACCTGAATCCCGGGGACACCGTGGTGGTCACCGGCGGCGACACCAACGGCAAGAGCGGCAACACCAACGAGATCCGCATCGAGACGGTTTGAGGCGTCGGGGAGCCTATGCCGATCCATCGTTACGTCGCCTTCGACGTGGAAACGCCGAACCGCTGGAACAGCCGCATGAGCGCCATCGGCGTCAGCGTGGTGGAGGACGGCCGCATCATAGAGGAGTTCTATTCTCTGGTGGACCCGGAGCAGCCCTTTGACTGGTTCAATTCCCAGCTCACCGGCATCAACGAGCAGACCGTGCTCGACGCGCCAAGCTTTCCGGAGCTCTGGCCCCGACTGGAGCCGCTGCTGTCCTCGGGGATCCTGGTGGCCCACAACGCCAGCTTCGACATCGGGGTGCTGCGCAAGTGCCTGGCCGGCTACGGGATCGCGTGGCGGCCCACGGTCAAGGGCATCTGCACCGTGACCATGGGGCGCAGCCTCCTGCCGGGAATCAGTCACAAGCTGAACGACATGTGCGGCTACTTCGGGATCTGCCTCAACCACCACCGCGCCGACAGCGACAGTCACGCCTGCGCCGAGATCCTGCTGCGCTACCTGGAAAAGGGCGCCGCCCCGGAGAAGTACATCCGCACCTACCGCATGGAATGACGCGAAGGGAAAGCGGAGCCTTCTCAGAGCGACCCGGAATGCCGATGACAGAAAAAGAACAGCGAATTCGCACAAGCTGCAAATTCGCTGTTCTTTTAGTCCGCCTCCCGGAACCGAGCGCCGCGGGATGCTCCGCCTTCGGGATCCTTGACGGGGAGGCTCATTCCGCCGCCGGCTCCGCTTTTCTTGTGCCGAGCTCGGTGTAGATCATGCCGTGCCTGCCCCGGTCGGAGCGCATGAGGGAGAAGCTGCCCACGGTCATGGACGCCGGCGGCAGCTCCGTGCCGGGGAGCTTTCCCGCCGCTCTCCGGATCAGGGTGACGTGGGGGGAAAAGCGCTTGCGGTCGAAGGGGATCTCCGCCTCCGCCAGGGCCCGCCGGACCCGCCGCGCCAGAGCCTCCAGCGGCGCCGAGCCCCGGAGCCCGGCCCACCAGAGATCGCCGAAGCAGCCAAGCCCCTCCAGGGTCAGCGCAAAGGGGCGGAAGGCGACCTTCTCCAGCGTGTCCAGTACCGGCCCGGCGTCCGGATAGTCCCCGATGAAGGCCAGGGTCAGGTGCAGGTTTTCCTCGGGGGTGAAGTTCCCCCGGACGCCCCGGTCAAACAGCGCGTTCTGGGCGGAGAGCAGGGCTTCCCTCATCTCGTCGGACAGACGGACGGCAACGAACAGTCTCATTCTTTTTCCCTACAGACCCGAAAGAACTTGACCATCAGCGGGATGTAGGAGAGCAGGAAAACGCCCAGAGAGCCCAGGAAAACGGGCTTTTTGTGCCGGGGCCGGATGAGCATGCCCAGCATCATCCCCAGGGCGATCAGGCAGAACTTCAGCACCGCGATGAGCTTCCAGTCGCTGGTCTCGATATAGCGGTTTGCCGCGTCGAAGAGTTTTTTCATGAAGATCCTCCTTTGCTGTCTGTGTCTTTTCCTGTTCTGACGGGACCTGTGCCCGAAAGAGGACAGCGGGCCCGTGCCAGACGGGGAGCGGGGGAGCGCCTGAGCGGGAGACAGCCGCTTTTCGGGTCGCTCAGCCCGTTTCGCCCATTTTCTCGGTCAGATCCCGGAGGCTCTTGTCGTACTGCGCCCGGGTGATGGCGCCCCGCTCCAGAAAGAGCTCCAGGGTGTGCTTCTGGGACAGATATAGCCGGTGATTCTTCTCCGCATGGGACAGGGCTTCCCACACGGGATCCTTGATGGTGACGTCCATGAACCGATCTCCTTGCTGTACATACTGACGGGGGACAGTATACTCCAAACCGGGCAAAAAGACAAGCCCGGCCGTCCCCCACGCCTGAAGCCATCCTATCCCGTTCCCTGTCCCATAAACCGGACTTTCATCGGGGAAAAGAAAAACAGCCGCCTCTCGGGCGACTGCTTTTCGCTGACGGGGGGAGAGCTCTTTCGAGAGGCGGGGGGCCTTTGGCAGACCGGCCCGGCGGCCGGGCAGAACGCTTCTCCAAACGTGGTTCCTTTTCTCCCGCTCCGCCTTTTCCGCATGAAAACACCCTGCAGAGAAGCATGACGCATCTTGCTGCAGGGCGTTCCGGTTTTCAGGGGTTTTTCCTCGGCGTTTGCGGCGCTTTCACGGAAGGACAGCTGCCGCAGGCGCTGCAGCCGCCGCAGGCTCCGCAGCTCGCGCAGTTGCCGCCGCAGGAGCTTTTGCCCGCCTTTTTATCCCGGACCAGGCCCCGGATCAGCAGAGCGACGAGCAGCGCGACGGCCGCGATGAGCGCGATGTTGATGAGATTGGCGGATAACCACGCCAGCATGGGATCACTTCCTTCAAGAGGGGCGGCACTGTGAGGAGAGAGGGAAACCCTCACAGCGCCGCCAAAGAGAGATGAGAGAGATTATTTGACCGTGAGCTTCTGCGCTTCCTTGAAGGGCTTGAAGAGCTGCCACAGGAGCAGGCCCAGCATGGCAAGCGCCAGGATCAGACCGATGACGTTCATGCCGCCTGCGAACACGCGGCCGACCTGCCAGACGATGAAGGCGATCACCCAGGCAAAGCCGCACTGGTAGCCGATGGCGAACAGCGTCCACCTGGCGCTGTTCATCTCGCGCTTGATGGCGCCCATGGCCGCAAAGCAAGGCGCGCACAGGAGGTTGAAGATCATGAAGGCAAATGCGGCGAGCTTGCCGTGTCCGCCGGAGAAGGCGTCAAAGTCCTCGGCCACGCGATCCCAGATCTGGTCGCCGTTCTCCTCCAGCTCCTCCTCGCCGTCGGCGTCGTCGTAGGCGTACATGATGCCGAAGTTGGCGACGACCTCTTCCTTGGCGACAAGGCCGGTGACGGTGGCGGCGGTGGGCTTCCAGTCGCCGAAGCCCAGAGGCTTGAACACCACGGAGACGGGCTGGGCCACCCGGGCCAGGATCGAGTCGTCCATGGGCTCGACCTCGTCCTCGGGGATGCCCATGCGGTCGGCCACGACGGCGATATACTCATCCGTCACAACCGTGTCGTCTTCGTAGAGATCGTCGACCATGCCGAACTTGCCGTTGACGGAGCCGAAGCTGGTGAGGAACCAGATGACGATGGAGGAGATCACAATGACGGTGCCGGCGCGCTTGATGAAGCTCCAGCCCCGCTCCCAGGTGCCGCGCAGGACGTTGCCCCAGGCGGGCAGATGGTAGGCGGGCAGCTCCATGACGAAGGGGGCGGGATCGCCCGCAAAGCGCTTGGTCTTTTTCAGCATGACGCCGGAGATGATGATGGCGGCCACGCCGATGAAATAGGCGGAGGTGGCAACCCAGGTGCTGCCGCCGAAGAGTGCGCCCGCGATCAGGCCGATGATCGGCATTTTAGCGCCGCAGGGCATGAAGGTGGTCGTGGTGATGGTCATGCGGCGGTCGCGCTCGTTTTCAATGGTGCGGGAGGCCATAACGCCGGGGATGCCGCAGCCTGTGGCCACGAGCATCGGGATAAAGCTCTTGCCGGAGAGGCCGAAGCGGCGGAAGATCCGGTCCATGATGAAGGCGATACGGGCCATGTAGCCGCAGTCCTCCAGCAGGCAGAGCATCAGGAACAGGACCAGCATCTGGGGCACGAAGCCCAGCACCGCGCCCACGCCCGCCAGGATACCGTCGGAGATCAGACCGACGAGCCAGGGCGCGACGCCCCAGCCTTCCAGGATCGCACGGGAGCCGTCGGTGAGCCATGCGCCGCCCAGCACGTCGTTGGTCCAGTCGGTGAGGAAGGTGCCGATGGCGATGCCGCCGTCGGCAATGGAGGTGCCCATGGCCAGGGCATAGACCAGGAACATGACCAGCACGAAGATCGGCAGCGCCAGGATCCGGTTGGTCACGATCTTGTCGATCTTGTCGGAGGTGGAGAGCTGGCCCTTGCCCTTCTTCTTGTAGATGCCCTTGAGCATGTTGCCGATGTAGACGTAGCGCTCGTTGGTGATGATGCTCTCGGCGTCGTCGTCCAGTTCCTTCTCGGCAGCCTGGATGTCCTTTTCGATATGGGCCTTGACGTCGGCGGGGATCTTCAGCGCCTCCAGCACCTTCTCGTCCCGCTCGAAGAGCTTGATGGCGTACCAACGCTGACGCTCCTCGGGCAGATGATGTACCGTGACTTCCTCGATGTGGGCCAGGGCGTGCTCCACCGGGCCGGAGAAGCTGTGCTGGGGGATGGTCTTGCCGTTCTTCGCGGCCTCGATGGCGGCCTTGGCCGCGTCGGCCACGCCCTCGCCCTTCAGGGCGGAGATCTCCACGATCCGGCAGCCCAGCTGACGGCTCAGCTCCTTGATGTTGATGCTGTCGCCGGCCTTTTTCACCAGGTCCATCATGTTCAGGGCGATCACCACGGGGATGCCCAGCTCGGTGAGCTGGGTGGTCAGGTAGAGGTTGCGCTCCAGGTTCGTGGCGTCCACGATGTTCAGGATGGCGTCCGGCTTTTCTTCAATGAGATAATTCCGGGCCACGACCTCTTCCAAAGTATAGGGGGAGAGGGAATAGATGCCGGGCAGGTCGGTCAGGATGACCTCCTTGTCCACGATCAGCTTGCCTTCCTTCTTCTCCACCGTGACGCCGGGCCAGTTGCCGACGAACTGGTTGGAGCCTGTCAGCTTGTTGAACAGGGTGGTTTTGCCGCTGTTCGGGTTGCCCGCCAGGGCAATGCGCAGTTGTTTGTCCATCTTCCTGCCTCCTTACTCGACTTCGATCATCTCGGCGTCCGCCTTGCGGATCGAGAGCTCGTAGTTTCTCACGTTGACCTCCACGGGATCGCCCAGCGGGGCCAGCTTGCGGACATAGACCTCCACGCCTCTGGTGATGCCCATGTCCATGATGCGGCGCTTGACCGCGCCCTCGCCGTGAAGCTTCACGACCTTGACGGTCTCGCCGACCTTTGCGTCTCTGAGTGTTTTCATCCTCATTTCTCCTTGTTCTTCATTTTGATCAAACCATTTGCCCTGTCATTTTGAGCGGAGCGGAGCAAAGTCGAAAGATCCTTCGAATCGGCCTGCGGCCTCGCTCAGGATGACAGGGGAGAGCTACACCATGATTTTTGAGGCCATTTCCTTGCTGATGGCCACGCGGGATTCCTTGATTTTCACGATCAGATTGCCGCCGATGGTGTTCATCACCGTGACGGCGCCGCCTGCCGTGAAGCCCATGTCCTCCAGGTGCTTTTTCATCTCGGGGCTTCCCCCCACTCGCTTGATGATGGCCTCCTCGCCGGGGTCTGCCAATGTCAGGGGCATCATCCTTCCTCCACCTCCCAAATGAGACCGCATACCAGAATTAAATATATCTAACTGGCGGCCTGTAAAAAGCGGTTAAAGCTTTTTAACCTGCTGGTAGTTTAACACCTTTAATCACAGTTGTCAATGCCTTACTTGCGTTTATTTCTTTTCCTTGCTTTTTTCCGTGGTTCGTGGTATCTTATAGGAAAACCAGTTCAGGCGACCGGAAATGAAGCAAAGACGGTTTGGATCGAATTTGACACGAGTTGGGTGATGACAATGAATATTCATAAATCCGCGGAAGATTATCTGGAAGCCATGCTCATGCTCAAGGAGGAGCGGGGCTATGTCCGCTCCATCGACGTGGCGGATAAGCTGGGCGTGACCAAGCCCAGCGTCAGCTACGCCACCAAGCGCCTGCGGGAGAGCGGGTATATTTCCTTCGATCCTGCCGGCATGATCGTGCTGCTGGAGCCGGGGCTGGAGATTGCCGAGCGCATGTACGAGCGGCACAAGCTCTTGTCCGAACTGCTGATCGGCCTGGGCGTCAGCCCGGAGACCGCCCGGGAGGACGCCTGCAAGATCGAGCACGATCTGAGCGTGGAGAGCTTTGACGCCATCCGCAAACACGCCCAGCGGTATCGCTGAGCTTCAAAAAAGAATAGCAAAAGGACCTCCGGTCTGCTTTGAACGCAGATCGGAGGTCCTTTTGTGCTTTTTTATCCTGCCAGTGTGACCAGCCAGCCCACCAGGGCCGCGGGGATCAGCGCGAAGATCAGCCCGGGAAACAGCATCCCCTTTGCGTGGAACCATTTCTGGTGATAGGCCTTGTCCATGTGCTCGGTCCCCTCCAGCCGGAACATCGGCAGATTGGCGAAGAGCACCCAGTCCAGAAAGCAGGTGTCGTACACGCCGATCCAGACCATCAGTCCGAAGGCCAGCCAAAAGCCCTTCCAGAACGTGTCCGCCCCCGCGATCCGGGCACAGACAAACAGGATGCCGGTGAATATCAGCACGCCCAGGGATTTTGTCAGAACCACGTTTTTCGAGCGGTAGCTCACGTCGATCCGCGCATGGGTCTTGAAGTATTCCTCCTGAATGTCCGGCGGATAGTTGTGGATGCTCGCCGCGCTGTACTTCCGATCGCCGCGAAAATACGCAAAGAGAATGACGGTAAAGAGGCCCGCAAACACCAGCGCCTCGATCAGAATGACCCACCAGATCATGGAATCTTCCTCCTTCTGCTGTTCTCTGATAGAAAGGTCGAAAGGCAAGGGTTTTCCGGAAGACCGGCATTATTTCTTTCCCAGCAGCAGCGCGGAGCCGGAGAGGGCCATCCACTTCGCCTCCCGCGGGGAAATAAACTTTCCGTTTGTGGTGTCGATCAGCTCCACCTTTTCGTAGTCCATTTTGCGGAGCTTGTCAACAAAAAGCTGCATGTCGCCGTATTTGGCCCTGGAAAAAATGTCGTGCAGGGCGAAGGTCCCGCCTTTTTTCAGCACCCGGAGCGTCTCCAGCAGGATCTCTTGCCGGTCGCGGCCGGGGATGTTGTGGTAGACGTAGTTGCTGGTGACGGCGTCAAAGCTCTCGTCCGGGAAATCCAGCTTCAGCGCGTCGCCCTGCCGGAACTCCGTGTTGGAAACGCCCTCGGCTTTGGCGTTTGCCTCGCACAGGGGCTTGTTGTAGGAGGCGTACTCCTTGCCCCAGCGGTCCAGGCCGATGAAGCGGGCCTGGGGGTTGCGCTTGGCGCAGGCGATGGTCAGCGCGCCGCTGCCGCAGCCCACGTCCAGCCCGACGCCGCCCTCCGGGAGCATCACCGTGTCCGCGATCCCCTCGATGACCTGCCGGGACATCTGCCGCTTCCCGTCGTAGGAAAAGGCGCGGTACAGCAGCGCCATCCACAGCCCCGCGCCGCCTGCCGCCGCGCCCGCCAGCAGCAGGGCGCCCGTCGTCACCGCTTTCGCGGTCTCGTTTTTGATGAGGTCCGTGCAGCCGCAGAGGGCGGCCAGGCCGAAGCAGCCGACGGCGCCTGCCAGCGTCCCGAGCACCATGCCCTTGGGCATCCAGTTTTTGCAATCCGGTTTCATAAGCTTTGCCTCCTTTATTCTTTTTCTATTTCCCGCAGGACGAGCTTTCTTCCGCCGAAAAACATCACGATCCAGCCGAAGCTCTCGAAGCCGGAGACGAAGCCCTTGAAGGGCCAGGGGATCAGCAGCTCCAGCACATAGCCGATCCCGGCGACGATCAGGGGCGCGGCCAGGATCCACGTTTTCTTCAGCGCGAAGGTCCCCCGCAGGATCAGGGCGATCCAGCCAATCAGAACGGAGAGCTCGAAGGCGAAGAAGGTCGTCCAGTACGGGACAAACTGCACCAGATAGGAGCGGTCCCACAGCGCCGCCGCCAGCTCCGTATCGCCTCCGGCAGCCTCATAAAGCAGATTGAAGTTGTGGATCAGCGTCCCGCATTCCAGGTGGAAATACAGAAAGCACATGACGCCCAGGAGCAGCCCGGCGATATAGAGCTTCAGCAGCCGCCGATCCCATTTGTCCCCGCACTGGGGGAGCAGGCTTCTCAGAAAGGCCGCGAAAGGCAGCGCGGCGAGCGTGTAGCACACGGTGCCGAGCAGCCCGCCGATGTTGGACAGCGCGATCCGCCAGTCGGCGATAGTCAGCCAGCCCGAGGAGATCATCCCGGAAAGGACCGCGCTGTCCTTCGGCTCGATGCCCATGCAGTAGTCGCCGAGCATGGCCAGCAGCATGCCGGGGATGACCCAGAGCATCCGGCGGTATACGTTTTTCAGTTCGTTTTTTGTCATAAGCAACACCTCACAAAACCAGCGCCATGATCCCGGCCAGGATCGCCGAGAGCAGGGCGAAGCCCACCGTGCCGATCAGCCACTTGCCGAGCTTGTCCTTGCGGTCGATATAGGGCCGCAGATCCTCCGTGCCGGGGATGACCCAGGCCTTCGTGTGTCCGACCCACCAGGCGTCGATCCCCAGCCGGTCGATCAGATTCACGACGGAGAGGATGGCGAAGCTCTGCCAAAAGCCGGGAAGAAAGCCCCTTGCGCCGTTGACAACATAGACGCTGACCAGGACGAAAGCGAAGTAGAGCGGGATAGCCAGGCCCTTGAACAGAAGCCGGTTCCCGTTGATCTGCTCTCTTGTGATGAGGCCGTTTTGGATACAGCGCTCCTGCACGTCCCCATGGTACAGAAAGACCATGTTGACCGCGCCCCTGCGAATGCCGAGGGCGCAGAAGCCGACCAGCAGCGCCCCGAGCAGCAGGCCTTCTATAACGATTTTGCCGAGCATGCCGCGCCTCCTTCCATGTCAAACCTGTCGGGCAGCCCCGTTTCTGGGCTGCTTTTTTATTCCTTCCGGAAACAGAAATAGCCCTCCAGCCCCAGGTCGATGGCCTTCTTCACGGTGCAAAAGCCGCGGCGCTTGGCCTCCCGCTCCAGCTCCTCAAAGCTGAACAGGGCCTCCTCGGCGTGGTCCCAGCGCAGCAGCGCGTCCACCAGATGGATGCAGCGCCGGGAGAGGTCCGCGATATAGATGCAGCCGCCGTCCTTCAGCACCCGGCGGCACTCGTCGAAGAAAGTCCGCCAGCCCTCTACGTGGTGCAGGATACAGAAGTCCAGCACCGCGTCGAAGCTTCCGTCTGGGAAGGCGGAGAGGTCGTCCGCGCTGCCCTGGACAAAGCGGGCCCTGGGCAGCTGCCTTTCCAGGGCGAGAGCGAGCTGCTCCGGCATGATGTCCAGCCCCGTGTAGCTGCGCGGGGCCTCCGCCGTAAGGAGCGAGGCGGCGTAGCCCGAGCCGCAGCCCACCTCGAGAATATCCCGGTCCTCGATCCGCAGGCCGAACTTTTTGAAGGTCGCAAGCTCGATCTTTCGGATATACCACTTGCGCCAGCCCGACTGCATGGCCTTGAATTCCCTGGGACAGAGCTTCATCTTGTGTTCTCCTTCATCTTCCGGATCATCAGGTTCCAGCCCTCTTTTGCTTCCTTGCACAGCGGGAAGACGGGATAGCAATGGAACATCCCCTCGCCGACGATCATCTCATAGTCCACGCCGTACTGCTTCATGGCCGCCTCGAAGGAGGGCGCGCAGGCGTAGAGCGTCTCGTCGCTGCCGTAGATAAAAGTGACCTTCGGGCAGTTCGTAAAGTCGCCCCGCTGCAGCCAGAGCATGTAGTCGGGGACGCTGTCGTCCCCGCAGCGCATGATCTCCACGGCGGTCTTCATGTACACCGCCGGGATCGCCACGTCCTTTTCCTCCAGCTCCAGCATCCGCCGCCATTCCTCCTCCGTGTCCACGCAGGTGCCGGGGGAGATGGCCATGATGTACGCGGGCATGGGCGTGTCGCCGTGGCCGTCGTTGATGTAGGGCACCATGCCCAGGGCCAGATTGCCGCCCGACGAGGTGCCGAGCACGGAGATGTGCGCTGCCGCGTAGTCCCGCAGCATGACCCGATAGGTCTTGTGGATCATCTCATAGGCTCTCGTCAGCGGGTAGTCCGTGCAAAGCGGATAATAGGGGACGAAGAGGTCGAGCCCCGTCTCCCTGGCAAAGCGCAGCGCCTTTTTGACAGAGCCGGGCCGCGGCGCGCTGATCATGCCGCCGCCGATCAGAAAGAGATTGGCCCGGTCCGTCTTCTCCCTGTGGATCAGCTTCAGCACCGGGCAGCCCATCACCTCGATGCGGCTGATGGTGAAAGCGTCGTCTTTCAGCTCCGGGATGCGGTTTTTCGCGTTCTCCCGCCGCCGGTTTTCCAGCAGCGCCTCCGTGCTCATGCCGCTCCAGCGCTTTTTGATGTTCGCAGCCTTCACGATGCGTTTCAGGAGTTCGTATTTCAGCGTCATGCTTTCGCCTCCATGCACGCGTCGATGCTGTCCATCACCGGCTTCCGCCAGGTATCGTCGTAGAGCCAGATCTCGTGCTTCATGTCGAATTCGTGGATATCCGGGTCCCGGAAGTGCTGACGATAACGCTTCCCGTACTTTTCGCCCATTTGCAGCGCGTAGATAATGTGCACCGTGGTGCCCTCCACACAGATGTCGTCGTCCAGGGGCGTGATGTAGTCGGAGTAAAACTGACGGCTGATCGTCTTCGGGTTGAGGGTCTTCATGTTGTCGATGAAATCGTTGGCAAAGGCCAGGGACTTGTCCCCGTCCCCGATGGCGCCCTTCTTCCGCAGCTTCGCCTTGAGCTTTTCGCGCTTCTTCTCGCTGGTGCAGGCGCCGGAGAGCATGGGGCCGACGATCATGGTCAGCAGCCGCGCGGTCAGCTTTCCGCCCTGGTCCAGATCCGAGGAGCCGATGAAGCCGTGGTCGATGTGGACGCGCTTTCGCTGGATCAGCAGCCCCACAAAGCTGCCGCCCAGGGAGGAGCCGTAGGCTCCGTCCACCCGGCCGCCGTGCTTTTCGAGGAGATAGTCCTCGATCTTCTCCGTGACCGTGGGCACGTCGGTGAAAACGACCGCGGGATCTCCCTCGAAGCCGTCGTAATTGACGGCGATGAGATGATATTTCTCTGCCAGCTCATCCACGACGTTTTTGAAATTCAGCTGCCAGGTGCAGGCCGTGCCGGGCAGGAGCAGCAGCGTCTTGCCGTCCTGCTTTCCGAACTCTGTAAATTGCATACAATCACCTCTTTGTTTTTGACGCGATGTAAAACGCCAAACACAGGAAGGCCCAGCCCCAGGACTCCCCGCAGGCGGTGAGGAAGGCAAACTTGCTGTCTGCCGCCAGCAGCACCGCGCCGAGGAGCTTTGCCAGCAGGCTCATGCCCAGGGGGCAGCAGACCACCGCCGCCTTCGGGAGCTTCAGCCGACCCTTCAGCACGAAAACGATATAGCCCACCGTCACCGGAATGTCGCACAGAAAGCACCACAGGAGGAAGGGCAGAAGGGACGCCGCCACCGGGAGCAGGAACACGCTGTTTGCCGCCTGGACGTCCAGCCCCGCGCGGAGGGCCGCCTGCATCAGCAGCAGCACGATGCAGCAGGCCGCGTGGAAGGAGACGAACATCATCGGCGCGGAGGCCAGGCCGAAACGAAAAGCCCGGTACGCCCTGGACGTTTTTGGGACGCCGAGTTCGTCCAGCACCTCGAGCATCGCCGGAGCGAAGGCCCGGCAGCCGAAGCCGGACAGGATGCCGAAGCCCAGGGAGAGGATATAAAACCAGCTCGGCACCGCGGTGATGGCCGTGTTGCTGATGCCGAAGACCAGCGGCTCGCCCCCCGGGGGATCATAGCCGATCAGCCAGTCCCCGATCCCGCACAGAAACAGCGCGATAAAGCCGAAAAGCAGGGCCTTTTTTGCTGTTTTCGCTTTTATTTCACACATCTGAACACTCCCTCGGCACGCACCGTATGCACCTCGACCTCCGTGTACAGACCCCGCAGCCTCTCTTTCAGGCTTTTCGCCGTCTCAAAGGGCGGCGTGAAGAAGCCCTTGGGGACGTACATGTGCTTGACGAACCAGTCGGTGCGCCCAAACTCCCCGGCGATATAGAAGCAGCCGCAGAACACGCCGCCCTTTTTGAGTACGCGGCAGGTCTCCCGGAAGGCCGCGTCCTTGTCCGGGAAGGCGTGGAAGCCGTTGAGCGAGAGGACCAGATCAAAGCTCTCGTCCGCAAAGGGCAGCGCGCCCACGTCGCCCTGCACGAAGGCGACGTTGGGAATCTGCATGGCCGCGGCGCGCTTCTTTGCGTTTTCCATCATGTCCGCGGAGTAGTCGAGACAGGTGATTTTGGCTTCCGGCAGCGAGGCGTAGAGCGGCATGGTCAGCACGCCCGTGCCCACCGGCACCTCCAGGAGGCTGCCCGAATAATCCGCCGGGATCGGGGCCAGGGCGTCCTCGATCCATTTTTCCGAAAGCTCCTTGTCCAGCCCCCAGATCAGGCCGTCCATCAGCTTGCCCAGAAGGGTGGAGCGGGTGATGATCCCGTCGTAGAGGTTCCCGATCCGGCCGAGCTCTTTGTAGGATCGCCGGATCTCGTCATGCCGCGTCATGTTCACGCCTCCTTGAATTTGATCTTCACGATCTTCATGTTCACCAGGCCGTCGCAGAAGCGGATCATCAGCTTGTGGAAGAGGCCCACGTCTTTGTAGATATCGCGATAGCCGCGCATGTAGCTCTTGGCTGTGACCGAGGCAAAGCGCCGGCTCCAGCTCCGCAGCTCCGCCTCGTCCTCCAGCGAGAAAAAGGCGCTCACATCGGTGATCCCGGCCTCCTTCAGCCAGGTCTTGCGCATCAGCTTCGCGCCGCGCTCGTTGCAGGAATCGAAGGCCAGCACCGCGCCGGGGAAGCGCTCGGCCATGGCGGCAAAGAGGGCTCTCACGTCCTCGGTCTTGAAGTAGTAGAACACGCCCGCGGCGAAGAACACTGCGCCGTTTTTCGCGTCGATGGCGTCCATCCACGCAAAGTCGTTGAGATCGCAGGCGAGATTCGTCTCCCGCTCGACCGCGGGCAACAGCTCATTCCGCACCGCGATCACGTCCGCAAAATCCAGGTTATAGCCCCGGCAGAGAGAGTTCTCCACCTTGGAAAAGGTGTCGTCCAGGCCGCAGCCCAGATTGACCACGGCGGCCTGCGGGTTCTCCTTCAGGTACGCCTCCACCTCGCAGCAAAGATCGTACTGCCGCTGGGCCACCTCCAGCGCGCCGAAGAGCCCCGCCGGGGACTCCATCTTTTTGCGCTTCTCCGCGAAGTCGTAGTCCAGGGAATCACAGATCCGTTTGGCCTCGGGATCGGAGAAGAGCTGCGGAAAGCGCTCCGAGCACACCAGCCGCCCAAAGAGCGGGATGATCAGCGTCTCCTGGACGGTGTTTTTTTCGATGTGATATTTCACCGCCTGAACCAGCCTTTCTTTTCATAAGGCGCGGATTCTGCGGACAGGCAGGTGTAGCCCGTGGCGGCGACGGCATTTTTCAACGCGCTCTCATCTGCCGGCGCTTCCGACAGGAAGGATGCCTCGCCCTTTGTATAGGAGGCGGCGACCTTTTTCGCGCCGGGGACGGCCTTGCGGATCACGTCGCAGATATGCGCCTCGCACATGGAGCACATCATCCCGTCGATCTTCAATGTGGTTTTGATCATCGTTTTATCTCCTTTTCTTCTTGTAGCCGCAGTCGCAGTAGGGGCCGCCGGAGGCCAGGGTGTACTCGCGCACGAATTCGTCCGCGCCGCCCGCCTCGCTCATGGTGTAGTCCAGGCGGCACATGGCGGGCACCAGATCGCGAAGCCCCAGCTCGCCCATCAGCGCGCAGATGCCGCATCGGGAGAAGCGGGCCTCGTAGCCGCTGCCGTCGGGGTAGGGGAGGAAGTCCATATTCCAGGAATAGGGGTTGCGGTCCGCCGCGTTGAGGGCGGCGGTTTTCTTCATGCCTTCGACGTCCTTTTCGCTGAACTTCCGCTTCCCCATCCGGCGGCAGAATGCCCGCATCGGCCCGGTCATCATGGCCGCGGCGTAATAGGCCGTCAGCTCGTCCACGTCCGGCCGCTTCGGCATGCTCAGCACAAAGGCCGCCAGCATGGCGCAGCTCACGATATTCATCTGAAAACGGTCGCCCTTTTCAAAATCGGGCAGCTTTCCGATCAGCTCCCGGAATTTGCCGCGGGCTTTTCTTGTGATCTCCGCCGCCGCGGGGCGGTCATAGCCCAGCACCTCCGTCAGCTTGCTCCGAAAGCTCCCGACGAAGAGCGCCCACATCCCCGCGGGCATCCCCAGGACCTTCATGGGCGGAACACCTTCTTTGCCAGGCGGACCGTGCGGGCCTTTTCCTCGGTGTCGTCCGCTTCCTCATAGCCGTCGTAGGGCGCTTCGGGGTCCGTATACTTCCTCGTGAAGGGCCTGCACAGCTCCGTCCGGTGCCAAAAGGCGGCGTCCAGATCGTCCGTCCAGCCGGTGTGACCGGTGATGATCTTGATGGGCCCCTTCCGGGCGCGGAGCAGCATTTCCAGCGCGGCCAGGGACCGGACCGCCAGCTTGTTGTCCTCGGCCAGCGTGGAGAGGAAGCTGTAGCCGCCGTCCGCGCCGAACCAGATCGTGTCGCCGGTGAAGAGATACGCGTCGTCGATCAGATAGACCATGTGGCCCCAGGTGTGGCCGGGGCAGAGGATGCACTCGATCCTGATCCCGTCGATGTCCAGGATCTGTCCGTCCTTGAGCGGGACCCGCCTGTTGTCGGTCTTGACCAGAGGCAGCTTGTAGAGCCCGTGGATCACCTTGCGGCGCGCCTCTCCGGTCAGATAGCGGTTTTCGATCTCGCTGATGTAGACCGTGGCGTTCCGGAACAGCTGCTCGCTGTCCGTCTCCAGGGCGCCCACGTGGTCGGTGTCCTGATGGGTGATCAGGATTTGCTCAATGGAGGCGGGGTCGATGCCGAGCCAGCCCATCTTCTCCCGCAGGCGGTCGTAGTTGTATCCGGCGTCGATCATGATGGTCCTGCCGTTTTTGGTATAGAAGAAGATGTTGGCGACCCATTCCCGCACGCAGGCCACGTGCCCGTCGATCCACCCGGTGTTCAGGGGCTTGAAGATCGCCCGGCCGCGAAACATCACACTCATGGACTTTTTCTGGTCTTCCGAATCCTTTTTTGACATGGCGGTCTCTCCTTTGTGATTGTATAAACATTGCTAACGCATGTTAGAATTATATAACTACGAAGTATAGCACATCTCTTTTCGTTTGAAAATACCCATTTGAAAATTTTCGGAAAAACTGGAGCGCCGTCCCGCGCCGACGCCCTTGCCGCCCCCACCGGGGGAGGTGTCATCCGCCGATCCCCCGCGAGGCGGATGACGGAAGGGGTCCTCCGTCTGCGCCTTGCCGTTCGTCCTCCGGCGTAGGGGCGCTTCAGGTCGCGCCCGCCGTCTCGACCCGCGCCGACGCCCGTAACGTCGCCGGGCATTGCCCGGCGACGTTACGCGCAAGGATCGCCGACCGATGGTCGGCGCTACGGGGATAAAGATCCTTCGACTCGCTTCGCTCGCTCAGGATGACAGCGTAGGGGAGGGGCTTGCCCCCTCCCGCGTTCCGCGCCGACGTTCGTCCCTCGTCGTAGGGGCCGACGCCCTCGGCGGCTCGCCGACCCGCGACGGCGTCCCGTCCCACGCCCGTAGGGGCGCTTCAGGTCGCGCCCGCCGTCTCGACCCGCGCCGACGCCCGTAACGCCGGGCATTGCCCGGCGACGTTACGCGCAAGGATCGCCGACCGATGGTCGGCGCTACGGGGATAAAGATCCTTCGACTCGCTTCGCTCGCTCAGGATGACAGCGTAGGGGAGGGGCTTGTGCCCCTCCCGCGACCCGCGCCCACGTCCGTCCTCCGGCGTAGGGGCGCTTCACGAAGCGCCCGCCGTCTCGCACGAACGTTCGTCGGGGTCTCGCGAACAACTCCCTTCGTCATCCAGCTTGCGTGAGACGCTGGATGACACCTCCCTCAGAGAGGGAGGCAAGCCTCCGTCACGGCGCTTGCGGCTGACGCGCCGCGCCCCTGGGGCCCTTGTCCAGATCCCTGCGGCAACTCCGATCCCCCCCCATTTTTCGGGTGTTGACAAAAAAGTTAAATGATGTATAATGCGGTTAAAGAAATCTAACCGCCGGACCCGTCTGAGCAGAATGGAGGTCGCTGTCACATGCCTTTGCCCAGAGCCTTGGAGAACTATCTGAAAACGATCCTGATCCTGGAGAGAGAGAAGGGGACGGCTCGCTCTCTGGATGTGGCGCAGGCGCTGCACGTGACCAAGCCCAGCGTCAGCCGGGCCATGAAGCACCTGCGCGAGGGCGGCTTTCTGACGATGGAGAAGGACAAGCGGCTCTGCCTGACGGATACGGGGCGCGCCGCGGCGGAACAGGTTTATCAGAGACATTGCGCGCTGAAAACGCTGCTGGTCTCTCTGGGCGTATCTCCGGAAACCGCAGAGAAAGACGCCTGCGGGATGGAGCACATCGTCAGCGAGGAGATGCTTGACAGAATCATTCTTTTTATCGGCAAGGAGGTTTCCGTATGAACAACAAAGCTGCGTGGAACATGCTCAAACGAAGGCTGCTGAACGTGTGGCTTCCGGCTGCGGTCATGGTGCTGGTGCTGGTCTGCACAGCGCGGTAGCGAGAATTCATATCATTTTGTTGGTCGATCGCCCCGAAGGCTTGAGGGGCGATAAAAAAGCCACAGAAGTTAAATGTCTCTAACCGAAGAGAAGAGAGGTGTCTCATGAAAAAACGCCCTGTGTTTCAAATCCTGCTGGCCATGCTGATCTATGCCGCGCTGTTCGTCTTCAGCTCAAGCTTCGGCCTGATCCATCCGGCCTGTTACGCCTATGCCGGCACCTTTATCCCGATCCTTTTCAGTTTTGTCTATCTCTATGTGGCCGCGAACCTGCAGAGCTTCGGCGCGGCGCTGCTGCTGAACGGCTTTGTTCTGATCGTCGGCTTGATCGCGGGGGAAGGGAACCTTCCGTTTATCGTCGGCCTTATCGTCCTGGCTTTGCTTGCGGAGTGCATCCGGCGGCTGAACGGCTGTGATACGCGCAGAGGCGTCCGCTTGAGCTTCATCCCCTCCGCCTTTTCCTTTTACGCCTATTCCGCCCACTGGTGGACGGATACGGAGGGCTCCCTTGCCGCGGCAGTCGAGGAAATGCCGGAGGGATATGCGGACAAGATGCTGCCCGTGATCCGGAATGTGCCGATGCTTGTTATCATGCTGACCTTGACGAACCCCGCGGCGATCCTCGGTATGCGGCTGGCCGAGAGCGTGATGAAAAAGCAGGCCGAAAAGCTTCGTTAAGAAAGAAGGGATCCCAGTGAAAGAAAAGAAACAAAGCGATGTGTCCGTCCTCCTGGGCTACGCGGGCAGCTATAAGAAGCTGACCTTTCTGGGTCTTGGCCTCTCCGCGATCGCCATGATCCTGGGGATGGCGCCTTACATCTGCATCTGGCTCGTGGCCCGGGATCTGATCGCCGTCGCGCCAAACTGGACGCAGGCAACAGGCGTCGGCCGCTACGGATGGATGGCCTTCGCCTTCGCCGTGGCCGGGATCGCGGTCTATTTCGCCGCGCTGATGTGCACGCATCTGGCCGCCTTCCGCACAGCCGCCAACATCCGCAAGCAGGGCATGGCCCATCTGATGAAGACGCCCCTGGGCTTTTTCGATTCCAACGCCTCCGGCCTCCTGCGCAACCGCCTGGACGGCGCGGCCTCGGAGACCGAGACCCTGCTGGCCCACAATCTGGCGGACATCGTGGGCAGCGCCGCCATGGTGCTTGCCATGCTCGCGCTGATGTTTCTCTTCGACTGGCGCATGGGCGCGGCCTGCCTGCTGGCGGCGGTGGTGTCCGTCGCGGCCATGTTCAGCATGATGGGCGGCAAAAACGCGCATCTCATGGCCGAGTATCAGGCGGCCCAGGATACCATGAGCAAGGCCGGGACGGAGTATGTGCGCGGCATCCCCGTGGTGAAGGTGTTCCAACAGACCGTGTATTCCTTCCGGGCCTTCAAGCAGGCCATCGAGGACTACAGCGCCAAGGCGGAGCACTATCAGGGCGATATCTGCCGGGTGCCCCAGGCCATCAACCTGACCGCCACGGAGGGCGCCTTCGTCTTCCTCGTGCCGGTGGCGCTGCTGCTGGCGCCGGGCGCGCTGCGCAGCGGGAATTTCGCGGGCTTTCTCACGGATTTCGTGTTCTACGCGGTCTTTTCCGCCATCGTCTCCACGGCGCTGGCGAAGATCATGTTTGCGGCCAGCGGCATGATGCTGGCCAGCACCGCCCTGGGCCGCATCGCCCAGGTCATGAACGCGCCGACGCTCCCAGTCACTGACGATCCGCAGACGCCGAAGGACAACAGCGTGGAATTCAAGGACGTGAGCTTTACCTACGACGGAGCCCAGCTCCCCGCGCTGGAGGCCGTGTCCTTCCGGGTGGAGCCGGGGCAGACTGTGGCGCTGGTGGGCCCCTCCGGCGGCGGCAAAACCACGGCGGCCAGCCTGATCCCCCGCTTCTGGGATGTCAGCTCCGGCGCGGTGGAGGTCGGCGGCGTGGACGTGCGGCAAACCGATCCCCACGTGCTGATGGATCAGGTGGCCTTTGTGTTCCAGAACACGCATCTGTTCAAGGCCTCGATCCTCGAAAACGTGCGGGCCGCCCGGCCGGAGGCGAGCAGGGAAGAAGTGCAGGCCGCGCTCTCCGCCGCCCAGTGTGACGACATTCTCGAAAAGCTCCCGGAGGGGATGGATACGATCATCGGCACCGAGGGCACCTACCTCTCCGGCGGCGAGCAGCAGCGTGTGGCCCTGGCCCGGGCGATCCTGAAGGACGCGCCCATCGTGGTGCTCGACGAGGCCACGGCCTTCGCCGATCCCGAGAATGAGGCGCTGATCCAGAAGGCCTTCGCCCGGCTCACCGAAGGCCGCACGGTGCTCATGATCGCCCACCGGCTCTCCACCGTGGTGGGTGCGGACAGGATCATCGTGCTGGACGCCGGCCGGGTCGTCGAGCAGGGCACCCACGACGAGCTGCTGCAAGCGGGCGGCCTGTACGCCCGCATGTGGGCGGATTACCAGCAGGCTGTGACCTGGCGGATCTCCGCGGACAAGGAGGGAAACTAAGATGTTCGGAAAAGCATTTCAGCGCAAGTACGCCCTCAGCGATCAGGGCGTCAAAAACGCCAAGGCGGGCACCTTCTGGACCGTCGTCGTGAACCTAATCGTGATGGGCGGCATGGGCATCCTCTACTTCATGATGAAGGGCCTGCTCGCCGCGCTGACCGACGGCGCGCCGCTTCCGAAAGCGCTGCCGATCCTGCTGATGGTCCTGGGCTTCCTGCTGCTCTCCTTCATCACGCACCTGCAGCAGTACAAGGCAACCTACGGCCTGGTCTACGGCGAGGTGAAGAACATGCGCATCTCCCTGGCCGAGCGGCTGCGCAAGCTCCCCCTGGGCTACTTCGGCAAGCGGGACCTGGCCGACCTCACCGAGACCATCATGGGCGACGTGAACCGGCTGGAGCACGTCTGGTCCCACTGCCTGGGCTATCTCTACGGCTCCTACATCTCCACGGCGCTCATCGCCGTCATGCTCTTCGCCTATAACTGGCAGCTGGCGCTGGCCTGCCTCTGGGGCGTCCCGGTGGCCTTCGCGCTGCTGTTCGGCAGCCGAAAGCTGACGAAACGCCGCTCCGAGATCACCAAGGCCGCGGCCGTCACCGTGTCCGACGGCATCCAGGAGACCCTGGAGAACATCCGGGAGATCCGGGCGACGAATCAGGAGGGACGTTTCCTCCAGGCGCTGGGCGACAAGATCGACCGACACGAAAAAACCATGCTGCAGGGCGAGCTCGCCGCCGGGATCTTCGTCAACGCCGCCAGCGTCATCATGCGCCTGGGCGTGGCGACCACGATCCTCACCGGGACGAAGCTGATCCTCTCCGGGCAGATCGACTTTCTCACGCTCTTCATGTTCCTGCTGGTCATCACCCGCATCTACGCGCCCTTCGATCAGGCTCTCGCGCTGATCGCCGAGATGTTCATGTCCCAGGTCTCCGCGGGCCGGCTCATGGAGATCTACGACGCCAAGACTGCGGAGGGCAGCGAGAGCTTCACGCCCCAGGGCCACGACATCGTCTTTGAAAACGTCGGCTTCGCCTATGACGACAAACAGGTGCTGGATGGCGTCAGCTTTACGGCGAAGGAGGGCGAGGTCACGGCGCTGGTCGGTCCCTCCGGCTCCGGCAAGAGCACCTGCGCCCGCCTGGCCGCCCGGCTCTGGGACATCGACCGGGGCAGCATCCAGGTCGGCGGCGTGGATATCTCCACGGTGGACCCCGAGACCCTGCTGACGGACTATTCCATGGTGTTCCAGGACGTGGTGCTCTTTGACGACACCGTGCTGGAGAACATCCGCCTCGGCAGGCGCGGCGCCACGGACCAGGAGGTCTTGGCGGCGGCGCAGGCGGCTAACTGCGACGAGTTTGTAGCGAAGCTGCCCCGGGGTTATGCGACCCCGATCGGCGAAAACGGCGCAAAGCTCTCCGGCGGGGAGCGCCAGCGCATCTCCATCGCCCGGGCGCTGCTGAAAAACGCGCCCATCGTGCTGCTGGACGAGGCCACCGCTTCCCTGGACGTGGAGAACGAGACGAAGGTGCAGGGGGCGCTGTCCCGCCTGCTGGCGGGCAAGACCGTGCTGGTCATCGCCCACCGGATGCGCACCGTGGAGGCGGCGGACAAGATCGTGCTGCTCTCCGAGGGCGCGGTGGCCGAAGAGGGGAAGCCCGAGGCGCTGCTTGCCGACGACGCGAGCATCTTCCGCCGCATGGCGCAGCTCCAATCCGCCAGCGCCGGATGGAGCATCTGAAGAGCATGACAGAGAAAAAAGACCGGGATGCCGCGTACAGAACAGTGCGCAGCATCCCGGTTTTTTGCGTTTTTGGCAGATTGATATGGCGTTGAGAGCGTGGTATAATCGGGGCAACAAAGCGGAATTTGACAAAGAGGGGTTAGCGATTATGGAGATCAGGAAACTGATAGAGTCTGATTACGATATGGTAGTTGAACTGTACAAGGAACTGGATGAATTTCATGTGAAGGCTCGGCCAGACTACTTTGTACATCGGGAAAAACAAGAAATATATCCCAAGGATGCTTTTGTTCATAATTTATCCCATCCTGGCGTTTTGCAACTTGGTGCTTTTGAGAACGAACAGCTTGTGGGAGTCGTTAGAGCTTCACTTTGGGAAGAAAGCGGCATGGTCAAGGATGTAAATACTGTATGCTTGGATAACATCTATGTTTTGCCTGCCTATCGTCGCAAAGGAATTGCGAAAAGGCTATTTGCAGATGTTGAGTCATGGGCAAAAGAACAGGGAGCTGTTCGTCTGGATTTGCATACCTGGGATTTTAACAAGAATGCCATTGCTATGTATCGAGCGATGGGGATGACACCTCAGAGCTATGTATTTGAAAAGAAGCTGTAATATGAAACTATTAGTATAATACCAGCTTGCCGAGGTATACGGAACGATGTTAGCATATCACAAAACTACAGAAGCGGAGAGATCTGTCATCAGCGATTGGAAATATGAGGGAGAATACACTCTCTACAACAAAGCCTCTTATGAAGAGGACAAGAGAACAGGGCGGGGCTTTGCCAACCCGAAAAACAACTTTTTTTCCTTTGTTGACGGGGAGGAGCTGGTCGGCTTCACCAATCTTGTAGAGGAGGAGAAAGAGGTCTTTGTCGGCATAGGGGCCAATCCGGCGTACTGCAATCAAGGCTACGGACAAAGGATGCTTCGGCTGACATGCGAGCTTTCCAAGTCGCTTTACCCGGACAAGCCGCTGTATCTGGAAGTGCGAACATGGAACAAGCGGGCTGTCAGGTGCTATGAGAAAGCCGGGTTTCGGATCGACGGAGAGCCGTTCCAGGAAACAACGCCCATCGGCGAAGGCGTTTTCTATCGGATGGTAAAAGAGTGAGAAAGTCGAAATGTGTCTCACGGTGAGACATATTTCCGGGCAAGCAAAAGCAATGGCGATACAGGATCAAAGGAGAAAAGAATATGATCCCAACACAAATTATGAACAAAACGAAGGAGAGGGCTTATGAAATTATCAATATCTACATCAGTGCAGCTAAAGATTTAGACTTTATAAAATCAATTATCCTGGTTGGCTCTCTTTCAGATGACACCTACACTGGAAATGCTGGAAGTGACATTGATTTAGTTCATATTGTTTCTGATGAAATAGATTACCAATTAGAGAAAAAGGCCATTGTTCATCTAATTGAGCGGATTGAAAACCAGACCAATCATGATATTCCTATTTCAAAGGTTGTGTTTCAAGAGCAGCATTTAAAGCATCCATACAAATATGACTTTGAAGTAAATCCACAAAACAAAGATTTAGTGGAGCGTCCGATTGAGATTTTCAGGATCATAGACAGTGGTATTACACTGATGGGTGATGCAAGTATCAAGGATTCTATCGAACGGCCAACACGAGAGGATGTTCTTGAGACCAAAAGGCTTGGGAAAAAGCAACTTGAGATCTTAGGTCAAGAAGACCCGGATTTTTATAGGGAATATACAAATACATCTCAGAACCCGTCTATTCGAATGATGACTCAGATTGTTCTCACAACAGCCCTTTCGGACTATTTTTCTACACGAACAAATCCTGTTCCAGCAAATACTATATTTTACAAAATATAGAGAATGATTTACCCGACCTGCCGTATTTGAATCTACTTAGATTATGTCATAAAAATCGGTTTACGCCTGAACAGATTACAGAGACAGATATAGCAGCAATGGAAGAAGAATATCAAAGCATTTTCCTGAAGCGGCCAAAAACTTGGACGTGTTGAGATCAGCGGCCACTATATAGAAAACTCCGCATGGGACAAGCTGACCTATGCGGAGAAGAACAAGCAGTTATTCTTAAAGCAGAAACAGACTCTTGAAATGTTTCTGGAGCGCGGGGCAATCAGCCAAGCCCAGCACGATAAGAGCCTCCATGATCTGATAGAGAAGATGGGAATTGAGGTGTAGATGATGGATATAAAAATCAAGAAAATGGAGACTGACGAGGAAATCCGGGGAAAAGCCTATGTCCATTGGAAATCCTGGCATGAGGCGTTTACAGGACTGATTGAGAACAAATACATAGATGGTCTGACAATAGAGAAATGTGAGGAATGGGCGTTCCGCTGGCCGAAGAATACCCTGGTGGCCAAAGACGGTGAGCGGGTGGTAGGCTTTGTGTGCTACGGAGATCGTGGAGATGAAGCGCCCAGATATGGGGAAATATTCGCGCTGTATGTTCTATCCGAGTATTATGGCAAAGGCGTTAGTAGCAAATTGATGCAGGCAGGTCTGGAGCATATCAAGGATTATCCGATTAAGTGTCTGTGGGTTTTGAAAAATAATGCTCGTGCGATTCGCTTCTATCAGAAATGTGGCTTCCATTTTGATGGGGTGGAGATCGTCAGCTCCAATATTTCCCCGGCCGTTGAGGTAAGGATGGTGCTGGCTGAATAAACTTGTCTCACCGTGAGACGCATTTCCGGGCATCAAAAAAGGCCGCTTTCACGATCAGTTGAACGTGGAAACGGCCTTTTCTTATGCGCGGAAGCAATTTATATAATTGATATGCAAAATATACTTGACAATTCGAGAGATGCAATATATAATTTGCATTGTAAGGAGGGAAGCTCTTGAGAAACTTGAAAATGAAGTTTAGGCGTATTGAACTGAACATCTCACAGACTGAGCTGGCGAGACGCGCAGGAGTAACAAGGCAGACGATCGGCTTGATCGAATCCGGGGAGTTTAATCCATCTATTAAGTTGTGCGTCGCCATCTGCAAAGCGTTGGGAGTAACACTGAATGATCTGTTTTGGGAGGAAGAAGAAAATGAAGCTGAGGAAAAGTAATCTCGATGAACAGCAGGAGCGCAGGTTGTTGGAAATTGAAAGCAGAGGTTGCTGGCTGGCCTTTTGGGGACTTCTGCTCGCATTGATTGTAGAATCTGTGGTGATAAAGGATCTGCGCGCGATTATCGGTGAATGGGTCCTGTTCATGGGGCTTGCGCTGTATCTGGCCATCTCGTGCATGCGGGCGGGCATTTGGGACAGACGAGCGGATATGAGCCGCAGGACCTGCCTGCTTTTCTCTCTGGCAGCAGGGATCTGTGCAGGCCTGTTCTTGTTTGCCTTTACCTTTGCACGCTATCAAAAACCCATCGGATCGCTCTGTGCTGGCGCGATCGGGGTAGTTTTTACCGTTGCGCTCACCTATCTCATTCTGCGCCTCACGGCACGAGCCACAAAAAAGCGCCAGGACGAACTCAATGCCGAGCCGGAGGACGAGGATTCTCTGTAATATGTCTCACGATGAAACTCATTTCCGGGCAACAAAAAAAGGCCGCTTTCACGATCTTTTGAACGTGGAAACGGCCTTTGTCAGCAGGAGAGAGGATGCTTGAACGGCGGTGGAAGTAGCCAGCATCATCCCGATATTCATTTTTGAGGGAAACAAAAAGGCTTGATCTCCGAAGAAATCAAGCCTTTCAAAGTATCTGGTGGAGATAAGCGGGATCGAACCGCTGACCTCTTGAATGCCATTCAAGCGCTCTCCCAGCTGAGCTATACCCCCAAATGAAAGTGGAATGCTATTTATTTGGAATGGCGGTTTTCCGGATTCTGCTTTGAAAACCATCCATGAAAAAAGGGAGGAAGTCGAGGGAAAAGGCTTTTCGAGCTGTGCCCGCCTGAGCCTTAGCCCCGATGCTTTGGGGCCGGAGCCCCGCGCGCAAGAGGTATATTAACAGAAGCAATACCAATTGTCAAGCATAATTTTTTCTTTTTTCAAAGTTTTTTTCGGGAAGCTTTTCGAGGAGCGGGGGAGAAGGCTGGAAAATGAAAAATGAAAAAAGATCCTTCGACTCCGCTGCGCTGCGCTCAGGATGACAGCGGGGGCCCCGAGCGATGCTCGGCGCTACGGGAGGTTGAGCGAGGACGACGCCGATCAATGGCCGGTGTACGCTTCCTGGTGCTGAGGAGGCCGGGATGGCAGCGGAGGACGATATCCCCCAGTCGCGCTCACAGGCTCGCGCGACAGCCCCCTTTAGGCAAGGGGGTCCTTTTGCCGAGCGATGCTCAGCGCTGCGGGAACAGTTCCCTCGACTCGCTGCGCTGCGCTCGGGATGACAGAGCGCAGGATGACAGCGAAGGGGGCAGCTTACTCTTCCCGCGGGATGGCGCTCTCCGCTCCGGGGGCCTTGCCGGAGGCGTGGCGCTTGCGGTACCAGGCGTAGAAGAGCGTGGAGCCGCCGGCCACCAGGAGGTTCACCGCGATGGCGCCCCAGAACCAGGGGGAACTGCGGTCGTCCGCCTTCATGCCCACCACGGCGGCGGTGACGATATCCGGCAGAAAGCCCAGGACGCCGCCCAGCAGGTATTTCCCGAAGGGCATGCGGGTGTTGCCCAGATAAAGGCTGACCACGTCGCAGGGGAGGATGCCGATGATGCGGATCAGGAAGGCCAGAAAGAGCTCGTTGCGGCTGCGCATCTCGCGCAGCTCCCGCAGGCGCTCGTGCTTTTGCTGGAGCTTCTTCGTCATGTCGGGACCGGCGCCCCGGCCGATGAAATAGGGGATGGTCAGGGTGATCGCCGTGCCCAGAGTCGCCACCAGGATGGCCGCGGGCAGGGGGAAGAGCACGCCGCAGGCAGTGTCCAGCAGCAGGACCGGCAGCATCAGAGAGATGCTTTTGAGCCCATAGAGCAGCAGAAGGAACAAGGCCGCCAGCAGCGGGAGCTTCGGCGTATAGCTCAGCACCGTGCCCACGGACAGATCTCGGCCGCTGAGCCAAAGCCAGAGAGCCGCTCCGGCCAGGCCCATCAGGGGCAGGGCACGCAGAAACAGGCGGCCGAAACGCTTCCAGCGGGATTCTTGTACAGGCATCGGAATACTCCTTTCATGTGCGGGGGATGGTCCTGCTCCTTCGAGCAAGGGCAGGCCCGGCATGGCGCCGACACCGCTATTCTACACGAGAACGAAAAAATGTCCAGTTCTTTTGCGTTGAAAAAGACGTTGGGCTGTGGTATAATGTTCCCAATTCTTAGCAGGAAAACAGTTTACCATCCTGTCCCCGAGCATCAAGGGAGATCCAATATGCAGCTGGAAGAACTGAAGCTGGTGGCTGCCGGCAACATCATCAACCTTCGCACTGCCGCGGGCATGACCCAGGCGGAGCTGGGCACAAAACTGAATTATTCGGACAAGAGCATCTCCAAGTGGGAGCGGGGCGAGGCCATCCCGGACGCCTTTGTGCTGACCCAAATGGCGCAGCTCTTCGGCGTGACGGTGGATTATATCCTTTCGTCCCATACGGACTGGGAACCCCCGGTGACGAAGGAGGATCCAAAGACGGACGTGGTGTACAGCACGACGGTGATCATCGCCATCTCGGTCCTTGGCGTGTGGACTCTGGCATTGACGGCTTTTGTGGCTCTGTGGCTGGCAGATCTGGTCCAATGGAAGATCTTCGTGGCGGCGCTGCCTGTTTCCGTCCTGACTTGGATGGTGCTGCTGTGCGTGTTCAAGAGGACCCACTATCTGAAGTACGTCGTGGCCGTGTTCGTGCTGAGCCTGTTCGTCGCCGCTTATCTGCTGTTTATCAACCACAACCCCTGGCAGATCTTCCTGATCCTGGTTCTGGCGGAGGTGCTGGTGTTCCTCAGTTTCCACGTGCAGAAGCGTCCGAAGCGGAACAAAAAGACCGAGCAAATGATGGAACAGACATTGGATGGCTGACGAGGAAAGAAACCAGAAAAACCTTGATTATTCCGATATTCTACGATTCGTAGAGAGCGAAGAGCGCCCCCGGTAGAGAAAAAACCGGGGGCGCTCTCAATCGTAGAGAGAGGGAGGAAGAGAAGTATCTTGCCCCTTGACGGGCGGCGGGAGTATTCTCTACCATGGAAAAACGTGAAAGGAGCCGATCCGATGAGCTATGTCCTCAGTTGCTGCTCTACTGCCGATCTGAGCAAGGAGCATTTTGAATCCATCAAGGTAAACTTCGTCTGTTTCCATTACTCCCTGGACGGGGTGGAGTATCCGGACGATCTGGGTCAAAGCATCCCCTTCGAGGAGTTTTACGACCGCATGGCCAAGGGCGCTGACACCAAGACCTCCCAGGTCAGCGTTTCCGAGTATATGGACGCCTTCACTCCCTTCCTGGAGCAGGGGAAGGATATTGTGCATGTGTGCCTGTCCTCAGGCATTTCCGGCACCATCAACTCCGCCCGCAACGCCGCCAACATCCTCTCCGAGCGCTATCCCGAGCGGAAGATCTACATCATCGACTCCCTGGGCGCCTCCTCGGGCTACGGCCTGCTGATGGACACCGCCGCCGCCAAGCGGGATGAGGGCTTGAGTGTGGACGAGATGGCCGCCTGGATCGAGGAAAACCGGCTGAAGTTGCACCACTGGTTCTTCTCCACCGACCTGAGCTTCTACGTCAAGGGCGGGCGTATTTCCAAGACAGCCGGCTTTTTCGGCAGCGTCCTGGAGATCTGCCCTCTGCTGAACATGGACAACCTGGGGCGGCTGATCCCCCGCTTCAAGATTCGCACAAAAAAGCGCGTTATCCGAGAGATCGTGAAGAAGATGGAGGAGTGTGCCAGGGACGGCCTGGACTATGACGGCAAGTGCTATATTTCACAGTCCGGCTGCATCCCCGACGCCAAGGCCGTGGCCGCGCTGGTGGAGGAACGCTTCCCCAAGCTCAACGGCAAGGTGCTCATCAACTACGTGGGCACCACCATCGGCTCCCACACCGGCCCCGGCACGGTGGCCCTGTTCTTCTGGGGCAGCGAGCGGGTGGACTGAGCAGCGGAGCGGAGCCGGCAAAAGCAGACTCCGGCACGGGTTCTAAGCCCGTCAGCCAAAGGCTTCCCCCGTCGAAGACATAGGGGAAAGCGATCCTTTCAGAATGAATATTGATAAAACCGCCTCTCCCAACAGGGAGAGGCGGTTTTATCAGGATCGGCGAGCTTCTGCGGCTCAGGGATTTCCGGTGATGATGACCTCGGCAGATTCGCCGGAGGCGGGAGCCGGAGCCACAGCGGAAGCGGGAGGTGCGGCGTAGGTGATGAAGTCTTTAAACACATAGCCAAGGATATGCCCGTCGTACCAGACCTTGGCCCAGTCGCCATCGACGGCGAGGACTTTGAGCTCAGCGTCCTTGCGCAGACTCTCATAGATCTTGTACTGCTTGCCGGGGCCGACGCGGAGGTTGGCAAGCTCCACATTGGTATAGCCGATCTTACCGTTGTTCTTCTCTGCGTCGGTAGCAGTGGGATAGTACATCTCGCCGCTGTCGTCAGCAAAGGTGATCTGATAATTGTCCTCATTGTTCCCGGTAGGCTGGGTCGTGCCGGTCTGAGTACCGGTCTGGGTCGTGCCGGTCTGGGTGCCGCCGGCGGCGGGGGTGCTGACCGGGATTTCAACGCTGACAGCGGTGCCGGTGTTGGGGACAGTGGTCGTGCCGGAGGCGCCGGGCGTGCCGGAAGAGGGGCTGGCAGAGGCGGTCCCGGAGCTGGGGGGCGAGGTGGGGGAGGCGGAGGGCAGATAATTCACATTCTGATACTCCGGTGCCGGCGAAGTGGTGACCTCGACAATGGGCTGAGGAGGCGGGGTCTCAATCGCCGTATCCTTTGCGCTGGAATCCGCGACCACTTCGGCCGGCTTTGTTTCGCCGCAGGCGGCCAGAGCGAGGACCATGACCAGAACCAACAGGAAAGAACAAATCTTTTTCACAAGTATGACCTCCTATACAGAATATGCAAAAGATCTTGCGACAAAGGCTTTATGGTAATTCTTATACTAACACAGCCCGCGTGAAAAGAAAACATAATTTTTCTTAACATCCGGACCAATTTCAGGGGGAAAACAGGGGAAAAATGGAGAATCAGCCCAGATTGATGGTCTGGCTCCAATAGTGCTGCTGATAGAGATCCGTGAAGCGATAGGTGACGGCCAGGCGCTCGCCGTCCAGAGGGACGTTCGCGACCCGGACCCCTTCGCTGCCGATGATGAGCTGCGCACCCAGCTTATAACTGTTTTCGTAGCTGCCGTCGTAGTGATAGCAGTCGCAGAGGAAGTCCAGCACGTCGCCGGGCTGGAGCAGGCGGACGCGGGTCTCGGCGTCGGCGTCGGTGGTGTTCTTCAGATCCACCTTGGCCCCGGGCTCCGTCTGGGTCTTGGGCAGCTCCTGCAGATCCTGAAGCTCCTCGCCCTCGTAGACCGAGCGGATGCCCACGACCTCGCCGTTGCCGTCCGGGTCAAAGCGGATCTGCAGCTCCACCCGCTCGCCGTTGAGCAGGGCGGGGGTATAGCCAAACCAGTAGTTATCCACCATGTATTCGTGGTAGTAGGCCACGGGATGGTCGTTGATGGCGACCCAAGAGGCCGCCGGCGCCAGAAGGTCGCCGTTCTCGTCAAATTCGAAGACCGCGTCCAGCCCCAGGTCGATATAGCCCTTGCCGTCATCCACGAAGATGTTCAGCGCCAGACCCTCCACCATGGCCCACTGCTCCTCGGGCAGATGGATCACATAGCTTCCGCCGCTCTTGGTCCAGGTGAGGAGCGAGGGGTCAAAGTGCGTGGCGGCGATGTACTGGGCCATGTCCTCGGTGTTCATGCCGCGCTCGGAAAGGAATTCGCCTTCGGAATCACCCATGCCGGGAATGGAGCTGAAGTCCCGCCCGCCCAGGAAGGCGCCCAGGAGGTCCGTGATGTCATATCCGCTGGAGGAAGCGCCGCTGTAACCTCCGCCCATGAGGCTGGAATAGGGGCTGTTGGAACCGCCGGAGGCATACTGGCCGCTGACCTCCATGCTGGCAAAGGCGCGGATGCACTGGGAGTAGCTGGGATCCATCCCGATGGCCTCATAGGTCCGCACGGCCTTGTCCACATTGGAGGTCTTCCGGTAGGGGAAGTAGATGGACAGACCGTAGGAGTTGGCCATGTTGGAGGAAGTGCGGTTGTATTTGATCGCGCCCTTCAGAGCGGCGGCCAGATCCTTGCCCTCCTGGTTGCCCAAATTCATGGCAAAGTGCACCAGGTCGATCTGGTCGATGGCGGTGCTGCGGGCAAATTCCCGGGTGTTGTTGCGGGCGTTGGAGACCTGCTGGTAGCCGTTGCTCTTGATGAGGGTGGTCATGGAATCGGAGAAGTCCTTCATGGCTTCGGGCGCAGTGGCGGACAGCTCCGCAAGGTCCACCACGGAGAGGGTGGCGGACTGGCCGGGGCACTGGCTGGAGCAGGTGCGCACAAAGTCGTCCACGATGTTCTTGCCGATATCCACGGATTTCATGGAGGTGTTGTTGGAGAGCTTGGTGAGCCAGTCGGTGTAATACCAGCCGATGCCCGGCTCCGTCTCCTCCGAGGCGATCATATAGTCGGCGTAGGGGTCCAGCATCAGGCCGGTTTCCAGCGTGGCCATCAGGCAGGCGTCGAAGCCCACGATATCGAACTTCACCTTCCCGTTTTTCAGGGCGGTGCTGATCCCGGCCAGATTCATGGAGCCGCTGCGCTGGTTCTTCTCGTCATAGCCGTAGCCGCTGACGGAGCCGCCGCCGTGATCCCAGAGAATGAGCATCTTGCGGTTGGCGGAGTAGTTTTTATCGCACCACTTGATGAAGTCCGTCAGATTGGTGGGATCGGTCATGGCGGAATTGCCGAAGTTGTCCACCACGCACTTGAGACCGCCGCTGTGGACCTCGTAGATCTGATTCTGCCTGCTGCTGATGATATTGTTGTTCCATTTGCTGCAGCCGCCGGTGCAGACCAGCACATTGACGTTGGGGCCGATGGTGGCCCGGGTCATCTCCACCAGATCCTTGGTGGCCATGCCGCTGCGGGACTCCAGGTCCGTGCCGCACATGTAAATCATGATAGTGACTTCGTCCTGGCCGTTGCCGAGGATCTTGGTGCGTTTGTCCCTGGCGTCGGCGGCCACGCTGGTATCCACCGCGCTGGAGTTCACTAGGGCGGCGCTGCCGGAGTTGGCGGCGCTGCCGGAGCTCGCGGTGCTGCCGGCGGAGCCGGTGCTGCCGAGGGACATGTCGGTGCCGAACAGATTAGCAAAGGAGCTGACGTTCGTGCCGGAAAGATGGCTCAACAGGCTGCCGGAGCTGCCTGAACTCCCGGCGGTCTCGCCAAGCAATCCTCCCAAGCCGCCGCCGCGGAGGAGGAAGAAGAGAACGGCGATGACGATGATCAGAAGACCGCCCCCGCCGCCGGCCTTCGTTGCGCGGCTCATGCCCGGGCGGCGCTGACCGCTGCCGGACTGGCTGAAGGGATTGCTGTTGCCGCTGCCCACCGGCCCGGTGTTCAGGCCGGAGCCGCGGCGGTAGGCGCCGGTGCTCTGCCCGGTGACCTTGGTTTTACGACCCTGAGGTCTGTTTTCTGGCATGATGGATTCCTCACTTTCCCGGAAGAATTACCGAATATTTCCACAACTACTATTATACCATGTGTTTTTCCCCCACGCCAGTCCCTAAGCCAAGTTTTTTTCCGCGCTTTTCCGAGCGCTTTCCCCGACTGCGGAAAAAAGCTGGCGGGTCTTGCGCGCTCCGGAGAAGTATGATAAAATAAAAAAACTGAAAAACGAGAGGAAGCGATAGAACTTGAAACGTCTCAAGGTCTCCAACAACGTCATTCGCCGTCTGCCCCGCTATCTGCGGAAGCTGGACGAGTTGAACGCCCAGGGGATCAGCAGGGTTTCCTCCTCAGAGCTGGGGCAGCAGCTTGGCCTGACCCCCTCCCAGATCCGGCAGGATTTCAGCTGCTTCGGAGAGTTTGGTCAGCAGGGCTATGGCTATCATGTACCGACCCTCCGGGAGCAGATCGGCTCCATTCTGGGCATGGATCGGAGTTATCAGGCCGTTCTCATCGGCGTTGGCAATATCGGCCACGCCCTGATCGACAATTTCTGCTTTTCCGATTGGGGATTCCGGCTCACCGCCGCCTTTGACGTGAAGCCGGAGGTCATCGGCTCCACCTTCAACAAGGTCCCGGTGCTGTCCATGGAGGAACTGCCCCGCTATCTGGACGAGAATCCGGTGAACATCGCGGTGCTGACCGTGCCCAAGGACGCGGCCATCCCCGTCACCCGGATCCTGACGGCCCACGGCGTGGAGGCCATCTGGAACTTCACCAATGTGGAGCTCACCGAGCCCAACAGCAGCACCATCGTGGAGAACGTCCATTTTTCGGACAGTCTCCTGTCGCTGAGCTATTACATCTCCGAGCGGATCGATGAGAGATCTGCCCGCGCCGCCCGGGAAGCACGCCGGGAGAAATAGGTTTTAGGTTTTTAGTTTTACATTTTTCATTTTTGTTTTTCCTTTTTTACGAGGGGGCTTGTCCCTCCGTGTCCGTATACACCGCCCGCAGCAGGGGAGGGGCTTGCCCCTCCCGCTGTTTTTTTGGAGGTCTTTTCATGTCTGAACCCATTGCCGCCATCGCCACCGGCGCCCAGGTGGCCGCCATCGGCATCGTCCGCCTCTCCGGCGAGGGCGTGATCCCCATGGCCCAGCGCCTCTTTACCCCTGCCAGGGGACCGGCTGTCTCCGAGCAGCCGGACCGGAAGCTCTGCTATGGCCGCCTCTGCCGCAGGGACGGGAGCCTGCTGGACCTGTGCCTGGTCACGGTGAGCCGCGGTCCGGACAGCTATACCGGCGAGGACACCGTGGAGTTTCAGTGTCACGGCTCGCCGTTGCTGCTGCGCACGCTCCTGGAGGAGCTCTTCGCCCTGGGCGCCCGCCAGGCGGGGCCGGGGGAGTTCACCAAGCGGGCCTTTCTCAACGGGCGGCTGGGCCTGTCCGAGGCGGAGGCCGTGGCCGACCTCATCGACGCCGAGAGCGACGAGGCCCTGCGCAACGCCGCCGGCCAGCTCTCCGGCGCCATCCACCGGCGGGCGGAGCGGATCTACCGGGCCCTGTCGGACATCAGCGCCCACTATCACGCGGTGCTGGACTACCCGGACGAGGACATCGAGGACTTTGAGCTGCGCACCTATGAGGACACGCTGCGCGGGGCCTTGGAGGAGCTGGAGAAGCTTCTTGGGACCTTCCGGCGCGGCAGGCTTCTGAACGCCGGCATCCCCACCGCCATCGTGGGCCGGCCCAACGCGGGCAAGAGTTCCCTGCTGAACGCCCTGCTGGGCTATGAGCGGGCCATCGTCACCGCCGTCCCCGGCACCACCCGGGACACCATTGAGGAGCGGCTGCATCTGGGCGGGCTCTGCCTGCGCCTCATCGACACCGCCGGCATCCGGGAGACCGAGGACGAGGTGGAGCGCCTGGGCGTCCAGCGCAGCCGGGCCGCCCTGGAGGGGGCGGAGCTGGTGATCGCCGTGGTGGACGGCAGCCGGGCTTATACCCAGGAGGACGCCGCCATCCTCCGCGCCGCGGAGCAGGCCAGGCGGGGCCTGGTGGTCCTGTCCAAGCAGGACCTGAGCGCTGCCGTGGAGCGCGTCGACACCAGTCTGCCGGTGATCCCGGTGAGCAGCGTCACCGGCGAGGGCCTGGACGCGCTGGAGCGGGCCATCGCGGCGCTGTTCCCGCTGCCGGAGGCCCCGGCGGGGGAGATCCTGACCAACGCCCGCCAGGCCGAGGCCCTGGGCCGGGCGGCGGAATCCCTGCGGGCTGCCCTGAGCGCCATGGAGCAGGGGCTGACCCCGGACCTGGTGCTCACCGAGTCCGAGACCGCCATGAGCGCCATCGGGGAGCTCACCGGCCGCAGCGTCCGGGAGGACGTGACGGACCGCATCTTCCAGCGCTTCTGCGTGGGGAAATAGAATCGAGGATCGAAGGATCATCATGGAATACACCGTCAATCTTATTCTGCTGTTTTTTGCCTTTTCCGTCCTGGGCTGGTGCATCGAGGTGACGCTGAAATACTTCGAGTTTCACCGCTTCATCAACCGGGGCTTTCTCACAGGACCCTGGCTGCCCATCTACGGCAGCGGCGCGGTGCTCATCACCCTGGTGGTGGGGGGCCTTGCCCCGCTGGATTCCTCTGTGGGCACCACCTTTCTGGCCAGCTTTGTGCTCTGCGGTCTGGTGGAGTACTTGACCAGCTGGTTCATGGAGAAGCGCTTTCACGCCCGCTGGTGGGACTACAGCCAAAAGCCCATGAACCTCCACGGCCGGGTCTGGATCGGGAATCTGATCCTCTTCGGCCTGGGGGGCGTGCTGATCATCAAGCTGCTGGACCCGCTGCTGCTGGGCCTCTTCGGACGCATGAGCCTGCTGTCCCGGGAGATCCTGGCCGGGGGCCTCAGCGCGATCTTCCTGGCGGACTATATCGTTTCCCACTTTGTGCTGAAGCTGGTGAAGACCGGCGTGGAAAACAGCCGGGCGGACAGCACCGAGCAGATCAGCAAAGAGGTCCATCTGCTGCTGCACGACCGCTCCTACTTCTACCGCCGCTTTGTGGACGCCTATCCGGAGGTCATCTATAAGACCGAGCGGATCGCCGCCCGGATGGAGGCCGTCCGGGCCGAGACCGAGCGCCTGCGCCGCCAGGCGGAGCAGCGCCTGGGGGACGCCAGAGAGCAGCTGGCCCGGGAGCTGGAGCCCACCGCCTCCATCAAGAGCGGCATTATCGACCGGCAGGAGCAGCTGATCCGCCGGCTCTACGACGAGAGCCGCGCCGACGAGGAGAGCCGGGCCCTCAAGCGGGAGATCGACAAGGAGCTGCAGCGCCTGCAGAAACGCCGGAGCAGACTGCCCCGGCCCTGAGCCTGTCCGGGAAGGAGAACAGCATGGACGCAAACAGCATCTGCCCTGTCAACGGCACGCCCTGCCGCATCCTCTCCCTGCTGGGCCGCGGCAAGGGGGGCTACTCCTACCTGGCGGAGCGGGAGGGGCGGCAGGTGGTACTCAAGCAGATCCACCACGAGCCCTGCGATTACTACAGCTTCGGCAACAAGATCGAGGCCGAGCGGCACGACTAAGAGCGCCTCTGCCGGGCGGGCATCCGCATCCCCCGGATGCTGGACCTGGACGCGGAGCGCGAGCGCATCGTGAAGGAGTATATCGAAGGCCCCACGGTGATGGAGCTGCTGCGCCGGGGGGACGGCGCCGAAAAATACCTGCCCCAGGTCCGGGCCATGGCGGAGCAGGCCAGGGCCGCCGGGCTGAATATCGACTATTACCCAACGAATTTCGTGGTACAGGACGGGCTGCTGTACTACATCGACTACGAGTGCAACGCATACATGGAGCAGTGGAGCTTCGACAGTTGGGGCGTGAAGTATTGGACGAGGACCCCGGAGCTGCAGGCGGCCCTGGAGCGGGACTGAGGAGCTCGTTGGCCGCCCCGGACCGCGGTTTCTGCGGCCTGGACACCATACGAAAAAGAGAGGAGATGCCGCCGATGAAAGAGAACAAGCCCTGGCAGATCCTGAACGGAACCGCCCTGAAGCTCATCGCCATGGTGAGCATGGTCTTCGACCACGTGGGGGACAATTTCTTTCCCGAGGCTGTCTGGATGCGGGTCATCGGGCGCATAGCCCTGCCCATCTTCGCCTTTTGTGTGGCGGAGGGCTATCTCCACACCCGGGACAGGAAAAAATACCTGCTGCGCCTGGGCATCTTCGCCCTGGTCAGCGAGATCCCCTTCGATCTGGTGACCGCCGGGAAGCTGCTGGAATTCGGCCACCAGAACATCATGCTCACCTTTTTCTGGGCGATCCTGGGCCTGCTGTGCTATGATGCTCTCCGGGAAAAGCTCAAAAAGGGCGGCACGGTGCTGGGCCTCCTGACGCTGCTGGCCTTCGCGGCGGGCTCCCTTTTCCTTGGCATGGACTACGGGATCCTGGCCGTGGGCATCATCTTCATCTATGTGCTGCTGCGGGACAAGGCTCTTCCCTGGCGCAACGCCGCAGCCATGGCCTATCACATCCTGCTGCGCAACGTGGGCATCTACTGGTTCGGCCTGCTGGGCTTTCTCCCCCTTTTCCTGTACAACGGGAAAAAGGGCCGGGGGCTCAAGTGGCTGTTCTATCTTTTCTATCCCGGACACCTGCTGCTGATCTGGGGGATCCGGCTGCTGCTATAAGGAGGGTGCACTATGACGATTCTGGAAGACTACTACAGCAACTATAACGAGGAGGGGCGGCTCCTCTCCCAGCACGGCCAGGTGGAGTACCGCACCACCATGAAATACATCCGCGAGGCCCTGGCCGGGGACAAGACCAGGCGGATCCTGGAGGTCGGGGCCGGCACCGGGCGCTACAGCGTGACCCTGGCCAAGGAGGGCTTCCCCGTCACCGCGGTGGAGCTGGTGGCGCACAACCTGGAGATCCTGAAAAGCAAGCTGGACGGCACGGAGGAGATCACGGCTCTGCAGGGGAACGCCCTGGATCTCTCCCGCTTTCCCGATGAGAGCTTTGACATGACGCTGGTGCTGGGGCCTCTGTACCACCTCTACACAAAAGAAGATAAGCTGCAGGCCCTGTCTGAGGCTGTGCGGGTGACGAAGCCCGGCGGCATCCTCATGGTGGCCTACTGCATGAACGAGGCCTCGGTGATCCAGTACGTCTTCGGCCTCAACAAGCTCCGGGAAGTGATGGAGGGCATGATGCTCACCGAGGACTGGCACGCCATCAGCCGGCCGGAGGACCTGTTCGAGATGGTCCGGCCGGAGGAGATCGCGGCCCTGGACGCGGCCCTTCCCGTGGAGCGGCTGAAGCTGGTGGCCACCGACGGGGCGACCAACTATTTTCGCCCCATGATCGACGGCATGGACGCCGAGACCTTTGAGAAGTGGATGGAGTTTCACCTGATCACCTGCGAGCGGCAGGACCTGATCGGCGCCTCCAACCACACCCTGGACATTTTGCGGAAAAAGTGAGCAAAACCGGCCTCCGCACCCGAAAATCCGGCAGATGCAACCGACGGTTGCGGAAGTTCCAGGCCCGCTTTCTTCCCTGCAAGCGCCTTTTCGCTTATGCTGGGCCTGCCCGATGCGGGAGAAAAACGAGAAAAGGAGTGCAGCATCATGATCCTTGCCGATAAGATCATTGACCTGAGAAAGAAGAACGGCTGGTCCCAGGAGGAGCTGGCCGAGAAGCTGGGGGTGAGCCGCCAGAGCGTGTCTAAGTGGGAGGGCGCCCAGTCCGTGCCCGATATGGGCCGGGTGGTGCAGCTGTCGGAGCTCTTCGGCGTCAGCACCGATTACTTATTGAAAGATTCTCTGGAAAAGGAGGAACCCGGCCGGGAGGGTTCCGACGATGGGCCCATTCGTACCCTGGGCATGGAGGAAGCCAACGACTTCCTGCGCGTCAAGGAGACCAATGCCCGGCAGGTGGCCATGGGGGTGCTGCTGTGCATCCTGTCCCCGATCTGCATCATCCTGCTGAGCGGGGCGCAGGAGCTGGGCCTGCTCGCCCTGAGCGAGGGCCAGGCGGTGGGCCTGGGCGTGGCGGTGCTGCTGCTGATGGTGGGCGCCGCGGTGGCCCTGTTCGTGCTGAGCAATCTGCGCGTCAGCCGCTATGAGTGGCTGGAGCGGGAGGCGGTGGACACCCTCTACGGCGTGGACGGCATGGCGAAGGAGCGGCGGGAACAGTTCCGCCCCACCCGGAACCTGCAGCTCACGGTGGGTATTGTGCTGTGCGTGCTGGCCGCCCTGCCGATCTTCCTGAGCATCCTCTTCTTCGGAGAGAAAGAGAGCTTCTCCCATCTGCTGGCAGTGAGCGCCACCCTGGTGATCGTGGGCGTGGGCGTGCTGCTGATCGTCCGCAGCTCCATCCTCTGGGGCGCCTTCCAGCTGCTGCTGGAGGAGGGAGATTACAGCCGGGAGAGCAAGGAGGCCGCCCGTCGGGCCGCTCCCTTTGCCGCCATCTACTGGAGCCTGGTGACGGCGGGTTTCCTGGCCTGGGGCTTCCTCGGCAATGCCTGGGACCGCTGCTGGATCGTCTGGCCGGTGGCCGGAGTGGCCTTCGGCGCGATCTACGGCATCACCTGCGCCCTGCACAAAAAAACCGACTGATCGGCTGCGTTCCCCAATCAAAGAAACGCGTCAGGCAGAGAAGCATTTTCCTGCCTGACGCGTTTCTTTTGTTTTTCTTCGGATTATCGCTTCGACATCCGCTCGATCTCTTTTTCAATCGTTGCAAGAATCGTAGAGGGAGGGATCTGGAGGGCTTCTCCTATCCTGTAAAACGTCTCCAGCGTGGGTTTTCGTACACCGCGCTCAATTGCGCTGAGGTGGGTACGGCCCAGATCTGCCAGGCCGCTGAGCACCTCCTGAGACAGCCCCTTTTCTTCCCGAAAGCGCTGAATGACCTTTCCGACAACGACTGGGTCCAACATCGCATTGCACCTTCCTTTTCAGCTATAGTTTACGGAAAGTGAACGGAATTCTTGAACACATATGTTGTCAAATGAACACAAATGTGGTAAATTGAAAATAGAAGCCCTCCATAGGGAAGGGACTTTTTTCGAGGAGGAAAGATGCATGGCAAGCAACAAGTTGATTTCCTGCAAGCATTGCGGCGCTCAGATCTCAAGAAGTGCAAAGACTTGTCCCAAGTGTGGAGGTAAAAACAAAAAACCAATCTTCTTCCGGCCATGGTTCATTGTGCTGCTTATTCTCGTAGTTGTTGCTGCGATTGGAACAAGCGGGAGAAAGGGAGAGGAAACCCAGAAGATTGGAACGGTAAATACGAGTACCGATCAGCCCTCTGCCGAGAAGACTCCAGATCAGAAAGAAAGTGCGAAAGAGCAAGGGGATGCGGGGGAGGAAAAGGCAGCCGAAGAAGTCAAATCCGCTTATGAGGTTGGGGATATCCTGCTGGATGGCAATGTCCGTATTATCTATGCCGCAAGCGGTGAGTTCCGATCCGACAACCAGTTTTTACAGCCGAAGGATGGGCATCATTATATTTTTCTGGAGTTTGCATTTATCAATGAAGGAAAGCGTGACGAGTCTGTCTCTGCATATAGTTTTAAAGCCTATGCCAATGGTTACAATGTCGACATGTTCTATGGAGCGGACGATATGCTGTCTGCTACGCTGTCTCCCGGACGTTCTACCATGGGCAGAATCTATTTTGAGGTGCCTATAGACGCGGAAGAAGTCGAAATCGAGTATACGCCCAATGCTTTCCGGAATAGAAAGATCAATTTCCTGTACGCAGGAGAGAAAGATTCCGGCTATTCTTTGGAAGCAAATTCCACACGAAGCGACGGTGCATTATCAGTTGGGGAGCAATATGAAGACAAAAACCTCAGAATCACATACCTGTCTTGTGAGGACTATGAGAGCGACAATATGTTCGTCAAGCCGAAGGAAGGATATCACTTTGTCTCTTTGATGCTGGAATTCGAGAATTTGGGGTCATCAGACCGCAGCATCAGTTCGTTTTCCTTCGATTGCTATGCCGATGGCATGGCCTGTGATCCGAACCATTACAGAGATGACGATTTGTCTGCCACGATCTCTGCCGGCAGAAAGGCAAAGGGGACCGTCAGCTTTGAAGTGCCCGACACAGCGGAAGTCATCGAAGCAGAATTCAACAGCAATGTATGGACTTCGAAGAGAATCGTGTTTACCGTGAAATAGTCCCGGCGTTTTCTGGGGGCAGGGGAGCATAAACTTGGAACTGATCCACACGCCAGACAGAAAGAGGGCAGGGCCGCTGCAAATGAGACAATTTGCAGCGGCCCTTTTGTCACAAGGAACCGGAGGAATAGCTCCTTGTCCTTTTTCTGCCCGCCGGGCTTGCCCCGGGCTCTTTGCCATGGTATACTATTATTGAGTTGAAATAAAACAAAAGGGGGATCCGTTATGAAAAAGCTGATTCATCCCGCGCACCGCAGCCTGGCGCTGCTGCTGTGTCTGATGCTCTGCGCGTCTTTGCTGCTGGGCCTGGGCGTCGGGAGCGCTGCGGCGGACACGGCTGGCGCGGCGGGACATGCATCCGCCCTGCCGGAAGACGAGAGCGTCGGGGGAGAACTGCCAACCCTCTGGGATCGGAATGTGACCGTTGAGGCGGTGCAGCTGCCGGCGTCGGCCTTCATCGAGCCGGATGCGCGGCTCTCAGGCCTGTCCGCCGATGGGAAAAAGGCTCTGATCTCCTTCTGCAGCGAGAGCTATCTCTATGACCTGGAGACGGGCAAGAAGACCTATCTGGTCCCCGGAGATGAGCAGACCGAGGAGGCCCTGCGCCTTCTCCTCACCGCGTCCTTCCGGAACCTGCCCGCCGAGGAGGCTGCCAAGCGGGCCGAGGACGTGGAGAAGCTGAAGGGCCGGGAGCTGGCAAAACAGGGACTCAGCGTCGGGGTGCCGGGCCGGATCGGGGTGCGGGCCATGGATCTCCCGGGCAGCGACGGGAGCTGGATGCTGGTGAATGACCCCGGCAGCGGCATGATGATGCTGCTGGACACCCGGAGCGGAGAGTTCTACAGCCGCGTAGAGGGCGGGTATCTGGACGCCCGGGGCGATCAGCTGATGGCTGTGGGGCCCAGACCCGAGAGCAAGCTGCTCCTGGTGGACCGGAACACCGGGAAGGAGACCCCTGCCTTTGCCATGCAGAAAGGCTATGGCGTGGTCACCGCCGCCTTTCTGCCGGATGGGGGCGCCGCTGCGGTCCTGCGGGATCTGAAGATGGATGCTGAACACGGGGAGGACTGCCTGGTGCTCCTGCGCGGGGCGGATGGGATGACACAGAGCATCGAGCTGGGGAAGATCCGCTTTGGCATGGAGCCCGACGAGATCATGTGCCTCGGCGAGGACAGACTGCTGCTGAGGAGTCGGCAGTACGAGTCTCTCGCCAGCTGCATGGTAGACCGTAGAAGCGGCGAGGTTTCGCTGCTGACGCTGCAGAAGGGCTCAGTCACCCCGATCCCGGCGTCCTTTGACGACACAGGCCGGCCTGAGCCGCTCCCCGATGGAATGGATCGGCTTTTCCTGATCGCCGCGCTCCGGGACGGAAAGACCGTGCTTCTGCAGGGGAAGGACAGCATCTGCTATCTCTACCGCCCCGAAACCGGGGAGACCCGCATGCTGCTCCTGGGCCTGGGCTGGAACCGGCTGCCGCTGATCGTGCTTTCAAACTATACGTATAACGGCTTCGATCAGCTGTGGATGAACGCAGCTCCCAGGAACGAGGACTGGAGCAATCTGTATTTCCAGCTCCATGTGACGGGCTGACAGGCTCACTGCATGAAAGGATAAAGGAGAGGGAGAACGATATGAGGCGACATTACCGCTCTGCACAGAGACTCGGGGCTCTGTGCCTGTGCCTGGCCTTATGTGTCGGCATGCTGTATCTCTGTGAGAGAACAATAGCTTTCGCGGAGAGTCCCGTGGAGGAGGGAGAACAGGCGCCTGACGAAGGGGTGTTCGATCTGTGGGATCCTTCGATCACCGCGGAACTGACGGCCATGCCGCCCGAAGCCTTTGACGAGCCGACGGCCCGGCTCGCCGGTTTCTCCCCGGATGGACGAAAGGCGCTGATTTCCTATTGCAGCGAGAGCTATCTCTATGATTTGGAGACCGGAGAACGGACTGCGCTGCGTATCGGCGATGACATGACGGTGGAAGCGCTGCGTGCCGAAGCGCAGTATCAGCTATACGGTCTGTCCGAGGAGAAGGCGGCAGAGAAAAAGGCGGAGTTCGACGCCATGGACGGACCGGAGCTTCTGCGCGCGGTGGCGAACATCGGCAGCTCGGGCAGCTCCACGATCCGGGCAGAGAGCGGTCCGGGCTTCTCCGAAAAATGGATGAGTGTGCGGCCGCAGGGCACCAGTATTTTCTTCGCGCTGGACACCGACAGCGGAGAGCTTTACAGCTGGCCGCAGGGCCAATACCTCGCGGCTCGCGAGGGCAAGCTGCTCCTTGCCCCGAAAGGGCGCTTCTCGGAAGAATTGCTTCTGCGGGATGAAATTTCCGGGGAATGCACAACGCTCCCGCCTTACGAGAGCGGGTATCAGATTGCGGCGGCTTCTTTCCTGCCGGAGGGCGGCGTAGCCGCGCTGCTGCGCAGTGCGGAGCTGGATCTGGACCGGGGACAGCACTGCCAGCTGGTTTTACGCCCGGCGGAGGGACAGGAGCAGAGTATCGACCTGGGCAGGATCCAGTGGGCCTTATGTCCTGACGTGCTCCTCTGCCCGGACGGAGAAAACTTTCTGCTGAGCTGCAGCCAGAAGGTGCCGCTGGGCTGCTGCCTGGTGCGTCGCAGCAGCGGGCAGCTCTCCTGCCTGGGGGTCCTGGGCGCTGAGATCACGGAGGTCCCTGTGACCTTCGGGGAAGACGGAGTTCCCGCAGCCTCTGCCGATGCGGCGGGCTGCTGGGCCCTGGCGACCCTGGAGGACGGGAAAACCGTTCTCTTCCAGGGGACAGACATGGCGCTCTATCTCTACCGGCCGGAGACGGGCGAGAGCCGCGTCCTGTTGGAGGATCTGAACGGCGAAACGCTTCCGCCCCTGATGTCCGGCGACTTTACCTTCAGCGGCAAGGATCGTCTGTGGTGCTTCGCTGCTCCGCGCGGCCAGGATTGGAGAGATCTGTACATCCGGTTCTGGAGGGCGGCTTGAGCACGAGTGCCGGCAACGGACGAACACACAAAGAAAAACCGCGTCAGCAGGGAATGTGCGCCCTGCCGACGCGGTTTTTCTTGCGCGGCGCGGCGCTCTGTGGTACACTAATACTAATTTCTGATAAGAAGCTTTAAAAAGATTCCGAGGCAGAATTGTGCCAGACGAGGCGCCTTCCGCAGAGCATAATGGAGATATATGGTCAAGGAAGGCAACGAAGTATGACACAATTCTGGCCGGAAGACTTTA